>JBMUBK010000068.1:0-5722 GCA_049457355.1 Aquiluna sp.
GAGCTAATGAAGGAGGGCCGCCTTAAACCCGAGGAAGCGGAGCCTCTTCCGCTTGCTGTAATCGCAATGGGAAAGACTGGGGCGAGGGAGCTCAACTACGTATCCGACGTAGATGTCATTTACGTGGCCACAACCCCGGACAGTGTCGACGCGGCGACCAAAATAGCCACTCGAATGCAGCAAGTAATCGATGCGGTCGAAATTGAACCAGGCCTCTGGCAGGTAGACCCAAATTTAAGGCCAGAGGGTAAGTCAGGGGCTTTGGTTCGTACCCTTGAGGCTCATGCTGCCTACTACCAAAAGTGGGCTGAGCCCTGGGAGTTCCAAGCCCTTTTGAAAGCCCGATTCGCGGCTGGAAACTCTGACCTTGGGCAGGCCTACATTTCAACCATCAAGCCCATGATCTGGGAGTATCAGGACCGTTCAGCCATCGTCGACAGCGCTAGACACCTCAGAAAGAGGGTTTTAGAAAACATCCCAGCACAAGAGAGAGCAAGCAATCTAAAGCTTGGTCGTGGTGGGCTGAGAGATGTTGAATTCACTGCGCAGCTACTGCAGTTGGTGCACGGTGTTGGGGATGAGTCGCTCCATGTAATGGACACTCTAAGCGCTCTCGAGGCTCTCAGTGATGCAGGACTTCTTTCTCGTACCGACAAAACCAAGCTGGCGGCGCACTACCGCTTTCTTCGCTCTCTAGAGCACCGAATTCAACTCCAAAAACTAAGGCGCTCCCACCTGATTCCATCCGGTGAGCAGGAATTTAGGAGAGTGGCGCGTGGACTTGGCCTTAGCGCCGAGGAACTTGCCTCTCGCCTAGAGAGTGTAAGGGCGGAGGTTGCTGAGCTTCATGACTCGGTTTTCTATAGGCCTCTACTGGCTGCCACAGCTGCTCTTACTCCCGGAGAGATCACCCTAAGTGCCGAGGATGTTGAGCGAAGGCTTGTGGCCCTTGGATTCGTTGACCCCAAGGGTGCGCTAAACCACATTAACGCCCTCACGACGGGTGTCTCCAGGAGAGCGACGATTCAACGGACCCTTTTGCCGGTCTTGATTCGGTGGATGGCAGAGGGCACCGACCCAGATCGAGCCCTCTTGAGCTTCAGGCGACTAAGTGAAGAGTTAGGCGAGACTCCATGGTTCTTGCGGATGTTACGAGACTCATCCGGCGCGGCGGAGCGACTAATGAGAGTGCTTTCTTCCTCCGGCATGGTTGCCAGGGTGCTGGAGCGAATTCCGGATGCAACATCTTGGTTTGGCGATGATTCAGAACTTCTGCCGAGGGAAGTTGGCGTAATTGAGTCGGAGATGCTGGCGGTGGTTTCAAGGCAGGAAGAGACAACCACAGCAGCGGATCTAATCCGGAACATCCGCAGAAGAGAGACCTTACGGGTTGCTATTGGAGCCGTTCTTGGGGTCAGCAGTATGGCCCAAATAAGCAAGGGCCTCAGCGCAATAATGGATTCCTACCTCCGCACCATGCTTGTGCTTGCCAAAGAGTCTGATGAAGTCGACCTAGGAATCGTAGCGATGGGCCGACTTGGCGGCGAGGAGTTGGGCTTTGGTTCTGATGCCGATGCAATGCTTGTCTACCTATCCGAAGATGAGGATGCACAAGCAGTCGCCGAGCGAGTGAGCTCCAGGCTCCTCGGCCTGGTCAAGGACTCCATCATGGCTTTTGAGCTCGATCTCGGACTTCGACCAGAGGGCAAAAACGGACCTAGGGTTAGGTCCCTTGAGAGCTACAGGGCCTACTTCGAGAAATGGGCCGACACGTGGGAGTACCAGGCACTTCTCCGGGCGCGGGTGATTTCTGGCTCAGAGGATCTTGTCGCTCGATTTACTTCTCTAGTCGACTCTTTCCGCTACCCAGAGCAGTTATCTCCTAGCCAGCTAACTGAGATTCGCAGAATCAAGGCACGTGTTGAGACAGAGCGCCTCCCTCAGGGGGCCGATCCAGCAAGACATCTCAAGCTAGGCAAGGGCTCCATAAGTGACGTCGAGTGGTTGGTTCAACTGTTTCAACTAAGAAATGCATTCCAAGATTCAAGGCTCAGGGTGCTCGGAACATTGGAAGCATTAGATGAACTTGAGTCACTCGAAAAGATTTCTAAGCAGGAGGCGCAATCCCTGCGGTCTGCTTGGCTTCTAGCTTCGCGTTGCAGAAGTGCCTTGGTATTGGCTGTTGACAAGTTGGTAGACATTCTTCCTGCGGACAGGAAACAGCTTGAGGCGATGGCGAGGATTTTGGAGTACGCACCTGGATCGGCATCGCGCTTGGAGGAGGACTACCTCAGCACAACACGCAAAGCCAGGGCTGTCTACGAGAAGCTCTTCGCGCAATAGAAAAAGGAGGCAAGTTTCCTTGCCTCCCTCTTCACTTCTCTCTTGGGCTAGACGCCGTAGTAGAGCTCGAACTCGTATGGGTGAGGGCGCTGAGCCATTGGCTTTAGCTCCTTCTCACGCTTGTAGTCGATCCAGTTCTCGATGAGGTCCTTGGTGAACACGTCGCCCTCTAGTAGGAAGTCGTGGTCATTCTCAAGTGCCACAAGAACCTGCTCGAGGCTGCCTGGGACCTGAGGAATTGCCTTGGCTTCCTCTGCAGGTAGCTCATAGAGGTCCTTGTCTACCGGCTCGTGAGGCTCAATGCGGTTCTTGATGCCATCCAGACCCGCCATCAGCATTGCCGAGAATGCGAGGTATGGGTTACCTGAGCTGTCAGGAGCACGGAACTCAATGCGCTTAGCCTTCGGGTTTGATCCGGTCATCGGTATACGAATTGCAGCTGAGCGGTTACCAGCTGAGTACACAAGGTTGACTGGAGCCTCAAAGCCTGGGACCAGGCGGTGGTAAGAGTTGATGGTTGGGTTGGTAAAAGCAAGAATGCTTGGTGCGTGCTTCAGGATTCCACCGATGTACCAGCGAGCAGTGTCGCTGAGTCCACCGTAGCCAGACTCGTCGTAGAACAGTGGCTTGCCGTCTTTCCAAAGCGACTGGTGGACGTGCATACCTGAACCGTTGTCGCCGAAAAGAGGCTTTGGCATGAAGGTTGCGGTCTTTCCAAACTGGTTAGCCACGTTCTTGACGATGTATTTGAACTTCAAGATGTCGTCGGCGCTCTTGATCAGCTGGTCAAAGCGGTAGTTGATCTCGCACTGACCAGCGGTGCCAACCTCGTGGTGGGAGCGCTCTACTGAGAGACCAGCGGCTTCCAACTCAAGCACGATTGCGTCACGGATGTCAGCTAGCTGATCTGTTGGTGAAACTGGGAAGTAGCCACCCTTGTGCGGGGTCTTGTTTCCCAGGTTGCCACCCTCCTCAGCCTTTGCGCTGTTCCACGGGGCCTCGATCGAATCCACCATGTGGTAGGCGGTGTGTGCCTTGACCTCGTAGCGGACCTCGTCGAAGATGAAGAACTCAGCCTCAGGAGCGAAGAAGGCAGTGTCTGCGATACCCGTTGACTGCAGGTAGCGCTCTGCCTTGTGGGCCACCTGACGAGGGTCGCGGTGATACAGCTCACCGTTTCTTGGGTTGTAAATGTCAAAGTTCATAATCAGGGTCTTCTCGACTCTGAATGGGTCGATCCAAGCGGTCGTCACATCTGGGATGAGCTGCATGTCACTTTCGTGGATAGCAGCGAAACCCCTAATTGAGGAAGCGTCGAAGAGCTGCCCATTGGCAAAGAAGTCTTCATCAATCTGAGAAACAGGAAGGTTGAAGTGCTGCTGCACACCAGGAAGGTCTGTAAAGCGAACGTCTACAAACTTGACGTCATGTTCCTTGATGTATGCCAACACCTCAGAGGCTGTCTTGAACATAGGTATCTCTTTCTTAGGTGAACTGTGTCGCCACAGGGAATGGAGAAAAACTACCGAGCTTATGTTTCAGAAATGTTAAAACTTGCGCTTTGGAGCGCGAACCTTTGTCGGGTCAATTCCCTTGGGAATTGGTATCGACAGCCCACCAAGTGCGTCTAGCCGGTTGGCAACCACTGCAACTTCTGCCCTCTTTAGGGTCTTACCAAGCTTGTAGACCTTTTTCAGCAGCTCGTAGAGCCTGACGCCTGTGTCGTCCGTTGTTACCTTCAACTGGTGAACCTTCACGCCTGGGGCGGCTCTGTTGACTTTGCGCGTTTCATCCTGGAGCATCTGGCTAACTCTTGCCGATGAACCCTCAGCAATTAGTACGACGCCGGCGGGACCAATCATTCGGTAGATGGCCTCACGGCTCTTTGGGTTGACTGATACCGGGACGGAAGATGCTCTCCAGCTGCGCTTTATCTGCGTGTCGAGAACAGCTCCAACCGCGCCGGCTTGACCTTCAATCTGTTGGTATGCGTTTCGCTCTGCACGTTTGGACATCAAAATCATTGCGATCAGAATTCCGGAGACAACGCCCGAGATTGTCCAAATCGTTAGGCTCCAGGCTTCGCCTCCTCCAAGTAGGAAACCAACGAGTAGTCCACCGCCTGTTGCCAGGAGAAACCCGAGAAGGGCAATCCAAACACTGGTTGGGTCTTTTTTCGCCGTGAGCTTATAAACCTGAAGCAGCTGCTTGAGTCTGCCGGGAGCCTTATCTTTCTTTGCCACGGGCCTAGTCTACTTAGGCAATCGCGCTGGCTTGTGCGAACTCGAGCTTGTCCGCTAGGTGGCGAAGCTCTTCAGGAATCTCCCTACCCTTTGCAATCATGCTCTTTGCCCAGAGCCGACCTGCACGATAGCTGGAGCGCACCAGAGGTCCGGAGAGCACTCCCAGGAATCCGATGCCTTCGGCAATCTCTGCGAGCTCAACGAACTCCTGCGGCTTAACCCAACGCTCGACGGGGTGGTGCCTGGGGGAGGGCCTCAAATACTGGGTGATGGTGATGATGTCGGTTCCGGCATCGTGCAGATCGTGCAGAGCCTGAATAATCTCATCGCGCTCCTCACCCATGCCAAGAATCAGGTTTGACTTAGTTACCAACCCAAATTCTCGTCCTTGAGTAATAACGTCCATTGACCGCTGGTAGTCAAACGCCGGGCGAATTCTCTTGAAAATTCTTGGGACTGTTTCAACGTTGTGCGCAAAGACTTCGGGGGCTGCTTCGAAAACAAGCTTTAGGAGCTCAGGGTTACCGGAGAAGTCGGGCACCAAGATCTCAACGCCTGTTCCGGGGGATTGCCTGTGGATTTGCCTGATGGTCTCCGCATAGAGCCAGGCGCCCTCATCGGGCAGGTCATCTCTTGCAACACCGGTAACGGTTGCATAGCGCAGCTGCATCTTTGTAACGGAGTCTCCGACTCGTCTGGGCTCATCGGCATCAAATGCCGCTGGTTTTCCGGTGTCTATTTGGCAGAAGTCGCAACGCCTTGTGCATTGGGAGCCGCCGATAAGGAATGTGGCCTCGCGGTCTTCCCAGCACTCAAAAATGTTCGGGCAACCTGCCTCCTGGCAGACCGTGTTGAGACCCTGGTCTTTTACAAGCGAGTGCAGCTGCTTGTACTCAGGTCCCATTTTCGCCGTTGTGCGGATCCACTCTGGTTTGCGCTCAATCGGCACCTGAGAGTTGCGGACCTCCAAGCGAAGCAGTTTTCGCGTGGGATTAACCTCTGGCATTTGGGATCTCTTTCATTATCTGCTCTACAAGGGTAGCTGCTTCTAAAGGAGTTACCTCCCTAGATGCTAATTCGCTTAGGGTGCTACTTCTTGCATCCTGGATGCCACAGGCAATTATGTGCTCGTAGGG
>JBMUBK010000069.1:0-5533 GCA_049457355.1 Aquiluna sp.
AGGTTCACGATGGTGAAGTTAAAGATCACCGCTCCAAAGCCGATAAGCCCAAGGATTGCCGCACGTTTTCCGGTCCAACCTCTGGTTGCCATGGCGTGTAGGTATCCGGCGTAGACCACCCAGATGATGAAGGTCCAAACCTCCTTGGTGTCCCAGCCCCAGTAGCGGTGCCAGGCTCGCTCGGCCCAGATAGCTCCAGCAATCAAGGTAAAGCTCCAGGCCACAAACCCCACCATGTTGAACCGGTAGGCAACTCGCTCTAGCTGCCTGAGGTCAGGGAAGCGGTCCATCAAAGCACGCCCGACACCGGCCGCCTTGATGAGGTAGAAGATGTGGAAACCGGCGGCTATAGCAAAGAACCCGGTAGCCATAATGGCCACGACCACGTGGATTACCAGCCAGTAGCTCTGCAGCGCAGGCATCAAGGTCTTGACCTCGACATAGAACAGGCTGACCGCGGCGAAGAGAGTAACGAGCGAGAACCCGGTGACAAAGGTTGCAACGTAGCGCACGTCTTTGACCCTGAGCGAGATTAGGTAGATGGTCAAAATCATGAGCGCGCCCGAGATAGCAAACTCATACATGTTTGCCCATGGCACACGCTGAGCCGCAACCCCTCGCAGGAACACCCCAACACCTAGGACCACGGTTCCGGCACCCAACACCCAGAAGCCATAGCGCTCAAAGCGCGACTCTGTTGGGTCGTCTTTTAGCCTCGCAAGCTGAAAGGCGAACATCAGGAGCGCGACCGCCAAAAGCCCCATGGCTGCGGAAACAAAGAGCAGGGAGATTTGCGACAGTGGCTCATTTAGGACAATGTTCAACTAGTCACCCTCAATCTCTTTGCGCAAATCAACAATCAATTCTTCGAGGCCATCATCGTCGCCCCTGGCTAGTGCCGCATACTCAATTTTGCCAGCCAACTGCCGCACCCAAACCCGTCTTCTGCGAACACTCAGCGAAAACACAATTGCCACAAGAGCAATAAATGCAAACACCATGATCCACAAGCCACCCGGGTTATAGGCGACATCCAAGGAGGCAAATCGCTTTAGCCCGTCGAAGGAGATAAATCCAGCTCCTCCGGGAAGCTCAGCCATTTCGCCAACCCGCAACTCAATTGGTGGGTTGGGTCCGTCTCGCCCGGCAATCAAATCAAGGTCTGTGATGTCCAATGCATAAACGTTTCTTGGTATTCCAGCATCGAGCCCAAGATCGCCCAAATAGACGTTCATGGTCAAAAGCGGATCAATCGGGTCCGGGTAGATAGACGCATAGGCTCCCGACTCGAGCTCCTGAGCGGTCGGATAGAAAAAGGCGATGATTCCAATCTGCTCGGGACTGGCATCAGGAGCTTTAATCACACCAAGCGATGTCATGTTGGAATCCTGGGGCAGAAAGACCACTGGCCCAGAAAAGGCGATGTTGCCCACACCGTCATAGAGGGTTATCACGGGTGCAAAACCGTTGCCGGTCAAGAACACGTTTGCCCCGGGTGCCTCAAGCGGAAAGTTCACCCGAATGTCAGAGTTCGAGCTTGTAAGCCCATCATCGAGCGTGACGTTGGCAATAAAGTCAACGGGCTGGCCCAGATTTGCAGGGTTTCTCAGGTCATAGACAACCTCAAAGTCCTCCAAGGTCATTGAAAACGGCTGGAGCTCATTTTCAAAGAACAATGGCCCAGGGGAAAAGGCGTCATAACTGGCGAGGTTGTTTACGAACGTATCGCCCTCAACCAAAACTCGCTGACCCGAGAAGCTGAAGCCTCCGCCAAGCCCCACGGCGATCAACAGCAAAACCAGAGAGTAGTGAAAGACCAGGTTCCCGGTCTCTTTGAGGTAACCCTTCTCCGCAGAGACTGAGTCGTCCAACCTACGAACCCTAAAACCACGAGACTTAAGCACCTGTTCGGCCCGGTCAAGCTGATCGCCCTTGGCCGCAGCAGTTACGTATGCGGGCATCCGCTCAAGCTTTTGCGGAGTCTCAACAGGCTTTGCACGAAGAGCGTTTAGGTGGACCTGCGTCCTAGGTAAGACGCAACCAACCAGCGAGACAAAAAGCAGAATGTAGATGGCCGAGAACCAGATCGATGTATAGACATCGAACAGCTGCAATGAATCCAGCAGAGCTGCAAACTCAGGCTGCTGGTCAAAATAAAGCCTTACGCCGTTTGGATCCGCACTTCGCTGCGGATAAAGCGAACCGGGGATTGCCGCTAGGGCGAGTAGCAACAGCAGAAACAGCGCTGTACGCATTGAGGTGAGCTGGCGCCAGAACCAGCGACCCCAGAAAATGGGGCTAAAGCGGGAGGATGATGCCACTGTTCACCACCTGAAGCCAATTAGTAAATTGCAGCCAGAGGCCGGTTGCCATGAGCGTCCCCAAGACAATCAGTAGCACCCCGCCAAAGATGTTTACCTTGCGAATGTTGCGCTTGATTAGCTCAACGCTCCTTGCGGCCCAACCAATTCCGGCGGCCAGAAGCAAGAACGGCACCCCGATGCCCAGTGAGTAGACCGTGGCAAGTATTCCTCCGCGTAACGGATCCCCGCTGTCACTTGCGAGAACCAATACCGCCGAGAGCGTGGGGCCAATGCACGGAGTCCACCCCAGCGCAAACACAACCCCTAGAAGCGGAGCTCCAAGTAACCCCGTCCTCGGTGTCACGGGCAACTTGATGGTCCTCTGGAAAATGCCCAGCTGCCCAATCATTGCTAGACCGAAAAGAATCACCAACACCCCAAGCACCGCCTGGACCCAGAGGTTTCGGGTGAAAAAGACGAAGGCCGCGGAACCCGCTAGCACCCCAAGCAAAACAAAGACGATGGTAAAACCCAGCACGAATAGTGCCGTTCCGAGAACCGCCCTTGACCTGACATTTGCGGACACGTAGCCGAGATAGCCAGGCACCAGCGGCAACACACACGGGCTTGCAAAGGTAACAATTCCAGCTAGCAGGGCTATTGGAATCGCCAGCAGCATCGAGCCGGATAGGGCAATCTCCGAGGGGCTCATTCGGCCACCGTCTCGATCAGCTCGCGCAGGATTGACTTGTCGATGCGCCCAAGGATTCTGGCCGAGACTCTTCCCTCCCTGTCGATGACAAGAGTTGTCGGCACAGCCTGCGGGCTCACTACTCCAGAGAAAGCAAGCGAAACCGCTCCGCTCTGGGCATCCATGATGGAGGGGTAGGTGATGCCAAAGTTCCTATCGAAGGCGAGCGCCGTCTCTGCGGTGTCACGAACATTCACGCCAACAAACTGCACTCCCTGATCGGCAAATTCCTCGCTCAATGCAGCCATGTCAGGAGCCTCGGCTCGACACGGAGCACACGCCGCATACCACCAGTTCATCACCACCACAAAGCCCTCCAGGGCCTCGGAGCTCAAAAACGCTCCGCTCTCAGTGGCTCCCTCCCAGTCATCAAAAGTTGGTCGTTGATCGACCGCAAACTCCGTGACTGTGCCATCGCCTGCGATGTAGTTCTTGTTATCACCGGATCGGAACTGCTCGGCCAGAGGGTCCTGAGCGCAACCAGTGAGGATCAAAGTCGCAAGTGCAATTGATAGAAATCTCCGCACCTAAATCAGCCCCGCCAGCTTCATGCCGGGCTCACGATAGTCAACTGGCACCAACTTCCCATCCTGAACCTCAAAAGAGGTAATCGAAGAGAGTGAGCAGCGCCTGTTTCTTGGGTTATGCGGAAGTCTCAGCCCCATGGCGCTGCGATAGGTCATCCATATCGCTAACTGGTGAGAGACGAAGACAACATCTCCCGAATCAGTGCTCTCCCAGCCAGCGAGCGCCGCCTCGGTCATGCGATTCGCAATCTGGCTAAATGGCTCTCCCCAGCTGGGGCGTGAGGGGTTGTAGAGATTTAGGGCTAGGGATGGTTTTGCGAGCAGCGCCCTTGGCCCCATTGGATAGCCGCGAAGCAAGTTCCACGGCTCAATAATGCGCTCGTCGATCACCGGCTCAAGACCAAACTGCTCTGCAACGGGAGCCGCAGACTGCCTCGTTCTCTCAAGCGGGGAAACTACTAGCTTTGATACCTCTCGCCCCATGTCCGCCAGCTCCTTAGCGGCGGCCTCAGCCATCTTGTGGCCGCGTTCACTGAGCGGGTAGCCATCCAGACGCTCATAGAGCAGGCCTTTGGGATTAAACACCTCACCGTGTCTTACGAAGTGAAGGCGAGAGGCTGGCATAGAACAAGTTTACCTTCGCTAAACTTGGCTGAATTCCGCCAGCTAGCCCCAAAGGACCTAAGAACTATGCTCAATCGCTCAAAGATCGGCGAACTCGCAGGCCAGCAAGATGGTCCTGTAACAATCGGCGGCTGGGTTGAAACCCTCAGGGACCAAAAGCGAATCCAGTTCATCATCATTCGCGATGAGTCCGGCAGCGTTCAGGTCACCTACCCTCGCCCAAGCGAGGAGGATGCTCTTGCGGACCAGGTCTCAGCCCTCACCCACGGCAGCTTTGTTATCGTCAAGGGTCAGCTCAAGCACGATGAGCGTGTGAAGCTCGGCGGTATCGAGATCTTGCTCGAGGGCCTTGAGGTTGTCTCAGCGTCACTACCAGATAGCCCAATCGCCGAAGACACCTCCATCGACAAGAGGCTCGACTGGCGTTTCATCGACTTTAGGCGCCCAGAGCTAAACCTAATGATGCAGGTTCAAACCACGATTGAGCAGGCCTGGAGAGAGCACTGGCTAGCCAATGACTTCGTAGAGATTCACTCCCCGAAGCTAATGGCTTCACCCTCGGAGTCCCATGCCGAACTGTTCAAGCTTGAATACTTTGAGGGTCACGCATATCTTGCCCAGTCACCTCAGTTCTACAAGCAGATGGCAATGAGCGCAGGCCTCAACAGGGTCTTCGAAATCGGACCTGTGTTTAGGGCCGACCCCTCCTTCACTTCCCGCCATGCAACCGAGTTTGTCTCCATCGACATGGAGATGAGCTGGATTGACTCCCACGAGGATGTCATGAGCTTCCAGGAAGAACTGATGGTCAAGGCCATCACCGCCGTCAAGGAGAAGCACGGGGAGAGAATCAAGGAACTCTACGAGATCGACATCGAGATCCCGAGCACTCCTTTTCCCCGCATTCCACTTGCCGAGGCGCACGAGATTATCGAGAAGCGCGGCTATAAAGTCCCGAGGACCGATGGCGATCTTGACCCAGAGGGCGAGCGCCAGATTTCTCAATACGCCAAAGAAGAACTCGGTCACGAGTTCGTCTTCCTAACCGACTACCCAAAGCACATCAGGCCCTTCTATCACATGCGCCACGAGGGCAATGATGCGCTAACCAAGAGCTACGACCTGATATGGAAGGGAACCGAAATCACCACCGGTGCCCAGCGCGAGCACAGGATTGAGGTTCTTGAGGCTCAGGCCAAGGACAAGGGTCTTGACCCCGAGGGCCTCGACTTCTACATGGACTTCTTCCGCTATGGCGTCCCTCCACACGGTGGTTTTGGTATGGGGCTAACGAGAGTCGTGATGCTAATGCTGGAGCTTCCCAACAT
>JBMUBK010000070.1:0-5506 GCA_049457355.1 Aquiluna sp.
TACTGCGGGCTCATTGTTACCGATCGCGGGCTAAGAGTCATCGAGTTCAATGCAAGGTTTGGAGACCCGGAGACCCAGGTCGTACTTCGCAGACTTACTAGCAACCTTGCGGAGCTTCTCATGCGTGCGGCCACCGGAAAACTAGATGTTGGACCAAGTGCTGAGTTTTCAAAGCGCAAGGCTGTCACGGTTGTTCTTGCCTCTGAGGGCTACCCAACCTCAACTGCTGACTACCGCGAGGTGGTAGGTATCGAGTCTGCCGAGAGCATTGAGGATGTAGAGGTCTGCAAGGCAGGAAGAGTTGGCCGAGTGCTGTCAGTGGTTGGCTGCGGAGACAGCTTCCAGGAGGCACGGACCCTTGCCTATGAGGGCATGAGCCGAATCTCCCTTCAGGGTGGCCACTATCGGAACGACATCGCGGCAAGGGTCAGCTAAATGGAGCTAACAGGTTTCAAGCATGTCTACTCGGGCAAGGTGCGAGAGCTGTATGAGCCAGAGGACCCAAAGTTCTCTCACCTCGTGCTCATTGTCGCAAGCGACCGCATAAGTGCTTTTGACTACATCCACTCTCCAGATATCCCAGGCAAGGGAAAGAACCTAACCGAGGTCACCTCCTGGTGGTTTGAAAGGCTCGACTACCCAAACCACCTCTCTCATGAGCTTGAGGTTCCGGACGCTGTTCGCGGCAGGGCAGTTGTTGCTAAGAAGCTGAAAATGTATCCAGTTGAGTGCGTGGTAAGGGGTTACCTTGCTGGCTCCGGTTACAAGGAGTACCTAAATACCGGCAAAGTCTGCGGGATCGAACTTCCACAGGGGCTAGAAAACGGTGATCGTCTACCGCATCCGATTTTTACCCCCGCCTACAAAGCCCCCCAGGGAGAAAAAGACGAGAACATCAGCTTCGAAAGAGTTGCCGAGCTCGTTGGTGCTGATATTGCGGAACGCCTCAGAGACGACAGCATAAAAATCTTCATCAGTGCTTCTCAGGCGGCAGAAAAAGCCGGGTTGATTCTCGCCGACACCAAATTTGAGTTTGGAAATGACCCAAGAACCAATGTTCTTACCCTTGGCGACGAGGTCCTCACACCGGACAGCTCTCGTTACTGGGACAAGTCCGAGTGGGAAAGCGGAAAGCGAGACCAGAGCTTTGACAAGCAAATTGTGCGCAATTGGCTCGAACAAAACTGGGACAAAATTTCAGAGCCGCCAATGCTTCCAGAGGACATCGTCTCCCTAACCGCAGAGCGCTATGGCCTACTCGCGGAGAAACTAACCAGCAATAACAATTAGGGTTGTTCTGTGCTTAGAACACCGCTGTTTGACGAACATGAGGCCATGGGGGCTGCCTTCACGGACTTTGGCGGCTGGGAGATGCCTGTCCGCTATGGCTCCGATCTAGACGAGCACCACGCCGTGAGAAACTCCGCTGGACTCTTTGACATCAGCCACATGGGCGAAATCAGGGTCAAGGGCGAAGCCGCAGAACTACTTGACTACGCATTGGTCTCAAAGCTCAGCGGCATGAAGAACGGCAAGGCCAAATACACGATGATCTGCAATGCAGACGGCAAGGTCATCGATGACCTAATCGTCTATCGCATCGAGGCTGACGAGTACCTCATCGTTGCCAACGCCGGCAATCGCCATGCGGTGCTGGTTCAGCTTCTAAATGCTGCCGAGCACTTTGAGGTTGAGGTAACGGACGAGTCTGAACAGTGGGTGCTTCTTGCACTCCAAGGCCCCAAAGCCACCGCGGTGCTGAACGAATTTGTGGACATCGACCTCGACCCACTTCCCTACTACTCAATAGCAAGCGGCAAGATTGGCGAGACGGCTGTGCTGCTGGCTCGCACCGGCTACACCGGCGAAGACGGCTTTGAAATCTTCATCCCCGACACCGAAGCGCTAAAGATCTTCAGGGCCATTGCCGTGAGAGACGAGGTGAGGGTATGCGGCCTTGCAGCTAGAGACACCCTCAGACTCGAGGCTGGCATGCCCCTCTATGGCCACGAGCTCACCCTTGACGTAAATCCGTTTGAGGCAAACCTTGGCAGGGTCGTGGCCCTGGACAAGGACGACTTTGTTGGCAAGGTGGCACTGACAGAGCTACAAAACCAAAAGACTTGGAAGCTATACGGCCTCAAGGGCGAGGGCAAGCGAGCTGCCAGGGCCGAGTATGAGATCTACCTGCCAGGTGGTGAGAACCCCATTGGCCAGGTCACCTCGGGTGCGCTTTCGCCAACTCTTGGCTACCCGGTGGCAATGGCGTTCCTCGATGGTTCGCTGGAGCTTGCAATTGGTAGCAAACTAGAGGCAGATGTAAGGGGCACGAGGATCGACTACGAAGTAGTTGAGCTTCCGTTTTATAGGAGATAGAAATGTCAAATCCGGCAGAGCTGCACTACACCAAAGAGCACGAGTGGGTAAAAGTCGAGGGTGATGTGGCGACCATTGGCATCACCAAGTACGCAGCAGATGCCCTGGGTGAGATTGTCTATGTCGACCTACCAAAGGTCGGTTCCTCCACCACCCACATGAAGATTTGCGGTGAGATTGAGTCGACCAAGAGCGTCGGCGAACTCTATGCGCCAATGGACGGCGAGGTAGTCGAAGCTAACGATTCGCTAAGCGGATCTCCCGAAACGATAAATGATGACCCATTTGGGGAAGGCTGGCTGGTTAAAATTCGTTTTACCCAACTACCGGATCTTCTTTCTAGCTCCGAGTACGACGCCTTCATTGGAGAGTAATTGCTAGCTGACCATCATCAGTTTCGTTTCCGCCACATCGGCCCCGATGCCACTGAGCAAAAGGCCATGCTCGATTACCTCGGCATTGCAAGCCTCAGCGAGCTTATGGAGAAGGCACTGCCCGATGCCATCAAGTTCGAGGGCGACAGCAAGCTGCCGGATGCGATAAGTGAGGATGACGCACTAGCGCGACTGCGCGAAATAGGCTCCAAGAACCGCATCACACAGAGCTTTATTGGCCTCGGCTACTACGGAACCAGAACCCCGGGTGTAATCAAGCGCAATGTTCTGGAGAATCCAAGCTGGTACACCGCATACACCCCATATCAGCCGGAGATCTCTCAGGGCCGGCTCGAGGCGATCATCAACTTCCAGACCATGGTCACCGACCTGACCGGAATGAAGACCGCCAACGCCTCAATGCTCGATGAGTCCACCGCCGTTGTAGAGGCGATGCTGGTCGCAAGACGCAGCGCCGACAGCAAGAGCGATGTCTTCTTTGTTGACAGCGACATGTTCCCCCAGACCAAGCAGCTGCTTGAGCACAGGGCGGAGCCCATGGGCATCGTCATCAAGTATTTCGATGCCGCAAAGCCAGAAGAGCTCGACGAAGAGTGCTTTGGTGCAGTTATTCAGTACCCAGGAGCCTCGGGACGAATCATCGACTTTGACAACCTATTTGCCAAGGTCCATGAGTTTGGAGGTCTTGCAATCGCAGCGGCAGACCTCATGGCACTGACCCTGATCACCCCTCCGGGTGAAAAGGGCGCAGACGTAGTCTGCGGCACCACGCAGCGCTTTGGAGTTCCAATGGGCTTTGGAGGCCCGCACGCCGGCTACCTGGCGGTGCGTGACAAGCTCGAGCGCACCATGCCGGGAAGACTGGTTGGGGTCTCGGTAGATGCCGAGGGAGCACCCGCCTACAGGCTTACCCTGCAGACCAGAGAGCAGCACATCAGGCGCGAGCGCGCGACCTCAAACATCTGCACCGCACAGGTATTGCTCGCCGTGATGGCAGGAATGTATGCCGTCTACCACGGACCAGAAGACCTAAAGGCAATCGCCAAAGAGATTCACGACAAGGCAACAGCCCTGGCAAAAGTTCTAACCGAGGTTGGCTTCACCCTCCAGCATGAGAGCTTCTTTGACACCATCAGGCTCATAAACACTGATGCCGAGAAGTTCTTCGAGGCCGCAAGAGCCAAGGACCTAACAGTTTTGAAGGTGGACTCAGAGACTCTTGGAATCTCAGTAGACGAGAGCACCACCTGGCAACACCTCGCGGAGCTTGCCAGCGCATTTGGCGCAAGAGCTCCAAAGCCAGAGGATGCCCAGGACAGGCTCAGAAACCACCGCGAGAGTAAGTACCTCGAGCACCCGGTATTCAATACCCACCACTCCGAGACCGCGATGCTGAGGTATCTAAAGAAGCTCGCAGATTTTGACTATGCGCTGGATCGGGGCATGATCCCGCTGGGTTCCTGCACCATGAAGCTCAACTCGGTAACCGAGATGGAGGCTGTTACCTGGCCAGAGTTTGCCTCACTTCACCCCTTTGCCCCAGCCGAAGACACCCAGGGCTACCTCGAACTAATCGCAGAGCTCACTGGTTGGCTAAGCGACATCACCGGCTACGAAGCAGTTTCACTGCAGCCAAACGCCGGTAGCCAAGGAGAGCTTGCAGGCCTCATGGCCATTCGCGGCTACCACCGCTCAAGGGGAGACTTCAAGAGAAACATTTGCCTAATCCCGTCCTCTGCCCACGGCACCAATGCCGCGAGCGCCGTGCTGGCAGGCATGGAGGTAGTGGTTGTTGGTTGCGATAACGACGGAAACGTTGATGTTCTTGATTTGAAGCAGAAGATTGCGGAGTTCGAGGACACCCTTGCGGCTCTCATGATCACCTACCCATCCACCCACGGTGTTTACGAAGAGGCCGTAGTTGAGATCTGTGACCTGGTCCACGCGGCCGGTGGTCAGGTCTACATCGACGGAGCTAACACCAACGCGGTAGTTGGTTACGCAAAGTTTGGCGAGTTTGGTGGAGACGTAAGCCACCTCAACCTCCACAAAACCTTCTGCATCCCTCACGGTGGTGGCGGTCCAGGTGTAGGACCAGTGGTTGCAAGGCCTCACCTAGCCCAGTTCCTGCCTGGTCACTCCATGGCTCAAGCTGAACTTCCAAACTATGGCCCAGTATCAGCAGCACCATTTGGTTCTCCAAGCATCCTGCCAATCTCCTGGGCCTACATCCAGATGATGGGCTCAGGTGGATTGCAGGATGCGACAGCGGTTGCTGTGCTGAGCGCTAACTATGTTGCCAAGAAGCTCTCAGATGCCTACCCACTTCTCTACACCGGCAAGAACGGCCTGATTGCCCACGAGGCAGTGATTGACATTCGCCCGCTGCAAAAGGTGGCCGGTATCTCCAATGACGATGTCGCAAAGAGGCTTGTTGACTACGGCTTCCACGCCCCAACCATGAGCTTCCCAGTAGCGGGAACACTAATGATTGAACCAACCGAGTCAGAGCCAATGGAGGAACTCGAGCGGTTCATAAGTGCCATGCTTGCAATCAGGGCCGAAGCTCAAAAGGTTCAGGACGGCATCTGGCCCCAGGAGGACAACCCTCTGGTCAACTCTCCGCACACGGCCAGCCACCTAACCGGCGAGTGGACCCACCCCTACAGCCGCGAAGAAGCTGTCTTCCCAACCGACAGCCAGCGCAGAAGCAAGTACTGGCCACCGGTTCGAAG
>JBMUBK010000071.1:0-5263 GCA_049457355.1 Aquiluna sp.
CCGATGGGGTGCCCCTTCCTGACATGCAGGATGAGCTAATGAAACTAGTGCTCAACAAAAAGAGGGTTCGTTAGTGACGGTTTACGCAGCAGGTGTCATTTGCTGGCGCGAGGCCGGGAAGGACATCGAGGTACTGCTCGTCCATAGAGAACAGTATGACGACTGGGGCTTCCCTAAGGGAAAGCAGGACAAAGGTGAGCTGCTTCAGGAGACTGCCGTTAGGGAGGTAGAGGAAGAAGCCGGTATCAAGGTCCGGCTGGGTCGAAAGCTTGATGTCATCCACTACAAGGTCGGCAAGGGCGAGGACAAGTACGTAAGCTACTGGGCCAGCAAGGTGCCGCACAAGATCTACTCAAAGTCACGCTTCAAGCCGAACAAAGAGATTGCGAGGGTTGAGTGGCACGAGCTACAGGTTGCTAAAAAGATGCTCAGCTACCCCCACGATCGATTACTTCTTGAAAAGCTCATTGAGTTTCACAACCTTGGACAGCTGGAGACGAGGTCTCTGATAGTACTTAGGCATGCGAAAGCTACTCCCAGGACGGAATGGTCAAATGGCGAAGCAACCAGGCCACTGTTGCCAGAGGGTGAGCTCCAGGCAAAAAGGCTGGTAAAGCTCCTGAAGAGCTACGGTCCCAGAAGGTTAATCACATCTCCATGGCGACGTTGTCACGACACCGTTGTGCCATATGCAAAGAGTTCAAAGAGAAAACTGGTCAAGCGTTCTCAGATAACTGAGTTCAAGAGTAAGAAGAATCCAAAACAGGCTCGGCAGCTCATGGAGGATTTGTTCAAAGACAGCAAGAATGCTCTTGTTTGCACCCATCGACCCGCGCTGCCAGAGGTGCTCGAAGCGGTCTCCCAACACGCCAGTGGTGGCATGGCCGAGCCAATTCGTCAGGCATCGTCGCTTTCACCATCAGATTTCCTAGTAGTGCGCTTGAGTCTTGAGAAAACACCCAAAGTGCTCGACTACGAGCTCTTGAGCCTGAGCCAGGCCAAGTAAATCTCCGAATTGTTTTCCATTTGTTTACCCAATTAATACTGGGCTTTCAATCAACCTCAACAGACTGTTGCGCGAGGCAGGCCCGCTGTCTTCCTAACATCGTCTCAAGGAGAATCAACTTGAAGAAAAAGCTACTTTCGCTTGCCGCCATCTCGTCGGCATCCGTGCTTGTACTCGCTGGTTGCGCTACCAATGAAGCAGAGCCAGCCGCTACCGTGACCGAGTCAGCTGGCGGTTCGACCACTGAGGAGTCAGCGGTTGTACTAGAAGGAACCCTTGACGGTTCCGGAGCGTCCTCAATGGCCGCTGGACAGGAGGCGTGGGTCGCCGGCTTCCAGCAGCTAAACCCAGGCGTGACAGTCAACTACAACCCAACCGGTTCTGGAACTGGTCGCGACCAGTTCGAAGAGGGCCTAACCTTCTTCACAGGTTCTGACTCAGCTCTCAAGGACGAGGAGATTGCTACTCCTCACCCAAACTGCTCCCCTGCTGATGGGCCAATGTTCGAGTTCCCAATCTGGATTTCCCCGATCGCCATCATCTTCAACCTTGACGGCATCCAGTCTCTAAACATGACCCCTGACACCGTTGCCCAGATCTTCACCGGTGAAATCACCAACTGGAGCGACTCGAGGATTGCCGCTGACAACCCCGGCGTAAACCTCCCAGACCTTGCAATTACCGCCGTCCACCGCTCAGATGAGTCAGGTACGACCGGTAACTTCACCGACACAATGGCGCAGGCTGCCCCAACCACCTGGCTACTAAACGGTGAGAACGCAGGTGACTTTGAGGAGTGGCCAGCTGAGTGGGGCGGTGAAGGCGGCCAGGGTACATCTGGTGTCATCGCTGCTATCGCTGCAGGTAACGGAACCATCGGGTACGCCGATGCGTCACGTGCCGGTGACTTCGGAACCGTGGCATTCGGAGTAGGCGACGAGTTTGTCCCTTATTCCGCTGAGGCTGCCGCAAAGATCGTAGACGTTTCGCCAATCAAGTCTGGTCGCCCAGACACGATGCTGACCTACGAGCTAGACCGCGACACCACTGAGTCAGGCGTTTACCCAGTAGTTCTCATCTCCTACCTCCAGGGCTGCATGGACTACGCAGATGACGCAAAGGCTGAGCTCGTCAAGGCATACGCCGCCTACATGCTCTCAGCTGAGGGCCAGGAGTATGCATCGGCAAACGCCGGTAACGCTCCGATCTCCGAGGATCTTCGTCAGAAGGCCCTAGCGATCATCGACCAGGTCAAGTAAACACCTGGAAAACTAATTGGATTAGCCCGGGCTCGACATCCGAGCTCGGGCTAATCTATTTTCCGTCTCAAAATAATTGGGAGTCCATGTGAGTGCACCAGAAATTAAGGGAAAAGGCAAAGTTCGCCTTGGCGACTTAATCTTCTCCAGGGCTGCCACTTTTGCTGGGGCAGGGATTCTCATCACCTTGGCTGCCGTAGCCCTGTTTCTTTTCCTCCAGGCCCTACCCGCTCTAGACCCCAACGCCGACTTTGCCGGCAAAGCTGAAGATCCACTTAGCTATGTAGCTCCTTACATTTTTGGGACTCTTTACGGCTCCCTCATTGCTCTGGCAATAGCCACACCACTTGCTATTGGAATCGCGCTTTACATTTCTCACTTTGCCAGCAGGCGTTTTTCTCAAGTTCTTGGCTATGTGATGGATTTGCTTGCCGCTATCCCCTCCGTCGTCTACGGCCTGTGGGGCATCCTGGTTTTAGCTCCATTCCTCAACCCCACCTACGTCTGGCTGAACGAGAACTTGGGTTGGATACCGCTCTTTGAGGGTCAGGTGTCGGCCACGGGTCGAACCATGCTTACAGTGGGAATCGTGCTGGCAATTATGGTTCTTCCGATCATGGCAGCACTCATTCGGGAAGTCTTCCTTCAAACACCTAGGTTGCACGAGGAAGCTGCGCTCGCACTTGGAGCAACCCGCTGGGAAATGATCAAGATGGCAGTTCTTCCTTTCGGAAGACCGGGAATCATCTCCGCCATGATGCTTGGCTTAGGCCGAGCACTGGGTGAAACAATGGCGGTTGCGCTTGTTCTGTCACCAGCCTCAATTATTAGCTTTGCACTCTTGACCTCGCAGAACTCAAACACGATTGCTGCAAACATCGCGCTGGACTTCCCGGAATCCGGAGGTGATTACCGCTCTTTGCTAATCGCAACCGGTCTGATGCTGTTCTTCATCACAATGGTCATCAACCTGCTTGCCAGGTACATCATCAGCCGTCGCGCAGAGTTCTCAGGAGCAAACTAATGACAACTCCCGTATCGAACCTCCAAGCTGCTGCCTCTTTGCCGAGGTGGTATTCACCTGCCGCGCTGCTTGTAGCGTTTTCCCTTGCGCTCGCCTCATTCACACTCTCTGGGTTTACCAATGAGGATGGCGCCCCTAATCTCGTCGCTGTGGCGGTACTAGGTTTCGCCTTGTTTATGGTTCTGACCTATGTTGTTTCGCGAAGTGTCGAAGGACGGCGCAAAGCAACTGACCGCATGGTTACTGGTTGGGTAACCGCGGCATTCTCTCTCGCGGTTATACCGCTGGTCTCCCTGACATGGACAGTTGTTGAGAAGGGTCTCGCTCGACTGGATGCAGACTTTTTCTCGCAGTCAATGCGGAATGTTGTGGGCGCCGGTGGCGGTGCGCTTCACGCGATTGTCGGAACGCTTGAACTCACGGGCATTGCAACACTGATTTCGGTTCCGCTGGGAATCATGACCGCAATTTACCTAGTCGAGTACGGAAGGGGCAGGCTTGCTAGGGCCGTAACCTTCTTTGTGGACGTGATGACCGGTATCCCTTCGATTGTGGCAGGCCTATTTGCTTTCTCCCTCTTCCTAATTCTCCTGGGACCAGCTAGTGCAATCAATGGCTTCGCAGGAGCCATCTCTCTTGCAGTTCTTATGACTCCAGTTGTGGTTCGAGCAACTGAAGAGATGCTCAAAATCGTTCCTAACGAGCTTAGAGAGGCTTCCTACGCACTGGGTGTGCCAAAGTGGCTAACTATTGTCAAGGTAGTTATTCCAACCGCCCTAGCAGGTATTGCAACGGGTGTAATCATCGCCATCGCCAGGATTATTGGAGAGACCGCTCCACTGCTGTTGGCTGCCGGCTTCACCACATCAATGAACTACAACCCCTTTGCCGAGAAGATGATGACCCTTCCGGTCTTTGTCTACACGTCCTATGCAATCCAAGGAACGGACTTCCAGGCCTACGTGGATCGAGCCTGGGCCGGGGCTCTAACGCTCATGATCATCGTCATGGTGCTCAACCTTGTTGCCCGAATAATTTCCAAGCTGTTTTCACCGAAGGGATAACCGATGTCAAAGCGAATCGAACTGAACTCACTGAACGTGTACTACGGCAGCTTTCTAGCTGTCGAAGACATAAACATGGTCATTGAGCCACGCGCTATCACTGCGTTCATCGGCCCCTCTGGGTGTGGCAAGTCGACTCTTATTAGGACACTCAACCGCATGCACGAGGTGATTCCTGGAGCATATGTCACAGGTTCGATGAAGATGGATGGCGAGGACATCTATGCGCCTGACGTTGACCCTGTGAAAGTTCGACGACAGGTTGGCATGGTTTTCCAGCGACCTAACCCGTTTCCCACAATGTCGATTAAGGACAACGTGCTTTCCGGCTACAAGCTGAACAACACGAGAATGTCAAAGTCCGAAGGCGATGAGCTGGCAGAGAAGGCTCTGGTCGGAGCAAACCTCTGGAATGAGGTGAAGGATCGACTCAATTTGCCTGGCTCGTCTCTCTCAGGTGGCCAGCAGCAGCGCCTGTGTATAGCAAGAGCAATCGCCGTTGAGCCTGATGTGATTTTGATGGACGAGCCAACTTCAGCGCTGGACCCAATCTCAACAGCCGCCATCGAAGACCTTGCTGTTGAACTAAAGGAGAAGTTCACAGTTGTAATCGTTACCCACAACATGCAGCAGGCTTCCCGTATCTCGGACCAGACCGCGTTCTTCAACATTGCAGGCACTGGCATGCCCGGGAAGCTAATCGAATATGACAAGACTGAGAAGATTTTCTCGAATCCTACGGAGAAGCAGACCGAAGACTATGTGTCTGGTCGCTTTGGTTAGAAACAAATTCGCCTGATTTTAGGTTGGCCCTCTCATGATTGAGACGGTGACCTCGGACCTAAAGGTTCTTAGATCCAAAGATAAGAAGCCTGCGCGGGTTCTGGTTACCGGTGCCACAGGATATGTC
>JBMUBK010000072.1:0-5190 GCA_049457355.1 Aquiluna sp.
AGGCCCAGCCAAGGTTTTGAAGGATATTCCGGTAGGTTCTGCGGCCAAGCTCGAGTGAGTAGGGAACTTTTCTTGGGTCGTCGTCCAAAATAGTTATTGCGCTTGCAGCCTGAGCCGCCTGAGCTCCCGAGCCCATTGCGATGCCAATGTCTGCACTTGCCAAAGCTGCAACATCGTTGATTCCGTCACCAACCATCGCTACTTTGTCGGGCTGCGCGCTCAGGTATTCAAGTTTTTCTTCTGGAGATGCTGATGCCAAAGCTTCATCGAGGCCCAGCTCGCTGGCGACGGCATCGACCCTGCGCTGGTTGTCTCCGGAAAGCATTGCAACTTTCAGGCCACTCTTGTGAAGTTCGGCAACTGCTTCCCTTGCTCCATCGCGAATACCGTCACTGAGCTCTATAAGTCCATGAGCCCACCCTTCCCAAGCGACTACAACAAGGGTGTTTGGGCCGGCATTTGCAAGGACCGCATCGAGCTCTTCTTGGTTTTGATAGTTGCCGGGCTTCTCGACGCTCACCCTAAGGCCATCAACATCTCCTGCAACGCCCTTACCTGCGATCTCTTCGATATTGGAGGCAGTGAGGCCAGTGGCGTTTGCGGCAATGGCCATCGCAACCGGATGCTTGCTCCCAGCTTCGACGGCAGCGGCCTTTGAAACCGCTTCAGCTGCCGTTACCCCTCCGAGTCCGTGGGAGGCAACAATCATCAGTTTTCCGTCGGTGAGGGTGCCGGTCTTATCGAAAACAACCTTCTTGATTTTTGCGAGAAGGCGTAGAGAGTCTGGGTTTCTAATTACCACTGACCTTTTTGTTCCGAGCGAGGTCGCAACAACCAGGCTCATGGGAACAGCTATGCCAAGCGCACAGGGGCAGGCAATCACCAATACAGCTACTGCTGCTTCGAAGGCCTTTGTGCTGTCGCCGAGGATAAACGCCCAGACCAAGTAGGTGACTATCGAAATCAAAATTACGCTCGGCACAAAGAAGCTCGAGATCTTGTCGGTCAGTGAACCGAGCTGGGTCTTTGAGGCTGTTGCTTCGCGAACCAAGTCGGCGATCCTCGAAAGCCTTGAAGTACCTGCGCTCGAAGTGAGTTCAATTAGAGCCTCGCCCGAGAGAATCGTCGCACCCGCACTCAGCTGGGATTCCTTTGCCATCTCGACCGGAAGGCTCTCTCCGGTCAGCGTCGAGTTGTCGACTGAGGCGAAATCGCTAACGAGTTTTCCGTCAGCAGGAACTCGGTCACCGGCAACGACCGCAACCAAATCTCCCTTTCGAAGAGAATGGGTAGGAACCTGCTCTCGAGAGTCGCCGCGGATCACGGTTGCACTGTCGGGGATGGCGCTGAGGAGTGCGCGAACAGAGTCGGTGGCACTTCGTCTTGCGCGAACTTCAATAAATCTGCCAAGCAGCACCACTGATGGCACGACCGCACTGACCTCAAAGTAGTGGTGCATGGAGCCCGAGAGTACGAGGTAGACGCTGTAGAGGTAGGCGACTGAGGAGCCTAAAGAAACCAGGGTGTCCATCGTGGTGTCGCCGTGGCGGAGGTTCTTTATGGCTGCGGCGTGAAACGGCCAGCTGACATACAAGATCACCGGTGTCGCAAGCGCCCAGACCAAAAACTGCTGCCCTGCAAACTCGATACCCGGAACCATAGAAAACAAAATGGCAAGCAGCGAGAGTACTGCTCCGGTTATGAGCCGGGGCCTTAGGGTCTTGAGCTCTTCCTTACCCTCGCCGACTTTGTAGCCTGCATTCTCGACGGCCTGTTTGAGAACTTCAAGCTCGATCTCCCCTAGAAACTGCAGGTGCGCCTTCTCGCTTGCAAAGTCGACATAGGCGGTAACGCCTTCAACTTTGTTTAGGGTTTTCTCGACTCTTCTGGCGCATGCCGTGCAGGTCATGCCCTCGATGTCGAGTTCGAGAAGGTTATTAGCCATTTACTGAGGCAAACCCGGTTGCCTGGTAGCCGGCCTCTTCCACGGCGGATGCGAGCTGGTCCTCAGTCACGCCCTCGGCCTCGACTGTAGCTTTGCCGCTCGCATGATCAACCTGAACATTGCTAACACCTTCCAGAGTTGCAAGCTCGTTGGTAACGCTCATGGCGCAGTGCCCGCAGGTCATTCCCTCAATGTTTATTTCAATCTTGCTCATTTGTTCGCACCCTCTCTTTCGTAGCTGCAGACATCTCCTGCACACAGCTGTGGTTTATCTTTCGCAAATCTCTGGTGAAGCCAGCACCCAATGCAGAAGCCAACAGCGGCCTCGGCAAATAAGAAGGTCATACACAGCGCGCAGAGACCCAGAACAATCTCATCCCTCATGCCAAGCCAGCCCATCATGAAGCACGCAAGAAGAACCATGCCAAAGCCGATGGCCCAAGCAGTTTGCTTGGGTTTTGCATCCACCCATTCCGGCCTTTGATTTCGCACCAAAAAATCAGCAATTCTCAGGGTGGGGGAAAACCTCTGGCCCGCAAATAGCCTCACGAACATCTCGAACATGAAGAACGCCCCGAAGGCGCGAAGTAGTGAAAAGTCGGCGGTTAGGGCTGCGGTCATCCAACCTGCGAATCCAAAGACAAATAGTAGGCCAGCCGCTGCCCGCACGGCTCTCTCATTGAAAACCGGGTGATCATGCTCTTTGGTTAGCACGCCAAAGGAAGTGTGAGTCACGCTCACTCGAACAACTCCGAAATCTGGTTCCAACGGTCTTTGTTAATCGAGTAATGGACCCAGGTGCCTTTGCGCTCTGCGGTTAGCAGGCCGACCTCGGTGAGCTTTTTCATGTGGTGAGAAACGGTTGGTTGCGATAGTCCCAATGGTCCTGTGAGATCACAGGTGCAGATGCTCGAGTCCTCGCCCTTGTTGACAAGGGCCAAAATCTGCAGCCTGGTTGGATCCGCAACAGCCTTTAGAAGACTCGCTATCTCACTCGCCTTGGTCCTTGCCATGGGCTCCAGCCCAGGGGCAGGCGCGCACTGGGCGATGTCAAGTTGAATCTTCGTAACCATTTGTTCACCTATTCATAGATGGCTATCTATAAACTACCAGAGCATTTCAGATTGGGAACCCCATGCAATTTACAACCCTCGCAAAGCTACTTGCTGAGTTCCTGGGCACGGCGATGATAGTTGCCGGCGTGATTGGTGCTGGGTTTATGACCGCCTCTTTGGATTCTGGCTACCCCCTTGGTCTAACCATGATTGCTGCCACGGTTGCCGCAGTGCTGTTTGTGGCCATAAGCATCCTGGGGCCCATCTCTGGCGCTCACTTCAACCCTGCGGTTACGATCGCGTTCTTGGTTCGCCGCGGCATCGCGCCATCCTCGGCCGCGGGCTACATTGTGTCTCAGATCGCCGGAGCAACATCAGGCGCAGTCATTGCAAATTTGATGTTTGGCTCCTCATGGATTGAAGTGAGCGAGATCGCTCGGTTTTCTACTGCCACTTTCCTGGGCGAGATTGTCGCCACCTGGGGGCTGGTGCTTCTGATCCTGCTCCTGGTCAAGTTTGAGAGGACGCAACTGGTTGCCGCGTCGGTAGCGGCGTGGATATTCGCAGGCCACATCTTTACTTCATCCACCTCGTTTGCTAACCCCGCAGTTACTGTCGGCAGGATTTTTTCCGAGGCGCCCTCGGCAATTTCGCCTGACTCCGCACTCTGGTTTGTTTTGGCCCAGTTGGTTGGCGCGGCAATTGCCCTAATTACCTTTATCTCTCTCACCAGGAAAGCGAGCAGCTAATGTCAACACCAATTGCCTCTGTCATGTTTGTCTGTGTCCACAACGCAGGGCGTTCCCAGATGGCCCAAGGATTTCTGCATCACCTTGCCGGCGATCGAATTGAGGTCCGGTCCTCGGGCACCATGCCAGGCGATCAGGTAAATCCGTCAGCCGTTGCGGCGATGGCTGAGCTGGGCATCGACATCTCCTTGGCAAAGCCCAAGGTGCTAACGGACGAGGACGTCAGGGCTTCTGACTACGTGATAACCATGGGTTGCGGAGACGCTTGCCCCTTCTACCCAGGCAAGATCTACCTGGACTGGAAATTGGAAGACCCGGCAGGAAAGGGTGTCGAGTCGGTGAGGCCAATTCGCGATGAGATCAAGGTCCTTGTCGAGAACCTGATCGCCGAAATAGACGCTAAAGCCAAATCTTGACAAACTAGTTAGGTTTACCTAACCTCTTCAGGTAATCATCTTTTTACCTGACTTTTGGAGAGTTTTGCCTTGAGGCTTCGTGGTGCCCTAGTCCTTCTTTCTGCTGCAAGCCTCGTGCTCACTGGCTGCACCCCACAGACCGACTCACTACTTGTCTACTCCGGTAGGAGCGAGGCTCTAATCGGCCCGCTTGTCGAGCAATTTGAGCAGCAAAGTGGCATTGAGGTTGAGGTGCGTTATGCGGGAAGTGCGGAGTTAGCAGCGCAGCTTCTTGAGGAGGGTGCAAACTCTCCCGCTGATGTTTTCTTGGCCCAGGATGCTGGTGCACTTGGTGCTGCTGCCAAGGCGGGACTCTTAGAAACCATGCCCGATGAGCTCTACTCTCTTGTGCCGGCCAATTATTCGGCTGCGGATAAGAGCTGGGTCGGAGTCTCGGGGAGAGCACGGGTCTTGGTTTATGACCCGAGCCAGGTCAGCGATCTACCAAAGAGCATCTTTGATTTGGAGGATGCTAGCTGGCAAGGACGTATTGGCATCGCTCCCACAAATGCCTCTTTCCAAGCTTTTGTGACCGCAATGCGGATTCTTCATGGAGATGCCAGGACTTTGCAGTGGCTAGAGGCCATGAAGAGTGGTGCCGTCATCTACGAAAAAAATGGTGCGATCCTCGAGGCAGTTGAGGCAGGTCAGCTAGCTGCAGGGCTCATCAATCACTACTACTGGTATGCGAGGGCAAAGGAAGTAGGAACTTCCCAGATGAGCAGCAGACTCTCGCAGTTTGAGGGAGCAGACGCTGGAAACCTGGTGAACGTGGCTGGGGTTGGAATCCTCGAGAGCTCAGACGAAGCTGAGAGGTTCGTTGAGTTTCTGCTAGGCAGTGAGGGCCAGAGCTACTTCGCAGAGGAAACCAGGGAGTATCCGCTTGTCGGCGGAATAAGCCCCGCGGATGAACTGACTCCTCTTGCGGATTTCCCGAGTCCTTCGATCGACCTCAGTGACCTGGACACCCTCGCAGAAACCCTGGA
>JBMUBK010000073.1:0-4829 GCA_049457355.1 Aquiluna sp.
GCGCGCTTCCCTGACACGGAAGAGGTCACTGGTTCGAACCCAGTATCGCCCACCATTACCAACCTTCATCCAATAGTTGAATTGAGTTTTAACTAAGTTAACTTTCCGGAACAACACGGGACTACATTGTTTAGCAATCGCCAGTTCAATGAGGAGTTGGCGTTCATCCAGGTTATGTTCAGGAGTTTCAAACTATGAAGATAAGAACAAAGAGACTTGCCGCTGCTGGCTTAGCCGCGGTAGTCGCAATAGGCCTAGCGCCTGCTGCTGCTATCTCAGCAGGACACGGGGACGACGATGTGACACTCAGTCTTCTCCACAACAACGACGGTGAGTCAGCGCTCTCATCTGACGAGTATGAATTGCCATCCGGCGCAAACCTCACCATAGGCGGGATAGCAGCTTTCGCTGCGGTAATGGACCGCGAGATCGCGGATGCTCGCTCACAAGGAAACAGCGTGCTCACTGTTTACGCGGGTGACAGTTTCCTAGCCAGCCCGGCATTGAACTGCTCAGCTCCATCGACAAAGGACAGCACTCAGACCGTTTATGACGCTGTTGCGCAGGGCATGATGGAGTATGACGTCCACATCCTCGGTAACCACGAGTTCGACTTTGGTACAAACTTCCTGAAGCGCTTCATCGAGGGCGTGACTGCACAGAGCGGAAAGTCTTCTCATAAGTTCATATCTGGAAACATGGACTTCAGCAAGAACGCTGACCTCGCAGCTCTGGCAACAGCTGGAACTCTTGGAACAAGCTATACACACACTGACCCAGTGACTGGAGAGGTCTTTGGAGTGGTCAGCGCAATGTATCCAGACCTACCAACAGTTAGCAGTCCCGGAACAGCAGAGGTAACAACTAGAAACATTGCTGACACCGCAGTTGTCGTTCAAGCACAGATTGACGCACTGACAGCAGCCGGCGTAAACAAGATTATTCTTGTGAGCCACCTGCAGAATTCCGCAAATGACCGTGAACTGGTTTCACTCTTGGAAGACGTTGATGTTGCTGTTGCCGGTGGTGGCGACGAGCTGCTTCAGGCCCCACTTGGCAAGTACGCAAAGTGGAAGATGCTTCCCGGAGACCGTGGCGATGTCGAGGGTGACTACCCCCTAATCGCTCGAAACAAGTCGGGCATGATCGTGCCGATGGTTACCGCTAAGGGCAACTACAACTACCTTGGCCGTTTTGACGTCAAGTTCGACTCAGAGGGCCACGTCAAGGGCTGGGATGCAGATTCCTACCCGAGAAGGGTCATTGTTAAGGATGCGGTTTCCGAGGCTGTTGGAGCAACAGATGCAGTGGTCGAGGACGCAGCAATTAAGGCGGCATCGACTACGCCTGTAGCTACTTGCACGGATGCTCTTGCAACCACAATCATCGCCTCTACAACTTTGGACCTAGATCGTTCTAGGCCGGCAATGAGAAATGCAGAGTCAGCAATGGGAAACCTTGCAACTGACTCGCAGCTCTACTCTTACAACCTCGTTGCCGCTGAGCTGTCTCTCCCGACAGAGAATGTCATAGCCGTCCAGAACGGCGGTGGACTGCGCCAAAACGGTGGAGATGACTTCCCGAAGGCAGGAACAGACAACATTTCCATGGAGGATGTCTATAACTTCATGCCATTTGCAAACAAAGAAGTTGTCTTTGTAGAGATGGCTCCGGAAGACGTAAAGTCCCTGCTTGAGCGCAGTGCCGCTGTGGCCCAGTCAAGCAATGGAGCATTCCTACAGATAGCTGGCGCAAAGGTAACCTTCGATGCCAGCTACACCGCTCAGGTGCTAGCGGATGACGAGGAGTCAATTGCGGTGGAGGGAAACCGAGTTAGAACCTTCACGCTCAACGATGGCACCGAGATCATCAAGGATGGTGAGATTGTCACTGGGGCACCGGACATCACTGTTACAACCAACGCCTTCATAGGTGCAGGTGGCGACGGTTACCCTGCCTTTGCCAAGTACACGCCCGTTCAGATCGGTCCTGACTATGCGGATGCTCTGAAGCGCTACCTTCAGAGTTTCCCAGTCGGAGCAAGTGGGTATCCGGAGATTCCCGCTACCTCCATATACTCAGGCACTGATGGACGAGTGACTCTGATTGGCTACTAAGGAATAGCAAGGAAAACCCCTGGGCCTTAGGGTCCGGGGGTTTTCCTATTTGCGTAGCTTCAAGATTCTTGCGGAGGAAGAGAGTAGCCGCTTCGCAATTGTGGCCTTTGCATTGATTCCCTCGCGGTATCCCTGCACGCTCGAAGATAATTCACCCGCGGTAAAGGCTTCGAGCTCAGCTGGGGCAAGGATTTCTAGAACATCGAGCATTGCGGATACCGAAACGGACGCGCCCGGACTTGCTCCCAATAGACCAGCAATGGTGCCATCTCGGGAGGAAATAACTTCAGTTCCAAACTGAAGACTTCCTAGCCTTCCCTCGGGCTTGATGATCTGAGCACGCTGTCCAGCCTCGTAATAGGTCCAGTCCGTCTCTCTTGCGCCCGGTACAAACTCCTTGAGCATCTCAAACTTCGCCTTCTTACTCTTTGTCACCTCTTTGATGAGGTAGCGAAGTAGGTCGAAGTTCTTAAGCGCCACTGAAATGTAGGGGAGCAAATTCTTAGGTCGTATAGACAGCGGCAGATCCAGTACGGAGCCCTCTTTGAGGAACTTGGGGTTTATGCCTGCAAAGGGCCCGAAGAGCAGCGATGGCTTGCCATCAACAATTCGGGTGTCTAGGTGGGGGACACTCATCGGTGGAGCACCAACTGCTGCTTGGGAGTAGACCTTTGCACTGTGCTGTTTGACAAGATCCGGATTATCGGTTCTCAAAAAGTGACCGGAGACTGGAAAGGTGCCGTAGCCCTGAATCTCAGGGATACCTGACTTCTGCAAGAGCTTCAGAGAGTAGCCGCCCGACCCAACGAAAACCTTGTCCGCAGCGATGAAATCGTCTGCTGTTGACCCAAGCCAGATTTGCCATGAGCCATCTTTGTACTGATATAGATTCTTCACTTCAGTTGGGGCGTGGAGCTCCATGCCGTTATTTGTCAGCCAGCTGACCATCTGTCGGGTGATTGCCCCGTAATCGACATCGGTTCCCTGCTCTATCCAGGTGGCAGCAACCTGCTCGTCTCCTCTGCCCTCCATCATGATGGGAATCCATTTGGCTATCTCTTGTGGATCCTCCGAAAACTTCATCCCTGAGAACAGCGGCTCACTCTTTAGGACTTCAAACCGTCTTCTTAGGTAGTCGACATCCTTTGCTCCTCTTACGAAGGTCATGTGAGGGACTGTGCGAATAAAGGTCTCGGGGTTATCCAAAATTCCTTTTTCTACGCAGTATGCCCAGAACTGTCGTGATACCTGGAACTGCTCATTGATGGCTATGGCCTTGGATGGGTCTGGCGGGCTCCCGTCCTTGCTATCTGGCATGTAGTTGAGCTCACAGAGGGCTGCGTGGCCTGTTCCGGCATTGTTCCAGGCATCTGATGACTCTGCAGCCACCTCTCCAAGACGCTCGTACATCACGATCTTTAGTTTTGGATTGGCAAGCTTTATGAGTACGCCCAGGGTTGCGGACATGATTCCGCCACCAACAAGCGCGACGTCATATCTTCGTAGCTCGGGCATGCAATAAGGGTAGCTGGTTAGAGGACTGTCACGCCTAGCAAAGTGCCAATTGCGTAAGAGATTCCCATGGTTAGCAGGCTAATGATGACGTTTCTAACGATCGACTTAGCTGGGGAAGAGTTTCCTGCCCAGGCTGCCCACCAACCGGTAAGTGACAGGGCTACTACCACTGCTAGTACCGTCGCTAACTCACGGAAAGCCTCCCAAGGCCCAGTAATTGCAATCAGTGGTAACACAGCACCCGCCGCGAACGCTACGAATGAGCTCCACGCCGCACCCCAGGGGTGGGCATTTACTTCCTCGATTGTTCTTCCGTAAGAGATCTCAGTATCGCGCTGAGCGCTAACGGAGACGTACTCTCCGCCACCCATAGAGATCGAGCCTGCGACCAATGCCGCAATGCCTGCAAGTAAAACTGTTGGCCTGTCAGCGCCTGCTCCCGCGACTCCCATGACCATTCCCGCGACCGACACAATTCCGTCGTTTGCTCCGAGTACCGCCGCCCTTAGCCAGTTGAGCTTCTTCTCGAGTGCTCTTTCGTTTGCTTCGCTCATGGCCACACTATTGCCTACTTCAGGACATTTCTCTAGCAAGGCAAGCCTTACTTGATGGCTAGACTGGGCGAGTTAGGAGCGCAGTTGGAAATAGAACTCGCGGGGAAGACTCACCAGGTAAGTGAGGGAGCCACCGGATTCGATCTCTTCGAAGATCGGTCCGTGATAGCCCTACTAGTCAATGGTGAGCAAAAGGATCTTGCCTACGCATTGCAAGAGGGCGACTCCGTCGAAGGCGTTTCAGTAGAGAGCGACATTGGCCTCTCCATCCTCCGACACTCAACTGCCCACCTTCTTGCTCAAGCCGTGCAGGAGCTTTTTGATCAGGCAAAGCTGGGAATCGGTCCTCCGATCCAGGATGGCTTCTACTACGACTTTGATGTTCCCGAACCCTTCAACCCTGAGGACCTCAAGCGTCTAGAAAAACGCATGAAGCAGCTGGTTGGAAAGAGCCAGAAATTTGTTCGGGTAGAAGTTAGTGACGATGAGGCAAAGAACAGGCTGGCGCACGAACCCTACAAGCTTGAACTTATAGGCCTGAAGAGCGCAGATGTTGGCGAAGGTTCGGTCGAGGTAGGCGCAGGTGGACTTTCCATCTACGAGAACATCAACCCGGACGGATCAGTAGCGTGGTTCGACTTGT
>JBMUBK010000074.1:0-4715 GCA_049457355.1 Aquiluna sp.
CGTCTGGCTGCTCGATGAGCCTGGATAGCACTCCGCCGTCCTGGAACTGGGTGAGTTGGAGCGAGGTGAGTCCAACTGCAAGGTTGCAGTCCTGTCCATACTGAGCAGCAATCTGGCAGTCATTGATTGCGTACTTGAACGAGTCGACCAGAAGGTAGCGCTGCTGGGTACTGAGATCGATTGCAATCTGCCCCATGTCCCCGGAGCTTTCGAAGCTGTCGAGATAGGGCTGAGAAATCTCGCCTAGTGGTCCAAGAGGTGCAAGAGAAGCCAAAACTCGTGCGTCGGTGACACGGTATTTTTTGTTGTCGACCATCAAGAAGGTCTCGCTGGAGGCCGACTTCAGCAGGTAGCCACCTGCAACCGGTGAGCCAAACCAGTCGTGGAAGAAGCGCCAGAAGTTTCTGTTTCCGTAGGCCGAACAGCTGTCACCTGAGCCGTAGAGGTTATTCAAAGCCGCGGCATTAGGGGTATACGGGGTGTAGTAGTAAAGGTTTGCGGTTGCCTGGTTCTGAAGCAAGAAGCTCTTTGTGCCGCATGAGGACTTGGGGTTGAAGCGCATCGCAACGGTTCTGCCTGGCTTCCAGTAGGTGAAGGAACCCTCTGGGTTTCCGTACCAGATCAGCTGCTTCGCGGCCCGGTAGATCTGGTTGAACAATCCGACGTAGACCTTGCCGCAAATACCGGGGTCCGAATCTGGACAGCCGAACCCCATTGCCGCCCGATACATGTAATCGGTCGGCTTGGTCGAAGTAACCAGACCCTGCTCTTTTTGAAGAGTGGTGATTATGACCTTGGGGTTGATGCCACAGGCGTTTGCGACCGCGTGAATCACCTCAGCAGCGGTTGCCTGGGGCTTTGCCGGTATTGCCGCACACGGACCCACCTCTTCAGGCGTGGTCGCAGGAGTCTCAGGAATATCGATGCGGATGTTCTTCAGGCAATCAATCGCCGGATCCTCCGCGCGACAGGTTTCAACCCTGGAATCTAAAAATGCCTGAATTTCCTCAACGGTCATCGAGCCAAAGTCAAAGAACACGCTGTCGCTAATGATCAAACCCGGATCGAAGGCGCTGCCCGGAGGAGCGGCCTCGGCTGGCTGGGGGGCCGCTAGACCAACGAAACCAACCGCAACCATGAAGGCTGCGGTAAACATGGCAAAGAGCCTTCGCACTATGGAATCACCACCGATGTCGCAGGTGAGGAACCAAAGTGGAACTCGGAGTCGTAGCTAACAGTTACAACGCCATTTCCGCTCGGCAGTTCACTAAGTGGGAACTCGATTGGGAAACACTGGGTGTAGTCCGAGGATGGTTCAGCTCGAACCTCTAGCTCCTTCTCGACGTCCGAGCCAATAAATCGCATTTTGCACATTCCGCCCGATTCGCTAAGGCCGGGAATCTGTGCGACCACCGTCAACACGCCAAAGTCAGGCTCTGCTACCGCCATGATGATCGTCACTTCGGTCTGGACCTTCTCAATCTCGGGCTCTTCGGTCTCGGTTGGCTCTGGATCTGGCTCTGCCGAGGCCTCCACCTCTGTATCCGTCGGCTCCGGCTCAGCTGTTACGGTTTCCGTCTCGGTAGGAGAAGCCGACAGCGTCGGTTCCTCAGGCAGCTCCGTTGCTCCCCAGTTCGGGTAAAAAACGCTGCAACCTGAGAGCATCAGGAGGGTAGCGCTAGCTAGCGCGAGTGCGCGAAACCTAGGCATAGCTCACCTCCAGCCACCTTCAACCTTAGGTTGAGATTCTGAAAAAACGCTGATGCGATTTGGTGTTTTGGACTAATGAGAAACGGCTGAGAATGGCCTGATTACAGGCTGGATTTCAGATTTTCGTTCTTTACGCCCACCTGGACTTCGAGCTGAGCTCGATAGTCATCTAATTTGGAGAGAAGCTTGGCATCTGAGGTGCCGAGAATCTTCAGAGCCAACAATCCTGCGTTCTTAGCCCCGTCAATCGAAACTGTTGCCACTGGAACCCCAGCGGGCATCTGCACAATCGACAGCAGCGAGTCCATACCCTCTAGGTGATTTAGTGCAACTGGCACGCCAATCACGGGCAGCGAAGTTATCGAAGCCAACATGCCTGGGAGGTGAGCAGCACCGCCCGCACCAGCAATGATTACCTTTGTGCCCTTTTCGGCCGCGGCCTTGCCCCAGCTGAGCATCTTTTCAGGTGTTCGGTGAGCACTTAGGACCTCGACCTCGGACTCAACACCAAATTCATCGAGAACGATCTTGGCCTGCTCCATGATCCGCCAATCGCTGTCGGATCCCATAACTATTGCAACAAGTGCCATTTGGTAAGTCTAAACCTCTCCGTAAATCAGGCTTCTGGCCTTTCGGCCAGTCTCCAAAAGCTCCTCGTGGTTACTTCCTAGAACAGTCAGGTGACCCATCTTGCGACCCAACCTGGCTGTTTTTTGATAGAGGTGAAAGCTGACCGAGGGGTACCTGGCCATGACACTTGGGTAGTGCTCGTAGAAGGTGTTTTTATCGTCCACTCCCAACAGGTTCACCATCACCGCGAAGCCTCCCCGCATGCCTGTGTCTCCCAGTGGCAGGTCTAATACAGCCCTGAGGTGCTGCTCAAACTGAGAGGTATTGGATCCCTCGATAGAAAAGTGGCCAGAGTTGTGAGGACGCATTGCAAGCTCATTTACCAGCAACTTGCCATCGGAAAGAACAAACATCTCTACCGCCATCACTCCGGTGACACCAAGGCCGGTTGCAATCGAGTGGGCAATCTCGGCTGCTGGATCGCTCAGCGAGAGCGATGGGTATGGCGCGATAACCTCAGAGCAGACTCCGCCGGACTGGATCGTCTGCACCAGCGGCCAGGTTTTTGCCTCACCTGACGGGCGCCTAGCGATCAGCTGAGCAGCCTCGGAGACAAAATCCACCTTCTGCTCGGCCAGCAGGCTGCCACCATAGTCGGCCAAATTCTCAAGCCAGTCGCTTACCTCAGACGCCGAAGAAACAACCCGCACTCCCTTACCGTCATAGCCGCCAATCGGCGTCTTGACGACAACCTCAGGTCCATGGATTGCCATGAACTTCTCTAGCTCTTGGGGTGATGTAATCTCAGTCCAGTTCGGCTGCGGCAGGCCAAGTTCGGCGAGCTTTTTCCGCATCACAAGCTTGTTTTGGGCGTGAATCAAAGCCCCTGGACCCGGCCTCACGTTCACTCCATCTGCCTCTAATTGGCGAAGAAGCTCCGTGGGCACATGCTCATGATCAAAGGTGATGACATCCACGTCTTTGGCGAATTCTCGAAGCTGGGAAAGGTCTGTGTAATCGCCCACCCTTGTCACTGCACCGTGAGCTGAGGAACCCTCGGACTCTGCGAAAACCGACAGGTTTATGCCAAGTGCGATTGCGGCAGGCTGCATCATGCGCGCGAGCTGGCCACCGCCTATGACCCCAACTGTTTGCATGTAGCCTCCGACCGCTAGTTTCGCAGATGCCAAACGTCTGCAGCGCTGACAAGGTTAGTTTCGGACCCTTCAATTCGAAGCCGGCCATCGAACTCAATCGAGACCGCGGTCCCGACAACTTCTTCTTGAGAGGGCATGATGGCCCTCACCCTCTTGCCAACTGTCACCGAGGTTGAGCGAATCAAACCAAGTGCATAGTCGTTACCCTCTGACAACCACCGCAACCAACCTGCTCGGAGCTCGGCTAGGACCATTGCTAGCACGTCATCAAAGTCTTCACTGGCAAAGTCGCTGACCGCACACGCAGTATCAGGCGCACCGTGTTGCCGCTCTAAGTTGATTCCGATTCCGGCGATTACCCCTTGGTCGGTTAGCTCAGCGAGCACTCCGCAAATTTTCCTGCCGTCAATCTGGACATCATTTGGCCACTTCACCCCAGCGTCTTTTCCAGTAATTCTCGAAAGGGCTCTTGCAACGCAGCTTCCGACAAACAGCGGAACAAGTCCTTGCTCTAAAGTCGGGGTTGGCTTAAGCAGCACAGAGAGCGATATCGATGTGCCAGGCTCGGACACCCAGGATCTCTCGAGGCGACCTCTACCTGCAGTCTGCTCCGCTGCCACCACAGCAAAAAGATCTGGCTTCACCGATGTCCCAAGAAGCCTGACTAGCTCGAGGTTGGTGGAGTCGACACTTTCTAGGAACACCAGCGACGGGTCAACCGAAAGCGACTTCTCGAGATTCACAACTAAACGATATCGCAAGGCTGAAAATTGTAGGTTTTCAAGACGAATAGTCAATCTCTTTGTTGAATCCATGCAAGAAGTGGCCAAATATCAGCAATAAAGTAGGAGGGCTAGTTAGGAGCAATTTGAGCGAGCCAGATCTAAGCACCACTGCCGGAAAAATAGCGGACCTAAAGAAGCGCTATCACGAAGCTGTTCACGCAGCCGGCGAGGCAGCCACCGAAAAGCAGCACGCAAAGGGCAAGAAGACTGCACGTGAGCGCGTTGAGATGCTGCTCGATGATGGTTCTTTCGTCGAGGTTGACGAGTTCGTTCGCCACCGCGCTAACTCCTTTGGCATGGACGCAAAGCGTCCCTACGGCGACTCGGTGGTCACTGGCTTTGGAACCATTCACGGCCGTCAGGTGGCCGTCTACTCTCAAGACTTCACCATCTTTGGCGGCTCCCTCGGTGAGGCAGCCGGAAACAAGATCATCAAAATCATGGAGCTAGCCATCAAGTCTGGAGTTCCCATCATTGGAATGCTCGACTCAGG
>JBMUBK010000075.1:0-4657 GCA_049457355.1 Aquiluna sp.
CGTGACAGTCTCGACCAACACCTGCCGCGCCTTCGGCATGTGTGGATTGATATTGAAAACCTGCGTGCGCAGGCAGGCGAAGACTCTCGCGACGACGCACAGTGGCGTGAAGAGCTCATTGTGCTCTTTGCCAAGCTCGACCCAGCAGCGAGCATGATTTATGACCAAGATAAAAACATCACCTGTGAAGAACTCGCGCGCCGCATTCAATACCGCGCCAATCTCGGACAGCTTAAGCCGTCCGAGATGACGTTAAACTACCGCCAAGGCGCCACAGCGCCCTACACGGACAGTTTCAGCGGCGCAGCGACGGGAGGCGCAGGATCACAGCAGCAGCATACGCAATCTTCGAAGAAGGAAGACCATCCCCATGATCCGCCCCCGTGGCACGGTCAGCAGCGGCCCAAGATGTGCTTCTATTGCGGGAAAAGCTGGGACACCTGGCCAGAGCTGAATTCCCATAAGGAGGCGTGCCAGGCTCTTTTCAAGGAACGCGGATCCAAGTGCGGGCTATGCGAAGGACACCACTGCACCAAAGCGCATGATGCGGTCACCAAAGGTAGCGGCGGTGGAAATCGCGGTGGTCGTAGTAGCGGAGGTCGTGGGCGCGGAGGTCGTGGAAATTCCGGGCGTAGTAGCGGAGGTCGAGGCAGCGCGAGTCGTGACAATACCCAATCACAGACAACATCGTCAAACTCGGCGTCAACTTCGGCAGCTTCGGCTACTCCCAGCGCAACCACATGCGGCAACCACGTTCGTTTTGATGAGGACGCGGCACGGAAGGCAGTCCAGGATGCGCTTCGAGGCTCGACCTTCGACTTCAGTGCGGCAGCAAACGCAACTGCAAACGCCTCTGATGCCACCCTTACTGATAACAGACCTTTCGTACTGCTATTGGACACAGGCAGCCACGCCCATCTCTGCGGACCCTCACCATTTCTCACTAACATTAGAGCCATACCCGAGGAAGAACGAGTCGCCACAGAAGCCGCAACAGGACAGAAGAGCGTCGCCACTCGACAGGGGACAATGCATCTAGGTTTTTGGACGAGAACGAAGAAGCTTGTTACGTTGGAAATCACAGTGCACATCCAGGAAACGTGGACACCTTCTCGACTGCTCCTAGGTTGGAAGAAATTTGAAAAGCAGTTCTTCAAGCGCCCAGACGGCAGTCCTTGGTGGCGTTGGTTCCCACATGAACGTTGTTTCCTCGTCCACTCCAAGCCTGATTCGGCAGGAAACCAACATGCAGAGTACGTCGACTACGTCGAGAATGACAAAGTGACCACGCTCGATTACGCGTGCATTTTGGATGCGGACCGCAAAGTCGTCTTCGCGGCTAGTAAGCCCCAGCCGCGCACCTACCGCGACGCTTTGACCGCCACTTTGCCATCACCACCGAATGCTGAGTCCTCTACTTCACCCATAGCAGCTACGCCACCACCACCACCATCGGAAACGGCATTGTCGCAAGTTACCACGGCGCCAGTGGCCGAGTCTCAACCTAGCACGAACTCTTCCTCGTCCGGTACGACACTAAACTGCCCGTCCGGTAGGACGTTAAACTGCCAGCTGCCACATCCCCAACTGCCGTCAGACACCGGTCCATCTTGGGAGCTCGTCGCCGCTCGGTTCGCGTTTCCCGCAAAGTCCACACTCATACGGACCATAAAAGTCACAAAAGGGCTACAACCACGCGGAACGCCACAGTCCCTTACGAATCCAACTGGTACTGCAGCTATACTCGGCCGCGCCACTTCGGCGGCGCGCAACCATGGTTACGCCCTCGTGCCTAGTGAAACACGGAACAACAGCACCATTACCTTCAACAGCTTGTCACTCGACTTTGGTGGCAGTTTCTCACCGTCGCTGTGGGGTCATGTTCGCTTTCTGTGCGCTGCGACATCTACGGGTTTGGTGTACGTGTTCCCGTTACGCTCGGCTACTACAACGACAGTCATCAGCCTTCTGAAGTCTCTCTTTGTGAAGATTGGCATCCCGCGCTACTTTCGCGTGGACCGCGACCCCATCTTCCTCAAGTCCACGGAAGGTACCCCTACGCTGTTCGAGGACTTCGCGGCTACCATGAAGATCGGAATCAAAGCGAGTGCCCCGAACGTCCATGCCCAAAATGGGCGGGCCGAACGGATGAACCGGGTCATCTACGAGAGCGCCACAGCCATGTTGGAGAATGCAAGACTTCCGCTTGGTTTCTGGGCTTCAGCAGTGGTCCACGCGGCGCGGCTGCACAATGTGACATCGTCCCGTCGTCTTCAAGGACAGACACCATGGCAGAATCATTTCGGCAAACCGCCGGATGTTGGGCATTTGCGCGTTTGGGGCTCACCTAGCTTCGTTACTCAAGTCAAACCAGCGCGCGGCTCGTCGCCAGCGTTCAAGCCGCGTGCCCTGTTCGCGGTCTACCTAGGACCGACGGAGGATAGCGCGCCAGGAACCAACCGATTCTACGTCATCGAAACACGTCGCGTCGTCATCTCGCGTTCGGCTTACATTGACGAGGCTGGCGCGTTCGTAGTTTGGTCCAAAGCCACGGGGAACATCACTCTCAAGTTCGCCCCGCGTGCCATACAGGACGCGGACCGTGCTCACCTGGCGAAACTACGTACAAAGCAGCACCAAACCTTCCCGCGGCTGGATGATCAAGAGACAGGGCGGCCGGATTCCCATGTACCGATGGAGCTCGATGTCGCAACAATGCTACCCGACAACATTGACACTGTCCCTTTGGATGACACGGCTTATGACATGGACTCGAACACGGACAATACTACTCTTCTCCGCGATTCTTCGCCCGAAGCTTTGCTCCCGACGCAGTCATGCTCACCTCCGCGCTGGAGCCTCGAACTCTTCGACGCTGGTCCTTCCATCAGTCCAGGGGGGGCGAACACCACCCGTGCGTCAGCTCCAACGGGGGCGGAACACAACCAGGCGTCAGCTCCAGGGGGGGTCACACAACAGCCGCAGTCTGCGCGAGACGCCAACACAGTTACCGCTCCAGTTCAGCCTGACGCTTCGTTGCCCTCGGATACGGAATCAAGCACGGAGGATCCTCTTCCCTTTCCAAACAGCGTCGAACCTGACTCCTCATACACCTCCGAGAATACGGAAAACAGGGGTGTTGAATCTGCAGCGCCACGTCGGTCGGCGCGGTTGGCAGCACTGCGTCGTGACACATACCCAACTGCAGTCGCTTGCTGTGCTACACCTTCGCTTTCGCTCCCGGCATCCGGCACCTACGATCACGCTCCAGTTCAAGTCAGCGCCCTCGAACAGTTCCTCTTCGAGTCTGCGCATCTGGATGACTCAGTCACGCACGTGTCGAAATCGCCTTTCGCCTGGGATGAGCACTTTGCAGCCAACGAGCCGACGATAGAAGACAAACTGAAGCACCTCAACACAGCCATCAGCGACGCAGCTGCATATCTCCAAACTCTCGAGGCGGCACCCGCCGATCCTTTTCTGGCAGCTACGGCAGGCTCGTCCGATTCCATTACTGACGATGATGGAAACCAATGGCCCGGGTACGACAAACTGTGGAAAAAACCTCCGTCACCAAAGTCAATATCGGAGCTTCATCCACCGTACTCAGGACGCTTCACCGTGGAATTCGATAAGTTGCCGCGGTCGGTCCGAAAGTTTGCCGAGAAACACGGAAAAGAAGGGTTCATTGCAGCCATTGAGTCAGAGTTGAATGGTTTTGTCGATGCCGAGGTCTTTTGCGAGCCAAATTCACCAACCACTTCGACTCGAGCCATGCCGTCACACATCCTCTTGGTACTGAAGGCAGATCGAAAGAAAGCTAGGCTTGTAGCTAATGGAAAGTTCCAACGCGCACACATGGATTACTCGAAAACAGATCTTTTCTCTCCAGTTGTGGATCGTACGGTTACTCGGGTCATCTACAGCATTGCCGCCGCAACCAAAGCCCACCTTCACAGTTTCGACGTCAAGCAGGCCTTTCTGAATGGACAAATCTTTGAGCCACTTTACATCCGCCTTCCTCCTGGTATCAAACATGACGGTCCTCCAGGAGCAGTCTTTCAGCTGCGGAAATCCCTTTACGGGATCCGCCAAGCCCCTCGCCTTTGGGCGTCGGTGCTGGAGGCTTCCCTGAAGCGGCTTGGCTTGACTCAATCGAAAACTGATCCTTGCGTTTGGCACATGCACCGCGATGGCGACCTTTTTATCTTGGGTGTCCATGTGGACGACGGCCTTCTATGCTCGACGTCACTGACATTGCTCGAGGAGTTTAAGGCCAAACTCAAGACCATTTTTCAAATCGTAGATCTGGGTCCTCTTGATGGAAAGCGCCACCTTGGAACGGAAGTCATCCACAACCGTGAAGCACAAACGGTTCACCTTAGCTGCGATAGCAAGATCAAAGACATGCTGGCTTCACACGGCTTACAAAACATTGAAGGCACTACGGAACCTGCCCTACCATCAGCCGGCGACGCGCCATCGACGCCGGCGGAGCAGCAACACTTCAATATCCGTAGTCTCCTCGGGAGTTGCGCCTATCTTGCTGACACTGTGAGGCCGGACATCGCTACAGCTTCGTCGATTTTGGCATCTGCGTCGACCATGACAACGTGACCGTGGAAAACTACAAAGCAGGCGCACATCTCGCGGCCTA
>JBMUBK010000076.1:0-4606 GCA_049457355.1 Aquiluna sp.
GTGAAAGCGACCTTCAGGGCGACAGGCCAAACTGGGATTCTTATTGCCGGAGAGGGAATGCCGATAGATGCCGTAGTCGCCGACTTTGTCTCGGGTGCGGCGGAGGTGCTATCTCCCGATAACGACCCAGACCACTGGGACATCATTGAGGGGCAGGGTAGCCTTCACCATCCCGGCTATGCAGCTGTAAGCGTAGGTCTGCTGCTTGGCTCACAACCCGATGCGTTCATCGTCTGCACCGAAGCTGGGCGAACTCACGTGGCTGGCTGGCCAGACTTCCCACTGCCCTCAATCGAGGACGTCATCGAAAGGGCAACATCATTAGGAAGCCGCACGAACCCCGAAATTCGTTGCATCGGAATTAGCGCTAACACCTCAAAGCTTGGCGAAGAGGAGGCTAGAGAATACCTAGCAAAACTCTCAGCGGAGCATGGATTACCGGCAACCGATCCAATGCGCTTTGGAATGGCAGAAATCACCCAAAACCTAATGGGTCTCTAGATGAAGCTGAAATTTGAGCCAGTAACACTCCCCCTGGAGCACCCCTTTTCAATTACCGGCTACACCTTCGTAAACCTAGAGGCCGTCTGGGTCACTCTGGAAGACAGTGGCATCAAGGGTCGGGGTGAAGGCGTTGGCGTCTACTACTTAGGCGACAACCAAAAGGTGATGCTGGAGGAGCTTGCTGGCGCAAAGTCAGAGGTGGAGGCTGGAGCCGATCCATTCGAGGTAGCAAGCCGGCTTGACTCAAAAGGTGCGGCCAACGCACTTGACTGCGCAGCCTGGGACTTGAGGTGCAAACTCGAGGGCAAGAGCATCTGGGAGCTGGTGGGGCTAAACCCCAAGAGCCTTCACACCGTCGCAACCATAGGAATTGGCACTGACGAGTTCATGGCCCAAAGGGCCCTTGACTTCCACGACTGCCACAACCTCAAGATCAAGCTCGACAGCGAGAGGCCGCTAGAGCGCGTTCAAGCAGTCAGGAACGCGCGTCCCGATGCAGCCCTTGTAATTGATGCCAACCAGGCTTGGACTAGGGAACTACTAGAAGAGCTAATTCCAGAGCTTGCGCAGCTGGGAGTAAAGATGGTCGAGCAGCCTCTAATGCGCGGTCAAGACGAAGAGCTCGATGGCCTGAAGTCAGAAATACCCATTGGTGTCGACGAGGGTTGCCTAAACCTGACTGAATACCAGCTCGTGAGCAAAAACTACGACGTGGTAAACATCAAGCTTGATAAGTGCGGCGGGCTGACACCAGCACTTGAAATTGCGAAGGCCGCAACCAACGATGGTAAGAGACTCATGGTCGGCAACATGACGGGGACCTCACTGTCGATGGCGCCAGCGTTTGTTATTGGGCAGTATTGCGAATTTGTCGACATAGATGGCCCGCTGCTGCTTGAAAAGGACATCGAGGGTGGCCTGAACTACCTGCCAGGTGGCGAGGTGGAGCCACCAAAGAGTGAGCTCTGGGGCTAAGCGACAGCCTTCTTCACAAGCCGAACTATCTCTTTCTCAACCTTCGGCGTGAGTTCCATCAGAGCATAGGCAGTGGGGAAGAAATCGCCGTCATCGACATTGGCGTGCTCACTAAAGCCAAAGGTGCAGAAGCGAACTTTGAACTTGCCTGCCGACTGAAAAAAGCAAATTAGCTTTCCGTCTTTCCCAGGCTTGGCATAGGCCGGCATCCCATACCAAGTCTTTGGCTGAAGCTCGGGCACGGCTCCCAACACCAGCTCGTGGACTCTAAGCGCCATGGACTTATCTGGCTCTTCCATCTCGTTGATCTTCGACATCAGGTCCCCAAGGGGATCCTGCTTCGCCTTGCTTCTTGCGGCTCGGTACTCCCGAGCCCGCTCCTTCATTGCAGCTTTTTCCTCTTCAGAGAATCCCTCTTGTTCCTTTGCCATGTTCAACCTCTCCAGCAGAAAGGCTAGCCAATCTTGAACACTGCGGAAGGCAAATGCTGCTCAGGGTGTTGTCAGTCTCATGAAAAACCGCCTGATCTTGGTTGCCTACCTAGCCATGTTCTTTGGCCTGGTCGGCTTCTATGACCTCTACAGCCAAAATGTTTACCTGGTTGCTCTGGCGGCAGCCTTAATTTTGGTTGGTGGGCTCATTGCTTGGTTAGTTTCGATTCGGGGCAGCTCAAGGTAGCTTTCAGCAAAAAGATTCGCGCTTCTTATCTACACTTTCTAGATAGCCTTCCTTCTTTTTGGTCAGGCAAAGGAGCCCGGTAGAAGATGTCAATGAAAGTCACAAACCCAGCAACAGGCTTGGTCGAGGCGGAGTACCCGCTCGACACCCCCGAACAGGTTGAAGAAAAACTAGCTCTGGCTCAACAGGCACACCTAATCCTGCGCCAGATGAGCTTTGCAGAGCGCGGAAAGCTGATGCACGCCGCTGCAGACCTAATGGAGTCAGAGGTTGAAAGCACGGCCGCCATGGTCACAAGAGAAATGGGTAAGCCAATTGCTCAGAGCCGTGCCGAGGTCCTGAAGTGCGCAAAAAATATGCGCTACTACGCCGACAACGCTGAGGCAATGCTTTCCGACTGGAGCCTGGATGATCCTGCAAAGGTTGGCGCCAGTGAGGCTGGTAGCCAGTGGCAGCCCCTAGGAGTAGTTCTAGCTGTAATGCCATGGAACTACCCGCTGTGGCAGGTCATGAGATTTGCTGCACCGGCTCTTATGGCTGGTAACACTGGTGTGCTGAAGCATGCCTCAAACGTGCCAGAGTCTGCCCTCTACCTTCATTCGCTGTTCACAACAGCAGGCTTCCCGGAGGGTGCTTTTGGAACTCTCATGATTCCGGCTTCTTCGGTGGCGGGAGTCATCGATGACTGGCGGATCCGCGCCACCACCCTCACTGGCTCAGAGCCGGCGGGAAGGGCCGTAGCCGAACGCAGCGGCAAGATGCTCAAGCCCTCGGTTCAGGAGCTCGGAGGAAGTGACCCGTTCATCGTCACCCCGAGCGCCGACATGGACAGAGCTGTTGAAGTGGCGGTCACTGCTCGTATCAACAACAACGGGCAGTCCTGCATCGCAGGTAAGCGGTTCTTGGTGTTCGACGAAGTCTACGAAGTGTTCCTTGAAAAGTTTGTGGCAAAGATGCAGTCCCTGGTCATGGGCGACCCAATGGAAGATGCAACACAACTTGGTCCCCTTGCCACGGCCAGTGGCCTTAGGGATGTCAAAGAGCTGGTGGACGACGCAAAAGCTAAAGGTGCGAGGGTGCTCTGTGGCGGAGAAGCCCCCGACGGACCCGGCTACTTCTACCCCGCCACGGTAATTGATCAAATCACCCCAGAAATGCGCCTGACGATGGAAGAGACCTTCGGCCCGGTTGCCAGTGTTTACAAGGTTTCTTCTCGCGAGGAGGCGGTGGAGATTGCCAACCAGACCACCTTCGGCCTCAGTAGCGCAGTTTGGACAACCGATCCTCAGGACGAGGCCTACTTCGTTCGGGAGCTGGAAGCCGGTGCCGTCTTCATAAATGGCATGACCATCAGCTACCCCGAGCTGCCTTTCGGAGGAATCAAAGATTCGGGATTTGGCCGAGAGTTATCAGACGCTGGAATCAAGGAATTCTGCAACCTGAAGACGGTCTGGAAAGCCTAGGAGAAGACTAGGAGATATCTCTCTGCGGGTTGTCCGTGTCAATTGTTGCCGATTGTGGAGTTTCAGGAGTCTTGCGGTCTCCCCTAATAAAGAAGGTAAGCAAGGTAGCTCCAACTGCTCCCAATAGCAGTAGCGCCAGTAATACCTCTAGAAGCATGTCCTTCTCCTCTGCTTGTGTTCTTACTAGAACAGCTAGGAACAAGGAAACCTTCCTGAACCTACCTAGCTGCGCTTATTCCTAACTAGCCTCATGAGAAGCCCAATGGCCGCCAATGCGACTGAGCTAAGGACGAAAAACCATGACAGGGCAAGTGCCCAGAACTCCTCTACGAGCAAACCAGAATCATCAACAGTGCTGCCACCAGAGGCAACGTAATAGATTCCAAGTGAGACACCGAGAACTAGGGCGAGGGTGCCGAGAAGATTTACGGCCTTGATGGTTACCTCAGCTAGATTCCTGTTTTGTCTCACCGCTCGAGCCTAGTGAGTGGGTTACTTGCTAACTACAATCACGCGGCCGTTGAAGTTCTCATGTTGTGTGACCTTGGTTTGATACCAATAGCTAAGGTCAGGCCTCAGTGACTTGGCGTACTCACAAACCAGTTTTGCTCTCATCCTCACCGCAACATTCATTCGGTAGGGGTTATCGGCAACCCTTGCTCCGGTGCAGATGAACTTGGTATTGCCGTCTAGTTTCTCGAGGACCGACCTGATCTCGGCCTTCTGGGTCTCTGTGACCTCGCGAGTCCGGCCTGGGTAGTCAGTTAGAGATTTGACAATTACAGGTGCAGATCTTGCAATCGTCACCTCAGGAGTCACGGTATCGCTGGAAAAGGCACTCCCAGGAACCGCAACCAGCGCTGCGACCAGGGAAATTGTTAGTGCAGTTTTCATTAGAGCCTCCGTGACTTGTAACAACAAGAAAAGGCTGGTTATCTTCCTGGAGCCACCTGCCAGAATCGAACTGGCGACCTGCTCTTTACGAG
>JBMUBK010000077.1:0-4605 GCA_049457355.1 Aquiluna sp.
AGACCACTGGCCAGGTGCGCTGGATGTGTGCTTGGGACACCACAGAAGAGGATGTAGATGGTTTGTTGGATGCCCTTAGGCGTGCACTGGCAAATTCTTTGTAGACGTTGTTGATCGTGTCGCTACGTTCGTCTAACTGTGCCGCCTCTTCTTCGTGAAACGGCATCCACTGTCGCAGCTAGGGCAAGGACCGTTCCAGTAACCACAAAGCTAATTCCAGCAGAGAACCCGAGAAGTCCCAACCCATTGTCGATAATCGAGATAACGAGTGCACCTAGGGCAGCGTGAACGAGACGACCCCGCCCACCAAAGAGGCTGACACCTCCAACTACCGCAGCCGCAACACCACTCAAAACAATGGTTCGTCCAGCAGCAGCCTCTACGACTCCGATTCGACTGACGTGGAAGAGGCCTGCAACCACCGCGAGGCTGGAGGTTATTACAAACGCAGTGATTCGAATTCTTACAACCTTGATCCCAGCCCTTCTCGCTGCCTCTGGGTTGCCGCCAACAGCGTAGAGGTGTCGACCAAACTTTGTTCTGTCGAGCAAGAAGGTGCCCGCGAAGATGATGAAGAGCACAATCGGTATAACGATTGGAACGCCAGATATCTCAATCACTTCGGAGGCGCTTCGATTTAGATTCAGCACATAGATGACAGCTCCACCAACAACGGTGATGAATGCCAACTTGATTAGCAAAAGTGAAACTGGACGGTTGACTAGTCCGCTAGCTGATCTGCGGAAGCGGTCATAGAACCCCAATCCTGCGGATATGGCTACGACTACAAACAGCAGTAGCCAGCCTCCCCATAGGGGCAAGGTGTCATTCATGATCGCCCGCACCTCTGGTACCTCAACGCGGAATAGACCGCCGTCGCCAAGCAAAATCAGTGCGACACCTTGAAGCCCTAGGAAGAAGGCAAGAGAGATTACGAAGGATGGAACGCCCACCTTCGCAACAAAAAAGCCAAGGATTAGTCCGAGGATTACACCCACCATCAGAGCGGATACCAAGCCAATTGGCCACGGAACCCCAAAGGTAGTTGTTAGGTAGAAGACATCCATGGCCACCGCGGCTGCAACACCAGCCGAGAGGTCAATTTCCGCAATTAGGAGAACGAAAACTAGTGCAATGGCGAGGGTTGTTAGCTGCGCCGCCTGCACGAAGAGGTTGGCAAAATTCAGTTTGGTTAGGAAGTATGGGCTCAAATAGGCAAAGAGCGCAGTGAGGACAAGAAGTGCTCCGGTGGCTGGCAGGGCCCCCATATCTCCGTTCTTTACTCTTGAGAAGTAAGCCTTTACCTGGTCTACAAGTCCACCCTCGTGCCCGGAGGAGATTTCCTGAGGGGCTAGGTTTAGCCCAGCTTGATTTGGGTTAGACATGCTTACTCCTCGGTGCTCTTCGTGCCAGTGATGTAGCCGACCACATCGTTTTGAGACGTCTCTGAGGTCTTAATCTGTGTGACCATACGCCCTAGGTAGAGGACGGCGATTTCATCGCAAACCTTGAAAACGTCTGCAAGGTTGTGGCTGATAATCAAGACGGCTACCCCTGATGCGGCGAGACGATGAACAAGGTTCAAAACTTGTTCGGTCTGAGCAACGCCGAGCGCGGCGGTCGGCTCATCCAGAATCACGAGCTTTGCATTGCGCAGAACCGATCTGGCAATTGCGACAGTTTGACGCTGTCCACCCGAGAGCGAGGAGACCTTTTGGCGCACTGACTTTACGGTGCGAACGGATAGCGACTGTAAGGCCTGAGTTGCCTGTAATTCCATGCTGGGCTCATCGAGAGTACGTTGCAAGAGCTCCTCTCGACCGAGAAACATGTTTTGGACAATGTCTAGATTCTCGCAGAGGGCCAAGTCTTGGTACACGACCTCAATTCCAAGTTCAGCCGCCTGAATCGGATCGTGAATGTCGACTTCTTTACCCTCAAACAGGACTTTTCCACTGTCGTAGGGTTGAACACCCGATAGGCCCTTGATGAGGGTTGACTTACCAGCACCGTTGTCTCCAACGAGTGCGGTTACTTTTCCTGCGTGAACCTGAAGGTTCACGCCTTTCAGCACCTCGACTGGGCCGAAGCCCTTTTTGACGTCAGTTAGTTCGATCACCGGGGTTGACACGGTATCTCCTGATCTGGCTTCTCCACCCTGAGAAGACCCATTCGCAATAAAGGTTACAAAAAACTTTTGGGGGAGTGCGCCGAAGACGATTTGCTCCGGCGCACTCCTTTGCTGCTAAGTGTTGCTAGTTGATGCCGTACTGCTCACAGGCAGCAGCAACATCTGCGGTGCAGAGTTCCTCAACAGAGGCGTCGCCGTTTGCAACTACGTCCTTAACCTGCTCAGCGCTGACCGAGATTGGGTCGAGTGCGAGGAACGGAGTTCCGTCTGCGAGTGTCTTGTTGGTCTCTGGTACCTCACCGCTCAGGATGGTGATAGCCATTGCGGCACCAGCCTCAGCCTGAATAGTGAATGGCTTGTAGACAGTTCCGTACTGCTTTCCAAGAAGGACATTCTGGAGACCTGCAATCGAAGCGTCCTGACCAGAAACTGGAACGGTCAGACCGTTCTTGTCCAGGATCGCGATGATTGAAGCAGCGTTGTTGTCGTTAGGTGCAAGCACCGCGTCAACGTTTCCGGATACGGCCGTGAAGGCCTGCTCAAACAGCGTGCCAGCCTTGGTTCCATCCCAAGTACCTTCCATGGTGAAGACTGGAGAGGCACCGGCAGCCTCAAGAACAGAAAGCGCACCATTTAGGAACATCGCTGCGTTGCCGTCAGCTGGGTCTCCCGAAGAGTAGATGATGCTGGCAGTGGTTACGTCCTTGCCGGCAGCCTCAAGACCATCGATGATCATCTGACCCTGCATAGCTCCAACAACCTCGTTGTCGAATGACAGGTAGTAGTCAGCGCCAGCAATTGGGCGGTCGTAAGCAATTACAGGTACACCTAGGGCCTTCGCCTTCTCTGCCACGGATACACCCGCACCCTGGTAGTCGACTAGAAGCATGACACCGCAGCCCTTCGTGAGCTGCTGGTCACCAATGGTTGCGTACTTGGCGGTGTCAGACTGTGCGTTCTGGATGTCTGCCTCGTATCCAGCAGCAGTCAGTGCCTTCTCCAAAGCTGGACGGTCACCCGGCTCCCAGCGAGTACCGCTGTCAGCGTCGGGGAGGATTACGCAAGCGCGACCCGCAGTCGCCTCGACGGTTTCTTCAGTTGACGAACCAGCGGTTGTCTGTGAAGGAGTTGTAGTTTCTGCCGCACAACCGGTTAGGGCTAGTGCTGCAGCCGCTGCAAGTGCCGAAAATGAAAACAATGAAGACTTCTTCATGATTTGCTCGGTCCTTTCATTAGATGTGAATACCCGAGAGTGATCCCCCGAATAGCTTTTTGAGTTGAACTCAAGAGTATGTTGTTGCAAACAACAAAATAATGCAACACGATAACGGTGATCTTCCCTAACAAAGACGTAACGTTACCTATTTGTTGTTTAAGACAACAAGTATCTTTGAGGTAGTGATTCGAAAGGGGTTGGCGCTAGATGGTCGCAAACGCCGGGGCAATGAGCAAACTCGGACAGAGCTCAGACAGTGTCCGTCAGCACAACCTGTCAACAGTGCTGAGACTGGTGCATTTGAACCGCAAAATCCTGCGCTCCCAACTCACTTCGATTACAGGGCTGAATCGATCAACCGTTTCGGCTCTTATTGCTGAGCTTGAGGAGCTTGGCCTTGTTGAAGAGAGTGAGTCAGAAGGTAGCTCTGGGGTTGGACGTCCGTCTCTTATGGTTACCCCAAATGAGAAAGTTGTCGCGTTTTCTGTTAATCCGGAAATTGATGCAACGACCGTCTCCGTAGTTACGCTCTCTGGTCAGGTTATAGACCGGCGCAGAAAGCTAATGGGATCCCACCCTTCCCCTGAAGATGCGATCCGCGTTTCGGCTGAAGTAATTTCTGACATGAGAAAGAAATTCCGGCCTGGAACCCAGATTGCCGGAGTCGGAGTTTCGGTTCCCGGTCAGGTGAGAACCTCTGATGGCGTGATTCGGTATGCCCCTCAGCTTGGCTGGGTGGAGTCTGCGTTTGCTACGGCGCTGAGTCAGGAAACAGGACTGAATGTCCTCCTTGGTAACGATGCAAGCCTTGGCTGTCTCGCGGAGGCGCGGTTTGGAACCGCAAAGAATGTCAACGACCTGGTTTTCCTTTTTGCAGGTTCGGGCGGTATCGGAGGCGGCGTCGTTAGCAACGGAAGGACAGTCGGCGGAGCAGCCGGTTATGCCGGGGAGCTTGGCCACATGAAAGTTTCTAGCTCTGGACGACTTGATTACTCAGGCCTTCCCGGAACCTTGGAGTCTCTAGTTCGCCGTGAGGATTTGCTGGATTTCTTCAAGCTCTATGTGGCAACCGATGAAGAGCTGGATGCAGAAATTAAGTCCATCGAGTCATCGCGAGCGAAGCGACTAATGCATGACCAACTTGACAGCCTTGCTGAGGGTCTTAGCAACCTCGTAAACATTTTCAACCCCGAAGTAATTGTGCTAGCTGGGTTCCTCACATCTCTTTTTGAATTTGATCCGGATTACCTATTGGCTC
>JBMUBK010000078.1:0-4507 GCA_049457355.1 Aquiluna sp.
TGCAGGCCGCGGTACCACTCAATGCCAGTCATGACGCGCCTGCCACCAGGCTGCACCTGAGTCAACTGAAGCCTTGTTCCAGAGCCGCAGGTAACCAATACCTTCTCCCCAGATAGTTCGACGCTCCCAATTGGCTGGTCAGTCTTGTCTAGTGCAGACCAGTCGACGCTGCCTACGGCCTTGGCCCTCAAGATACGGATCGGCTCTCCACGGAATTGCGTCCATGCCACCGGCTCCGGGTTGAGTGCCATCACCTTTCGGGCATTTAGCTCGGCTGTCTCGGAGAAGTCCAGCTTGGCATCGGCCCTTGTCAGCTTCGGGGCATATGTAGCTATCCCATCTTGCAAGATTGGTTTTGGCAGTTCTCTAAGAAGTTCGCAGATCAGATCGGCTCCCTTTTCGGCAAGCTCTGGCAGAAGGTCCGACGCCGATGAGTCAGCTGAATAGGTCATCGGCCTAGAGCCAAGGATGACGCCGGTGTCCATGCCAGCGTCAAGTTTGAAGACTGTTAGCCCCTGACCTTGCCCATGCCATATTGAGTGCTGGAGAGGTGTTGCGCCTCGCCATTGCGGCAGCAGACTAAAGTGCAGGTTCCACCAATCAAGTTGATCCAGAACTTTTTGTCCGAGCAGTGCTCCGTAGGCAACGACGATACCCAAGTCCGCCCCTACTTTTGATACTTGAGCCAGCTCGTCGGATCCGATTCTGTCAGCCTTCAGCAGTGGTATCCCAAGGGCCTCGGCTTTGATGGATACAGGCGACGGGGTCAGCACCTTTTTTCGTCCGGTCGGCGCATCAGGCCTTGTGATAACAAGCGCCACGTCGTGCTCTCTTTGCACTCTCTCCAGGGCAATGGCGGCAACCTCTGGAGTGCCGGCAAATACGAGTCTCATGAGTTCAACGCCTTCATGTCGTCCATGACTACTTTGAGCCCCCTGCGGTTGCCAGAGGCGGTTGTTCTTGCAGATGCTTTGATCGCTACCGCCCTCAGTACCTTTGCGACATCTGCTCCCTGAGAGTACTTGAACTTGATCAGCGCTTTTGCACCAGTGTTCCTAATCACTTCAGCTCCTGAGCTGCTGGCAGCATCTAGTGCTTCTTGGAGAACTTTAGGCGTTGCTTCAAGGGATGCTATTCGCAGGCTTGGCGGCAGTTTCAAAGATCCGGTCTCCTCAAGTGCTGCCTTGGCTAATTCGATGTGTTGCCACAGCGCTAATGGTTGACCCAGATGGCTGCCGAGTCCTTCGAAAACGGCTCTGCCACTGGGTGAGAGAAGCTCCAAACTTTCGGTCCAGTCCCTCATTGCTAGCTGCTCTGCTGTTAGGTGCTGGGCGGCAAGCCAGATGTCACAGTCGAGAACCAACAATCCGGCATATCCGTTTCCAAGACGGGGTGCAGAACCCGGAGTGGCAACCACTATCGTGTTTGGCTTGTCCGAAACAGCTGGGACCTTTTCCGCGGTTGCCTCATAGATTGTTGAATTGGGAAAAGCCTTGCCTATCTCGGCAACTGTTCGCTGGCTTCCCGTTCTACCCCGTTTTAGGTTGGACGAATCACATTCCTGGCAAGCGGTGTGGAGTTTGCCGCAAACTCTGCACTCATACCTGCCGCTCGTCGGTTCCCAAATGAACCCCCCACATTCGCAGCGCTGTCGCTCTCCGCACGAGCTGCAGTAGGCGGCTGCAGAGGAGCCTTTCCTCGGCATCACAACCAGCAATGGTCCCTTCTTGATTGACTCCTTGGCCATCTCGAAGCTTGCTGAATCCAGCCGCAGGCCTGAATCTGTGAAAGAGATTCTTGGTGGTGCGCTTTCGTGAGCGCGTTCTGTTAGATAGCCAATCTCGACAAGGCGCTGCAATTCCAAAGACCTGTAGGGAGAGGCAAAAAGCAAGCTCACTTTGTCTCCGGCGCGCATGAGTGCAAGTTCTCTGGTGTGGGTATTTGGGGAACCTTGCTCACGCCAGCTGTCGTCCAGGTCATCTGCAAGACAAATCAAGCCAAGATTGGCTACTGGTGCATAGATAGCGCTTCTCGTGCCCACAACAACCGCAGTTGCCCCCAGAAGCGAATGGAATACCTTGAACCTCTCGGATCTCTTTAGGTTAGGTGTGATAGCAACTGGCGATAAGCCAGACCGCTCGCACGCCCCTACAAGTGCGTCCACATCGCTAATTTCGGGAACTAAGAGCAGCACAGACTGACCAACCTCATTAGCCGACTTCGCAGCAGCAATGAACTCAGCCATCCACGAGGGCAGTAGAACTCCCTCCACCAGTTCTTGACGCCCGCTAGCCAGGAGAGCGTGACGGAATGGCTTTGATGAGGCATCAATGGGCAAAGTGCTGCTGGGCTCGGGCATAGCGGTTCTTGCCATGTGGTCGGGAATCGCCGCAGAGAGAATCTCACCCAGTGCCACACACTGCCTATTCGCCACATCTCTGGCAAACTCATAAATCTCTTTAGTCAGAACAGGTCTGTCCCCGACCATCTCAACCAGCGAGGAAGTTGCATACTCAGAGGTCTCCAGCAAATCGACGACAAAACCAGTCTGTTTAGTTTTGGAGCGACCAATGAAGAAGCTAACTCGATGACCAAATCGAAGTGAGTCGACTAGCTCGGCGGGTATTACAAAATCAAACTGCCTGTCTAGTTGAAGCAGCTTAGATTCAGCAACCACCCGCGCGAAGCGAGCCATCTAGCGACCTGCAGCCTCGCGAAGCGCAGTTGCGCGATCTGTTTTCTCCCAGTTGAACTCTGGTAGCTCACGGCCAAAGTGTCCGTAGGCAGAGGTCTTAGAGAAGATTGGTCGCTTTAGATCGAGATCACGAATGATTGCAGCTGGCCTTAGGTCGAAGGTCTCCATCACTGCCTTTTGAATGCTTTCGACCTCCACCTTTTCGGTACCGAAGCACTCCACAAAGACAGCCACTGGCTTTGCAACGCCAATTGCATAGGCAACCTGGAGCTCCACCTTGTCTGCAAGGCCTGCCGCTACGACATTCTTTGCCACCCAGCGCATCGCATAAGCAGCAGAGCGGTCCACCTTTGATGGATCCTTGCCGCTGAAAGCGCCACCTCCGTGGCGCGCCATGCCCCCGTAGGTGTCGACGATGATCTTTCTGCCCGTTAGTCCGGCGTCCCCTTGAGGCCCACCAATTACGAAGCGACCAGAGGGGTTGATGATGTAGCGGACGTTTGAGGTATCCAGCTTGCTCTCAGCCAACACCGGCGAGATGACCTTCTCCAGCACGAGGTTGGCAAGATCGTCTTGAGTAACGTCGGGGTGGTGCTGTGTTGATAGCACCACTGTGTTGATTGCTACCGGAGTGTTGCCCTCGTAGTCAATGGATACCTGGGTCTTACCATCGGGTCGCAGAATGCCATTGTCTAGCTCACGCCTAACCCGGCTTAGATTTTCCGAAATTCGATGAGAAAGCAAGATTGGAGCCGGCATCAAGGTGTCGGTCTCATTCGTTGCGTAGCCGAACATCATGCCCTGGTCACCGGCACCTAGTTTGCTGATTTCGTCCTGCTCACCTGCGCGTGACTCAAGAGCGTCGTCGACACCGCCTGCGATGTCTGGTGACTGAGCGCCAATCGAGACAGATACACCGCAAGAGTTGCCGTCAAAGCCGATGTCTGAGCTGGTGTAGCCAATGTCGAGGATCTTCTGCCTTACAAGCTGAGGAATCTCCACGTAGCTGGAGGTCGTGACTTCACCGGCAATGTGAACTAGTCCGGTAGTTACTAGGGTTTCCACCGCAACTCGGGCGTCTGGATCTTGTTCCAGCATCGCGTCGAGTATGGTGTCGGAGATCTGATCGCAGATCTTGTCTGGGTGGCCTTCTGTGACCGATTCTGAGGTAAATGTTCTTAGCGTCATAGACGCAAAGTCTAGTAAGTCACTAGGACAATTGCGCTGCCACGCGCCTCATGATCTCGCGCGCGACATCGCCCTTCGACCCCGTAATTTCAGTCGCCGATTCTGCGTCCACATATTGAACTGCAGTGTCATTTCCCTCCAGGGAGCCAATGCTGTTTCCAATCACTACCTTCGCCCCCTTTGCCTCAAGCTTGCCTCTGGAAGCCTCAATGAGGTCTTCTCCTTGATCGACCAGTGCGAAACCCACGGCGAAGCTTTCGGGAAACTTCTTGGTATAGGCGGCAAGTAGGTCGGGTGAAGAGCTCAGCTCGAGCTCTGGAACCGTGGACCGAGAGAGCTTGCCTTTGTGAGGATTGACCACTTGAAAATCGCTTACTGCTGCAGCCATTACGAGCACGTCTGCTGGCTTCTGAAGAGCGGCACTGAGTTCCGCGACACTCTCAACGTGGCTTACCTCAATGCCCTTGGGGGTCTGAGAGAGATTGCAAGCAATCAAGTGAACCTTTGCTCCCAGATCTCTTGCTGCAATTGCAAGAGCAACGCCCGTCTTTCCTGATGAACGGTTTCCGATAAACCTGACATCGTCGATGCGCTCTCTGGTTCCTCCAGCTGTTACCGTGACGG
>JBMUBK010000079.1:0-4488 GCA_049457355.1 Aquiluna sp.
ATGTCACCAGAGCGGAACCAGTCTTCAGTGAATGCCTCGCGGGTTGCAGCTTCGTTGCGGTGGTAACCGCGCATGATGTTGATGCCGCGAAGTAGCACCTCACCATCTTCGGCAATCTTGATTCCGGTTCCCGGAAGCGCTCTACCAACCTTGCCAATCTTCTGCCAGCTAACGCGGCCAATAACTGCGGCCGCAGCTGTCTCGGTGAGTCCGTAGCCCTCCAGAACGATCAATCCAATTCCGCGGAAGAAGTGGCCGAGCCTTGCACCAAGTGGTGCACCACCTGAGATTGCGTACTTTACTTCGCCTCCCATTGCTGCGCGGAGCTTGGAAAAGACCAGGCGGTCAAAGAGCTTGTGCTTGACTTTCAGGCCAAGACTTGGCCCCTTCGGGTCATCCAGGGCCTTCGAGTAGTCAATGGCGGTTTGGGCCGCAGCGCGGAAGATCTTGCCCTTGCCTCCCGCCTCTGCCTTGAGCTCTGCGTTGTTGTAGACCTTTTCGAACACCCGCGGCACAGCCAGCAGGAAGGTTGGTTTGTAGCCAGGGAGCTCGGCGGCGACCATCTTGGTGTCGCCTAGGTGACCAACCTTGACGCCTGAATAAATGCAGAGTGCAGCGACGTAACGTCCAAAGATGTGTGCGAGGGGGACAAATATCAGCGAACGCTGAAACTCGTTGCAAAGTTCGGGAACCTCAGCGGCCGCATTTTTGCAGTGGTCGACAAAGCTCGAGTGGGTGAGTTCGCAGCCCTTGGGGTTACCTGTGGTGCCAGAGGTGTAAACGATGGTCGCAAGGTCTGGTCCCTCAGCATTTTTTCTTGCCGTTTCAAGGTCAGCATCAGAGACCTTCTCGCCGGCTTTGTGCAGGTCGGAGAACTCCTTGGAGTCGATTCTCCAAACCTTTGAGACCTTCTTTACATTCGACTTAATTTTGTTGAAGCGCTCGAGGTGTTCGTCGTTCTCGAGAAATAGCGCTACCGAGTCCGAGTCGGAGAGAATCCACTCGATTTGAGCTGGAGATGAGGTCTCGTAGATGGGCACGACAACCCCTCCGGCAAACCAAACCGCAAAGTCAATCAGCGTCCACTCGTAGCGAGTGCGAGACATCAGGGCAACCGCGTCGCCAGGCTTGATGCCCGCGGCGATCAGGCCCTTAGCTAGGCTCTGGACCTCACTCAGGTAGTCCTCGGCAGTGACATCGCGCCAGCTACCGTCAGGGTTCTTTCGGCTAAAAAGAGCGTGCCTTGGGTTTTTTGCAACACGGCTAAGCAAGAGGTCCGTTGCGTTCTCGCGGGGGTTAGTTTCCACTCTCAGCGGCACATCGTAAAACGTCATCGTTTGTCTCCCTCAGAAGTTTCCTAAACTCTACTCTTCGCCCCTCACCGTGTCACCAGCCGCGGATGGCTACAAATCACCGGTGCAGTTAGCTCTATTCCGCCCTAATATTCTGGTTTGGCCATTTGAACGGAGACCCCCTTGCTTAGTGTCGGTATTGACATCGGCGGAACCAAAATCCTTGGTGCGCTCGTTGATGAATCCGGCAAGGTAGTCCAGGAAAAAAGGATCGCCTCTCCGGCCCAGGATCCTGGGCGTTTGGTTGATGATGTCGCCGGGCTTATCGATGACCTCCTCAAAGTCGAGCCCGAGGTGGCGGGGATAGGCGTAGCAGCGGCTGGCTTCATCGATGCCGAGAGGTCCACGGTTCTCTACGCTCCAAACCTGAACTGGCGCAATGAGCCGCTGCAGCAAAGAATCTCCGACAAGGTCGGTCGCGAGGTCATCATCGAAAATGACGCGAACGCAGCTGGCTGGGCGGAGTTTCGCTTTGGTGCCGCCTCAAAGTATGGCTCGATGATGATGCTCACCCTTGGCACTGGAGTCGGTGGGGCAGTGGTGGCCGATGGCAAGTTGATGCGCGGTGGCTTCGGGATTGGCGGGGAGCTCGGCCACGTAACAGTTGTCGATGGCGGCATCAAGTGTGGCTGCGGCAGACTCGGCTGCGTGGAGCAGTACTCATCTGGCACGGCTCTGCTGAGGGAGCTTAGAAGTATTGCTAGCTCTAATTCAGCCGAAGGGGCGAGACTTCGGGAGCTGGCTGGAGAGGGAGAGCTATCCGGTCATCACGCCTATCAGGCCTTTCAAGAGGGAGACAAGGCAACCCATCAAGAGGTTGAGCGCGCTGCCGAGTATCTAGCCCGAGCCATGGGCTCGCTTGTTGCTGTGCTGGACCCTGAGGTGTTCGTAATTGGGGGCGGCCTTTCGGAATTGGGACAGGGGATATTGGACCCCATCACTAGGCACTTTTCATCCCAGCTACCCGCCCAAGGATTTCGGCCAGAGGCAGACATTGTGCTTGCCAGCTTTGCGAATGAGGCCGGAGTAATTGGAGCAGCCGATTTGGCCCGCCAGGTGGGCCAGTAAGCTTTAGTTTCAAACTGGAGAAGACACGTGACCTACCTAATTCTGAAGAACCTGGTGCTGGGGCCTATCCTGCAGCTGCTTTTCAGGCCTTGGGTTAGGGGTTTGGAAAACATTCCAAAGCGTGGCGCGGCGATTCTGGCCAGTAATCACCTTTCCTTTGTTGACTCGATCTTCTTGCCTCTCAAGGTGAGAAGGCCAATTACCTTTTTGGCTAAGAGCGACTACTTCACCGGTAAGGGCTTCAAAGGGGCCCTGATTCGCTGGTTCTTCAAGGCCAACGGCCAACTTCCAATTGATAGAAGTGGCGGTAAGTCCTCGGAGGATGCCCTGAACACCGGTCTAGGTGTCCTAGAGCGTGAGCTGGTCCTTGGCATTTACCCAGAGGGCACCAGGTCTCCCGATGCCAAGCTCTACAGGGGCAGAACGGGAATCGCCAGAATGGTTCTCGAGGCTCAGGTTCCCGTGATTCCGGTTGCGATGATTAACACCGAGAAGGTCATGCCGCTAGGCAGTAAATACCCCAAGATTCGCAGGGTAGGCATGCGCATTGGCGAGCCCATGGACTTCTCTCGATTTGCTGGCATGGAATCGGAGCGCGCTGTGCTTCGAGCAGTGACCGACCAGATTATTTATGAGATTAAGCAGCTTTCGAACCAGCCCTATGTTGACGTCTATGCCTCAACCATTCGTAACCGCCTCGCACGCAGCACAAACTAAGGAACCACATTGCAGGATTTTGGACTAGATAACTACCGCGAGCTACCCGCGGCACAGCAGCCCACCTGGGCAGACGCTGGTGTGCTGGAGAGCGTGCGGAACCAGCTTGGCGCGCTGCCGCCGCTGGTTTTCGCGGGAGAGGTCGACACCCTGCGCACCAGGCTCGCACAGGCGGCTAGGGGAGAGGCGTTCTTACTTCAGGGCGGCGACTGCGCCGAGACCTTTGTCGACGCAACTGCCGACCGCATTCGTAACCGCATCAAGACAGTTCTGCAGATGGCCGTGGTTTTGATGTATGGCTCATCGCTTCCGGTGATCAAGATGGGCCGCATGGCAGGTCAGTTCGCCAAGCCTCGCTCCTCAGACTTTGAAACTCGAGAAGGAGTTACCCTTCCCGCCTACCGAGGCGATGCTGTGAACAGCTACGAGTTCACCGAGGAGGCTCGCAAGAACGACGCCATGCGGCTACTCCAGGCCTACAACACATCCTCAAGCACGCTAAACCTAATCAGGGCCTTCACCACCGGTGGCTTTGCAGATCTGCGAGAGGTTCACGCGTGGAACCGCGGTTTCACCGACAACCCAGCAAACAAGAAGTATGAATCGATTGCCGGGGACATCGACAGGGCCATGAGGTTCATGGAGGCCTGCGGGGTTGACTCGGCAGAGCTAAGGGCGACAGAATTCTTCGTCTCTCACGAGGGTCTGCTCTTTGACTACGAGCGTCCTCTGACGCGAATCGACTCCAGGACGCATTTTCCCTACGTCACAAGCTCACACTTCATCTGGATCGGAGAGCGCACCAGGCAACTAGATGGTGCACACGTCGATTTCTTCTCAAGAGTAAGAAACCCGCTCGGCGTGAAGCTTGGACCAACCTCGAGTGTTGACGATGTTCTTAGGCTCATCGACAAGCTGGACCCAGAGCGCGAGCCGGGAAGGCTAACGCTCATCAGCCGAATGGGTGCGGGCAAGATTCGCGATGAACTACCGAAGCTAGTTGAGGCGGTTCGTGACTCGGGTGCAAGCCCGCTCTGGATCACTGACCCAATGCACGGCAATGGCATCACAACCGCAAACGGCTACAAGTCCAGGCGATTTGACGATGTCATGGACGAGGTGCAGGGCTTCTTTGAGGTTCACAGGGACCTCGGCACTCACCCGGGTGGATTGCATGTTGAGCTGACCGGTGACGATGTTGCAGAGTGCCTTGGAGGCTCCGAGCAGATTGATGAGGCAACTCTGGAGATGCGCTACGAATCGGTCTGTGACCCAAGGCTTAACCACATGCAGTCGCTTGAGCTGGCATTCTTAGTTGCGGAACAATTGGTCGAAACCGCCAGGAGAAAGA
>JBMUBK010000080.1:0-4400 GCA_049457355.1 Aquiluna sp.
CCCTTTTCATGATCGGTTCTGACAAGGCATTCATCGAGTCTTTGGGATACTTCTTTTCGCGTCCCGGGGACGCCTTCGGAGCTGCTGTGGCGGTGGTGAGCGAGGGTTACGGCGCGCTGTTCCGAGGGGCAATCTTCAACGGTGACGCGGAGACTTTTGAAAAGGCCATCCGCCCACTTACTGAGACACTTCGATTGGGGGCACCGCTTATTTTGGCAGGCCTTGGCATTGGGCTTACGTTTCGAGTCGGATTGTTCAACATTGGTGGAACTGGCCAGCTCATCTCGGGCATGATCTTCGCAACATTCGTTGCCACCAGGCTGGAACTTCCCTTCCTAATCCACACAATCGTGGCGATAATCGCTGGCGTGGTGGGAGCAACGCTCCTTGGGGCTTTTGTCGGTTTCCTGAAAGCACGAACGGGCGCTCACGAGGTCATCTTGACCATCATGTTCAACTACATAATGCTCTACTTCTTCACCTTCTTGATGCGCGATCCTGCACTCTTGCAGGAGGAGAGGGCCACGGGAAATCCGAAGGCTGATCCTGCTGCCGAGACCGCACTTCTGCCGAAGCTATTGGGTGATGAATTCAACCTCCACTGGGGCATCATTCTGGCCTTGATAGCGGTATTTGTGTTCTGGTGGTTGATGGAGCGATCCACGATTGGATTTAGGCTGCGCATGGTTGGTCACAACCCCGATGCTGCTCGTTCTGCCGGAGTGAGCGTTGAGCGCACCTACATTCTTGCGATGGGCCTATCAGCTGCCTTTGTTGGTGTTGCGGCTGCGAATCAGTCGCTTGGAACCGCGATAGGTGTTACACCCTCTGCCCACGCGGGAATTGGATTTGATGCCATTACTGTGGCCTTGCTGGGCGGTTCAAATGCTCCGGGTATTTTGCTTGCAGGCTTGTTGTTCGGTGCATTCAAAGCCGGGGCCCCATCAATGCAGGTGCTCGGAGTGTCACCCGAGGTGCTTGGAATTGTTCAAGGAGCGATTGTGCTGTTCATTGCAGCACCTCCGCTGATTCGAATGCTCTTCAGGCTGCCACCACCTCAGACTTCCTCTGCCCTTGCAAACATTCGACAACGACTCTTTAGGAGAGGGGGTGCCAAATGAGCCAGCTGCAGCTAGCAAAAGAGGAGCGCGTTGGGTTTAAGTCGCCAATCACGATGGCTGGCATCGGTTCGCTGGTGCTGGTGTTCTTTGGAATTCTGGGGCGAGAAGGCGAGACCGTATTTGAGATCTCACGCCGAGTCGATGTCATTCAATTGCCTGCAATTACCGTCGGTTCTTCGGCCCTTGGGTGGGTAGCTGGCATCCTGATGCTTGCTATTGCGGGATACTCGCTGAGCTTTGCTCTCAAGAACCGCACGACTCCACTCTGGGTCTCGGTCATTTACGGGGCAATCGGAGTTGTTTCGCTTCTTGGTTGGCTGGCTTCGGGCAATAGCGTTCCTGTGACCTTCATTGTTGGAACAGCCTTGGTCTTGGCCGTTCCAATCATGCTGGGTGCAATGGGTGGCTTGATGTGTGAGCGAGTCGGAGTGACTAACATCGCGATTGAAGCACAGTTATTGACCGGTGCATTCATGGCGGCGGTAGTTTCCTCGATTACTGACAACTTCTTCTTTGGCCTGGCCAGCGCCATGATAGGCGGGGCTCTTGTTTCAATGGTGCTGGCGGTGTTTGCCATCAAGTATCTGGCCCAGCAGATCATCGTTGGTGTCGTACTCAATGTGCTGATGATTGGTGTAACCAACTTCCTCTACCAGCAGTGGCTCACAGAGGACGGCGAGAACGTGAATTTCCCCGGCACTCTAGACATCATCAAGATTCCATTCTTGAGTGACATTCCGGTAATTGGTCCTGTGATATTCGAGAATCGAATCACCGTCTTCGCAGCTCTCATCTTTGTCCCAACGCTCTACTTCATACTGTTTAAGACCAAGCTGGGTCTGCGCGCCCGAGCAGTCGGCGAGCACCCATTAGCCGCCGACACCGTGGGTATCAACGTTGGCAGAACCCGGTTTTGGTGGGTGACTCTCGGAGGGATGTCGGCAGGACTGGGTGGCGCGGCGCTAACAATTGGAAACGCTGGGGCCTTCGGCCGGGAGATGGCTGGTGGCTTCGGATTTATTGCTCTCGCGGTTGTTATTCTCGGCCGCTGGCACCCAATCTCTGCGGCCCTTGCTGCGCTGCTGTTTGGGTTCTCAATCATTCTGAGGGTCTGGGCCAACCAGGTTAGCCCGGGTATTCCAACCGACTTCATCACGATGGTTCCGTATATCGTCACCATCATTGCCGTGGTTGGTTTTGTCGGCCAATCCAGACCGCCGAAGGCGCTCGCAATTCCATACACGAAGGGGTAATTGTGGAGATCGACTGGGCAGAGCTAACAGATGCGGCCAAGGCCGCAATGGCTAAGGCCTATGCCCCCTACTCGAAATTTCCCGTGGGGGCCGCTGCTCTCACAACCGACGGCCGCATTATCAGCGGAGCAAACGTTGAGAACGCTTCCTACGGCTTGGGTCTGTGTGCTGAGTGCTCGCTGGTTAGCGAACTCTTTCGCACCGGTGGCGGCAAGCTTGCCGCTTTTGCCTGTGTCGACGGTAACGGCGAGCCGCTTATGCCATGCGGCAGGTGCAGGCAACTTCTTTACGAGCACTCCGCGGAGGGAATGCTTCTACAGACAACGGTTGGAATCAAGACAATTCAAGAGGTGCTGCCAGAGGCCTTCGGACCTGAGGATCTGAATCGATGAGTTTTTCCGCGGTCGAGCTGATCATCAAAAAGCGTGAGCACGAGGTACTCAGCACAGATGAAATCAACTGGCTTGTCGATGCCTATACAAAGGGCGTGGTTGCGGACGAGCAGATGTCTGCAATGGCAATGGCCATATTGCTTAATGGCATGGAGCGCAGGGAGATTCTTGACCTGACCATGGCGATGATCGCTTCGGGTGAGCGCCTGGATTTCTCCGGTCTTTCAAAGCCCACTGCTGACAAGCACTCAACAGGAGGAGTTGGGGACAAAATAACCTTGCCGCTGGCTCCGCTGGTCGCCTCCTATGGGGTAGCGGTCCCTCAGCTCTCGGGCAGGGGCCTAGGTCACACCGGTGGCACGCTGGACAAGCTTGAGGCTATTTCGGGCTGGCAGGCAGGCCTATCGAACACAGAGCTTTACAGCCAGCTCGCTGAGGTTGGAGCTGTGGTTTGTGCGGCGGGCGGTGGGTTGGCGCCTGCTGACAAGAAGCTCTATGCACTTCGAGATGTCACGGGAACGGTCGAGGCGATTCCGCTGATCGCCTCATCAATCATGAGCAAGAAGATTGCCGAGGGAACCTCTGCTCTGGTCTTGGATGTAAAGGTTGGTTCTGGCGCCTTCATGAAGACTCTGGACAGAGCCGGCGAGCTTGCTAAGACCCTTGTGCAGATTGGACAGGATGCGGGGGTCAAGACCTCGGCGCTGCTGACCGATATGTCAACCCCACTTGGCCTCAAGATCGGTAATGCCCTGGAGGTTGAGGAGTCCATTGAGGTGCTGACCGGTGGCGGCCCAGCGGACGTGATCGAGATTACGGTGGAGCTGGCGAAGGAGATGCTTGCTCACAGCGGCATCAATGATGTTGACCCCGCTGAGAACCTTCAAAATGGGAAGGCCATGGATATCTTCCGCAAGATGATCTCGGCCCAGGGCGGAGACTTAGATGCCGAGCTACCCAAGGCAAAAGAATTCCACACCATCCGCGCAACAGGATCGGGCTTTATTTCCCGTCTGGATGCGCTAGCTGTCGGCGTCGCATCCTGGCGCCTGGGTGCCGGGAGAGAGCGCAAGGAGGACGCGGTTCAGTTTGGTGCCGGTGTTGAACTCCATGCACAGCTGGGCGACAGCATCGAAGAGGGCGATGCCCTGATGACCCTCTACACTGACACTCCTGAGAAGTTCGAGAGGGCAATCGAATTGGCCTCCAGTGCCGTTGATTTTTCTCAGCAAGCCCCACCGAAGCGCGAGATGATTCTCGGGCGAGTTAGTTAGGAACCCATTGGACATTCAGTCGCTACCCAAGATTTCGTTGCATGACCACCTAGATGGCGGCTTGAGACCTCAGACCATTGTTGAACTGGCAGATGGTGTGGGCCACAAACTCCCGGCCGAGTCGGCTGTGGACCTGGCGAATTGGTTTTCTGAGGTCTGTAACTCTGGCTCGCTTGTGAAGTACCTTGAGGCCTTTGATCACACCGTTGCTGTTATGCAGACCCGGGAGGGTCTTGAGCGGGTCGCCTATGAGTCGGTCATGGACCTTGCAGAAGACGGCGTCATCTACGGTGAGTTGCGCTGGGCTCCAGAGCAGCACCTCGCAGGAGGACTCTCGCTCGATGAAACGGTCGAGGCTGT
>JBMUBK010000081.1:0-4338 GCA_049457355.1 Aquiluna sp.
TGTTCCCTAACCGGCGATGACACCGTAGTTTCTTTGAAGCCACAGTTTTTGATTGACGCACTCAGTTCGGTAGAGACAGAAATGGTCCAGATTGGCTTCACTTCAAACCCAAACAACCCGAACAAGCCTGGTCCAGTTTTGATTATCCCCGTGGGATCCAACAACAGCTATAGGTACCTACTACAGCCCAACCTGCTCGTTTCTTAGTCGGTAGGTAACTTTGTGGGTTTCTGAGTTACAGCTAGCAAGCTTTAGAAATTACCAAACCCTACAAACCAGGTTTTCTGAGGGTCGCAACCTTATTTATGGCCCAAATGGCGAGGGTAAAACGAACCTTGTCGAGGCGATTGGTTATCTTTCGAGCCTCTCCTCTCACCGGCTCGGAAACCAGAAGTCGCTTGTAAAAGAGGGCGAGGCATCGGCGCAGCTATCTGCCAGTGTCAAGAGCGGAGACAGGGAGCTGGCGGTAGGCGTTGAAATAAACACCGGTTCTTCCAACAAGTTCTTTATCAACGGTTCCCCCCGGCAACGAGCATCCGAAATCCTTGGGAACCTGGCCGCCGTTGTATTTGCTCCGGAGGATCTCGACATTGTTAGGCGTGACCCCGCTGACCGAAGGGGATTCCTAGATCAAACTGCAGCTTTGCTCAAACCCCGAGTAGGACAGCTAAGGCTCGATTACGATCGCGTTTTAAAGCAGCGCAATGCCTTACTCAAAAGCTCCAGGGGGGTAAAGAATCCAGATCTCAGCACACTGGATATTTGGGATGACCAGCTTGTGGAGCTGGGAAGTCAGATAACCCAGGCTCGTTTTGAGCTTTTGGGCCTTCTAGGACCAACACTCCAATCTTTTTACTCAGAGCTTGCGGGTTCGAGCGAGTCAGTTGAGCTGCATCTTGTCTCTCTTTCGCTACAGGACGACCTCGCTGAAATAGACAGAGACCACATCGCCTCTCAGCTGCGTGAAAACCTGCAGCTCAACAGGCCACAAGAGCTAGAGCGAGGCATAACTCTCTTTGGCCCCCACCGAGACGAGCTGCTCATAACCAAGGCGGGCCTGTTGGCGAGGTCTCACGCCTCCCAGGGAGAGGCTTGGTCGTTGGCATTGGGGCTGAAGCTAGCTGTCGCGGCGGAGCTAAAAGACCGACCGGGCGGCGATCCGGTAGTAATTCTCGACGATGTATTTGCAGTGCTAGATCCGGGACGACGAGCGAGACTCGTTGAGTTTGTGAAGGGCTTCCAGCAGGTATTAGTAACCGCGGCCGATCCTGCTGCAACTCCCGAGCTCAGCTGGGACGCTAAGTTTTCTGTGAATCGAGGTGAGGTAACTAGTGATTAACTTCGAATCGGCGGACCGCTTCTACAAAGATTTTGTGTCGGGTTTAGGGAGAAAAACTCGAGATCAAAAAAGACGCGAGGGTAAATCTCGCGGCTCACAGCCTTTTGAAAAGGGACGGGAACCAATCAGGGCCTCTTCCTCCATCGAAGAGTTGATGACCGAGCATGACTGGCTGGGCCGGGTTGAAAAGGAAGCGCTTTTTCTTGACTGGGAGCGGCTCGTCGGTAGCGATAACGCGGCCGCATCTCAGCCGGTATCCCTCGAGGGCTCGCTAATGACTATTCAGTGTCGCTCTACCGCCTGGGCAACCCAGCTGAGACTTTTGCAAGATCAGATATTGGCCAGGGTTCAAGAACAATATCCCGATCTTGGGGTATCGGATTTGAGGTTTATTGGACCGGCTGCCCCAAGTTGGAAAAAAGGACCGCGTTCTGTTCCTGGACGGGGCCCAAGAGACACGTACGGCTAATCACTATATCCCGAGTCTTTTAGCCCCTCTGGGGTAGAATTTAGGGGTTAGCAAACCCGAATCTCAGTCGGTCTTAGGGCCGCATTTCAGTGGAGCTAACCCGAAAGGGAAGAAACTTAATATGTCTGAAGAAAAAAGAAAATATGATGCCGGCGATATCCAGGTCCTCGAAGGACTTGAAGCGGTTCGAAAAAGACCGGGTATGTATATCGGTTCGACAGGCCCCAGGGGCCTGCACCACCTGGTCTATGAAATAGTCGACAATTCGGTCGACGAGGCCCTTGCCGGCCACTGCGACAACATAGATGTCACGATCACCAAAGAGGGATCGATAAGGGTAAGCGACAACGGTCGAGGAATTCCCGTTGATATGCACCCGGTTGAAAAGAAACCAGCAGTCGAGGTTGTATTGACCGTCCTGCACGCCGGCGGCAAGTTCGGCGGCGGAGGCTATGCAGTATCGGGCGGTCTGCACGGCGTCGGTGCTTCCGTTGTGAACGCCCTCTCCTCAACCCTGTCTGTTGAAGTACACAGAGACGGCGACATCTGGACACAGAGCTACACGGTTGGTGTGCCAGACCACCCCCTCAAGAAGGCCGGAAAAACCGACAAGACCGGCACCACAATCTTCTTCACGCCAAGCGCAGAGATATTTGAAACCGTCGACTTTGACTACGAGACCCTGCGCCAGCGCTTCCAGCAGATGTGCTTTTTGAATAAGGGCCTCAAGATCAACCTCAACGATGAGCGCAGCGGAAAGAACGACAGCTATCTCTACGAGCGCGGCCTGATCGACTATGTCGAGTACCTCAACTCAGCAAAGAAGGTCGAGGTGGTTCACGAGGAGATCATCTCCATCGAGAACGAGACCAAAGAGAAGAACATGTCGGTCGAAATCGCGATGCAGTGGACAAACGGCTACAACGAGGGTGTCCACACCTACGCAAACACAATCAACACCCACGAGGGTGGTACCCACGAAGAGGGCTTCAGAACCGCGATCACGTCTCTCCTAAACAAATATGCCCGCGACAAGGGGCAGCTCAAGGAAAAAGACGAGAACCTGACCGGTGACGATGTTCGTGAGGGTCTAACTGCTGTTATCTCGGTAAAGCTCACCGAGCCCCAGTTCGAGGGCCAGACCAAGACCAAGCTCGGAAACACGGAGGCAAAGGCCTTCGTCCAGAAGGTAGTAAACGACCAGCTTGGCGATTGGCTAGAGCGCAACCCGGGCCAGGCAAAAGAGGTAATTCGCAAGGCCATTCAGGCTGCGGCCGCAAGGCTTGCAGCCCGTAAGGCCAGGGAAGCCACGCGCCGCAAGGGGCTGCTTGAGTCGGGCGGCATGCCTGGCAAGCTCCGCGACTGCTCTTCAAGAGACCCAGTGGTCTCAGAGATTTATATCGTGGAGGGTGACTCGGCCGGCGGCTCAGCCGTGAGAGGTAGGGACCCAGAGACTCAGGCAATCCTTCCGCTTCGCGGAAAGATCCTGAATGTTGAGAAGGCAAGACTCGATAGAGCCCTCGCAAACACCGAGGTTCAGGCGCTCATCACCGCCTTTGGGACCGGCATCGGCGAGGACTTTGATGTTGCAAAGATCAGGTACCACAAGTGCATCCTGATGGCCGACGCCGATGTCGATGGCCAGCACATCAGGACGCTTTTGCTGACACTGCTCTTTAGGTACATGAGGCCACTGATTGAACACGGCTATGTCTACATGGCACAGCCGCCGCTTTTCCGCATCAAGTGGTCCAACGCCGAACACGAATATGTCTTTTCAGACCAGGAGCGTGATGACAAGATCGCGCAGGGTCAGAAGGACGGCAAGAGGCTTCCGAAGGAAAACTCGATCCAGCGCTACAAGGGCCTTGGCGAGATGGACTACGACGAGCTCTGGGAGACCACGATGAACCCCGCAACCAGGACCCTGCTGCAGGTGACCCTGGACGATGCTGCTCTGGCAGACGAGATCTTCTCCACCCTGATGGGCGAGGACGTCGAGAGCCGCAGAAGCTTTATTCAGAAAAACGCCAAAGACGTCCGATTCCTGGATATCTAGGCAGGAGAGATAAATGTCAGAAAACCAGATGGACAAGATAGAGCAGATCGACCTTCAGGTCGAAATGCAGCGCAGCTACCTCGACTATGCGATGAGCGTCATTGTCGGGAGGGCACTTCCAGACGTTAGGGACGGGCTAAAGCCTGTTCACCGCAGGGTGCTTTATGCCATGTATGACGGTGGCTACCGCCCCGACAAGCAGTTCTCCAAGTGCTCCAGGGTCGTCGGTGACGTCATGGGTCAATTTCACCCTCACGGTGACAGTGCAATTTACGACACCCTTGTAAGGCTCGTTCAGGACTGGAACCTCCGTTATCCACTTGTTTGGGGCCAGGGAAACTTTGGTTCGCCGGGAAACGATCCAGCCGCCGCCCCTAGGTATACCGAGTGCAAGATGGCACCGCTTGCCATGGAGATGGTGCGGGATATCGATGAGGAAACAGTCGACTTCCAGGACAACTACGACGGTAG
>JBMUBK010000082.1:0-4216 GCA_049457355.1 Aquiluna sp.
GCCTCGGTAAGCCTGCCCTCTAGAAAAGCCCTGGCGTAAGGACCTGGAGAGGCGTGACCCTGGATATAGATCTGGTCAGAGCCATCTGGATGGTCGTGCCCCTTGAAAAAGTGGTTGAAGCCGACCTCATAGAGCGAAGCGCTTGAGGCGAAAGATGAGATGTGCCCACCGACGGCGATGCCGGGACGCTGCGCCCTGTGCACCATGATGGCGGCGTTCCAACGCATCCACGCGCGGTAGGTTCGCTCAATCTGCTCATCGCCGGGAAACTCTGGCTCGTCCTCAGGGCTAATGGTGTTGATGTAGTCCGTAGTTGGGACCAGAGGAACATTTAGCTGCAGCTCGTGCGAACGCCTGAGCAGGTTCAGCATGATTTCGCGGGCTCGACCACGACCATGTTTATTGGCTAGGGCATCAAGTGATTCAAGCCACTCGGCTGTCTCCTGTGGGTCCCTGTCAGGATTGTTGACAGCGAAAGCATCTTGATTATTGATTGACACCGTTTAAGCCTCTTTTCGTGGCTGTTTACTAAAAGTTCCCATTTTGTGGGCGACTAAAGTCTATTCAGGTATTCGTTTATTTGTTTAGCTATAGTCCTAAGTCCCGACATAAGGAGCTCACATGGCTGTATCAGTAGGAGACATCGCCCCCGATTTCGCACTTTCGAACCAGCACGGCGAAGAGTTCAAGCTCAGTGAGTACAAAGGCAAGCCAGTAGTACTAGTGTTCTACCCGCTCTCCTTCAGTGGAACCTGCACGGGCGAGATGTGCGAACTCAGAGACAATCTCGACATGTTCAAAGACGCCAAGGTTGAGCTCGTTGGAATCAGCGTGGACAGCAAATTCACCCAGGCCGCTTTTGCCGAGGCTGAGAGCTATGAGTTCCAGTTGCTTGCAGACTTCTGGCCACACGGAGAGGTTACGAAACTCTATGAAGCCTTCTTGGAGGAGCGTGGCCACGGAACCCGAGCGACTTTCGTCATAAACCACGACCAAATCGTGGTCGCCAAGTTCACGACCTCTCCTGGAGAGGCAAGAGATATGGCCAGCTACCGCAGCGCACTAGAACTTCTCTAGTTCATTATCTGTAGTAGTATTTCGGGCGGGCCTTTAGCTCAGTTGGTAGAGCGCCACGTTTACACCGTGGATGTCATCGGTTCGAGCCCGGTAGGGCCCACTTCGAACAAAAACAAATCCAAACCAGATTTTTCTGGTTTGCTTTACCTATGACAGCTCTCTCTCAACTAATGCAAAGCTTCGAGGAGCTCTGGCCAGCATCCACCGCCGAGGACTGGGATCGTGTTGGCCTAATGCTGGGCCATCCGGCCAATGAGGTTTCGAAGGTGCTGCTTAGCGTTGATATCACATCTGAGGTTGTCGACGAGGCAATCGCATCAGGAGCCCAGCTGCTTCTGACCCATCACCCGATGCTGCTAAGACCGGTTCATGAACTCGGAGAGCTGACTGCCAAGGGCAATCTCGTAAAAAGCGCAGTTCGCGCAGGCTTGGCGATTTTTGCTGCCCACACCAACGCTGACGTTGCAAGCGGTGGGGTATCACAGTCGCTTGCGGCGGCGTTGGGCCTTACAGACATATCCTCTCTAGATTCGGTAACCGGCCATGGTTGCATCGGGACTGTTTCGAGCCAGAAGCTCGTAGATTTTGCAAGACACGTCGCCAAGGTATTGCCACCGGTCGCCCAGGGACTGAAAGTGGCTGGGGACCCGGATCGCATGATTAGTCGCGTTGCCCTTATTGGTGGGGCTGGTGATGGGTTTTTAGCCCAGGCTCTTGAATCGAAAGCAGATGTGTTTATCACTAGCGATCTCCGACACCATCCATCGCAGGACTTCATGGAGCTATCTCAATTGGTTGACGGTCCAGCTCTGATGGACATCTCACACTGGGCAGCGGAGTCAATCTGGTTGGAATCGGCGGCTATGCAGCTTTCAAAACTGCACTCGGATGTCGAGTTTGCAGTGAGTGACATACGGACCGATCCTTGGGACTTTGCGGTGATGCAGTGAAAGCCTCCGTGGAAGAGCTAGAGACACTCCTTGAGCTTCAGACCAAGGTCTTCGCCCAGCGCTCAGTGGTTCTCAAGGCAAAGGAGCTGTCTTCGTCTTCTGACATCGAAGAGGCTCGAGCTCAACTAGCAGAGATCACCGGAAGTTTAAGTGAGCAGCGCGGTCGTGTAGAAGATGTCGAGCGAGATATCAAGAGACTCGAGTCAGATGTCGAACTGGTCGAAAGGCGACTTCAGAAGGACCTTGAGCGCATGAACCAGTCCTCAAACCCAAAGGACATTGCCGGCATAGAGCATGAGATTGCCTCGCTGAATAATCGGAAGAGCAATCTTGAGGACACTGAACTTGAACTTATGGAGCAGCGAGACGTGGCTCTGGCCGAGCTTGATTCACTGGAGGTGCAACGTAAAGAGGCTGAGGGTGCCCTCGAGAGCACAAAAGCCAACATCACTGCAGAGCTGGAGTCCCTTAGGGCAGAGAACACCACCCTCGTGGCAGCAATAGAAGATCTCAGGTCGAAGTTGCCGACTGAGTTACTGGAACTCTTTGACAAAAAGATTCAGCGGGGAGCGGCAGTCGGAAGGTTGACTGGATCAAGCTGCAGCGCTTGCAACATGAACCTGAATTCAACTGCAATGGCGGAGATAAGTCGTGTTCCTATGGACGAGCTGGCCTCCTGCAGCGAATGCTCCGCGATGTTGGTCAGAGCATGATCTTTTTATACGCTGACGGCGCCTCGAGAGGAAACCCCGGGCCTGCGGCCTACGGCGTGCACATAATCGACGAAGCGGGAAATCTCATTGCTGACTTCGGTGAAAATCTTGGAACCGCAACCAATAACCAGGCCGAATACTCCGGCGTTATCGCTGGGCTTCGCTATCTCAGCACAACCAGTCACCGCGAGGTCACCATTCGCCTTGATTCCAAGCTGGTAGTCGAACAGCTATCCGGTCGCTGGAAGATCAAAAACTCTGGCATGCAGGAGCTTGCAATCGAGGCAAGGGCTCTCCTGCAGGAATTCAATGCGACGTTTGAGTGGGTTCCAAGAGAGCAAAATTCAAATGCTGACGCAAACGCGAACCGAGCTTTGGATGAGGGTGACTTCACCTCGACCGAGCAGGCAAATTTGTCCCTGAGCTCAATCCAGCCACGTTCAATTAGGGCTCCGAGGCAGTTCAGGGAGCCGACCACCATTGCGGTTGTTAGACATGGACACACGGTCAACACCGAAAAGAACCTGATCTCTGGGGGAGATGGAACTGATCCCGAGCTAAGCGAGCTTGGTCTCTTTGAGGCCAGTGCGGCCGCCAGGCAGCTTCCTATTTTGCTAGACGAGTTTGGATTGCCCGAGCTGTCCCGGGTATATCACTCGCCGATGCTGAGAACAACTCAAACCGGCAGGGCTATAGCTGAAGACAGACTGGAATTAATCCCAGATGCGAGGCTGAAGGAAATCGGGTTTGGCGACTGGGAGATGCTTGAGATGGCTCAGCTCGAAACGGATGAGCTGGACCTTGTGAGCGCATGGAGAGGCTCACTTGAGGTGGCGCCTCCCAACGGAGAATCGGTGTTAGACATGCAGTCCAGGGTCTGGGCGGCGCTGGAGGAAATCATCGAGGAAAATCGCGGCAGGGCGGTGGCGGTAGCAACTCACATGATGCCAACGAGAGCATTTTCCGCTGCTGCATTCAAGGGTGCAAAGAATGCCTACTTCAACCTCAATTCATCTCCTGGTGGCATTAGCATCTATCGCTTTTTTGACATGGAGTTCGCCGAGGTCTTCGTTCTCAACTCTTGCCAACACCTGATACGAAACTAGGCTTGTAGGCGATGGGTCGGCCAGACGGTCGCGACATAGTCGAGGAACGTCCGGGCTCCACAGAGCGAGGTGGTGGGTAACGCCCACCCGGGGTAACCCGAGAGATAGTGCAACAGAAAGTAAACCGCCCGCAAGGGTAAGGGTGAAACGGTGGTGTAAGAGACCACCAGCGGAGTAGGTGACTATTCCGGCTAGGTAAACCTCACCTGGAGCAAGACCAAGCAGGAGGCAGGGCTGCTCGCCTAATGCCTCCGGGTAGGTTGCTAGAGCCACCGAGCAATCGGTGGCCGAGATAGATGACCGTCAGCGCGAGAGCGCTACAGAACCCGGCGTATCGGCCGACCCATCATTCACTTGCATAGGCAAGTGC
>JBMUBK010000083.1:0-4186 GCA_049457355.1 Aquiluna sp.
GGTGATTGCACCGTACTTTTTTCTTAGCTCTTGTAAGCAGGAGCCGCCACGAAGACGGCATCTCCAACCCGGTGAACCCTGAGGGCATTGGTTGAACCTGGGATCCCCGGAGGGGAACCGGCAACAATAATTACCTCGTCACCAACCCGGCACTTGCCGCTTTCGAGCATGAGCTCGTCAACCTGCTTCACCATTTGGTCGGTGTGGGTCACCTTGTCTACTAGGTAGGTGGTTGCTCCCCAGATGAGAGAGAGCTTTCTCCTAACCTCTTCGTTTGGTGAGAAAGCTAGGACGGGAATCCTTGAGCGCAGTCTCGATACTCGGCGGAGGGTGTCACCCGACTCGGTAAACACGCAAACATACTTGCTACCCAAAAGCTCCGCGATGTCCATTGCGGCCTTAACCACAGCTCCTGAGTGGGTGTGGGGCTTTGTGCCAAGTTCAGGAATCCTGTCCAAACCGTTTTCTTCGGTGGACTCGATAATTCTGGCCATTGTCTGGACAGTCTCTAGCGGGTACTCACCCACCGAAGTCTCGCCTGAGAGCATTAGGGCATCTGCGCCATCGAGCACTGCGTTGGCAACATCTGAGGCCTCGGCCCGAGTGGGTCTTGGCGCTGAAATCATGCTCTCGAGCATCTGTGTGGCTACGATGACTGGCTTGGCCCAGCGCCTTGCAAGCTCAACGGCTCGCTTCTGCACGAGAGGAACCTGCTCCAGGGGAAGCTCGACTCCAAGGTCGCCTCTTGCCACCATTACGCCATCAAAGGCGTCAACGATTTCCTCCAAAGCGGCGACTGCCTGAGGTTTTTCGATCTTGGCAATAACCGGGATGAAGACATCCTCTTCCTCCATGATCTCGTGCACCCGGACGATGTCCTTTGCGTTTCTCACAAAGCTGAGAGCAACCATGTCGGCTCCGAGCTTGAGAGCCCAGCGGAGGTCGTCCTCATCCTTCTCACTCAGCGCGGGAACGTTCACGGCAACGCCTGGAAGATTTATCCCCTTGTTGTTGGAGATTGGCCCACCTATCTCGACATCGCAAACTACGTTGTTACCCTCAACCGACTTCACTCGCAGTGACAATCTGCCATCATCAATCAAAATTGGATCGCCCACCTTGACATCGCCAACGAGGCCTTTGTAGGTGGTGGAGCAAATACTCTCGGTGCCCTCAACATCATCTACCGTGATGGTGAATGTGCCGCCGCTGGTTATGGTCTCTTTGTCATTCTTGAATCGTCCGAGCCTGATTTTTGGGCCCTGCAAGTCGACCAATATGCCAACTGGCTTTCCGACCTCTGCTGCTGCTTTGCGGATTGTCGTGTAGACCTTCTCGTGGACAGAGTGGTCACCGTGGCTGAGGTTCATTCGAGCGACATCAACACCCGCCTCGATGATGGCTTTTGCCTTTTCGTAGTCGCTTACCGCGGGCCCAAAAGTGGCCACAATTTTGGCGCGTCTCATCTGTATTTGTCTCTTCTCTAGCTGTAAACAGCTATGGGTTGATCTGTTGGCTTTACGGGGAAAGGCAGCTCTGTCTCGCCTTCGAGATATTCATCAATTGCGGAGGCGGCTGCACGGCCCTCAGCAATTGCCCAGACTACTAGGCTCGCCCCTCTACCGGCGTCACCTGCGCTGAACAAACCTGGTGCGACCTGGTACTTGTTGTCGCGCTTGATGTTTCCCTTTTCATCAAGCTCCACAGCAGCCTGCTCCGAAATGCTCTCGGATTCATTACCAATGAAACCAAGGGCAAGCAGCACCAAATCTGCAGGCAGGACTCTCTCGGTGCCCTTCTTGGGAACGCGCTTGCCGTCGACAAACTCCGTGTCGGCGACTTTTACGCCGGTGACCCTGCCGTTCTCACCCACGAACTCAACAGTTGAGTGTAGGTACTTTCGCTCGCCAAACTCCTCGTGGGCGCTCTGTACCTCGAACAGGTTTGGCACCATTGGCCAAGGCATGTCCTCGGTTCTGTCCTCAGGTGGTTTGACACCGATGGCGAGTGTTGTGACGCTCTTGGCGCCCTGTCTAGTTGCCGTTCCGAGGCAATCCGCACCAGTGTCACCGCCACCGAGAATGATTACGTGCTTGTCCTGAGCATGTATTTGCTCCGAAACCTCATCGCCAGCAACTCTCTTGTTTGACTGTGTGAGGTACTCCATGGCGAAGTGGATACCTTCCAGCTCTCTGCCGGCAACCTCAAGGTTTCGTGGCTTGAGCGCGCCGGTTGCAACCAGAACTGCGTCGTAGCGCTTTTTAAGCTCCAGCCAGCTAATGTCCACACCGATGTTCACACCAGTTCGGAAACGTGTGCCCTCTGCTTCCATTTGGGAAATTCTTCGCTCTAAATGAATCTTCTCCATTTTGAAGTCTGGAATTCCGTAGCGAAGAAGTCCACCGATGCGGTCATCGCGCTCAAATACTGCAACCGTGTGACCCGCCCTGGTCAGCTGCTGCGCGGCAGCCAGACCTGCAGGACCGCTCCCGACAATGGCTATCGTCTTACCTGTGAGTCGCTCTGGAACCTGGGGTGTGACATAGCCCTGATCGAAGGCGTTGTCGATAATCGAAACCTCGATCTCTTTGATGGTGACCGCCGGTTGATTGATACCTAAAACACATGAGTCCTCGCAGGGAGCAGGGCAAATTCGGCCGGTGAACTCGGGGAAATTATTGGTGGCGTGAAGCCTGTCAATTGCCTCTCTGCCCCTACCGCGGTGGGTTAGGTCGTTCCACTCGGGAATAAGGTTTCCAAGCGGGCAACCCTGGTGGCAAAAGGGGATTCCGCAGTCCATACACCTACTGGCCTGCCTCGCAATGACTTCGCCATTGCGCTCGGCGTAGACCTCTTTCCAGTCTTTGATTCGCACCGGTATAGGGCGCCTAGGTGCCGTTTCACGCTCGGTTACCTTGAGGAATCCTCTTGGATCAGCCATTTGACACCTCCAGAATCTGGGTCCAGACCTCTTCTCCATCTGGTTCATAGCCAAGTTCTTGAGCGTTCCTTTGGATCTCCATCACTCGGGCGTAGTCCCTAGGAAGCACGCGGACGAAGTTCATCGCCTCTGTCTTGAAGTCAGCGAGAATTTTCCTGGCATTAGGGGAACCGGTCTCGGCAAGGTGCTCCTCGAGTAACTCCCTCAGCTCCGCCACCTGCTGTTCGTCTGGGACGCCGAGGGTAATCTCACCAAGCTGCAGGGCTTCGCGGTTGACCCTTGCTTCGGAGAGTTTGTAGACGTAGGCAATACCACCAGACATTCCGGCGCCGAGGTTAATGCCTGTCTTGCCAAGGATGACCGCCCTACCGCCAGTCATGTACTCCAGGGCGTGGTCGCCCACGCCCTCAACAACTGCGTGAGCTCCAGAGTTTCGAACTAGGAAGCGCTCGCCAACTATGCCATTGAGGAATATCTTTCCCGCGGTGGCGCCGTAGCCGATGACATTGCCCGCAATCACGTTTTCTCCTGCGACGTAGGCAGCTCCGGCGGGAGGCTTCACGACAACGGTGCCGCCGGATAGCCCCTTTGCCACATAGTCGTTGCAGTCGCCCGATACTGTGATCTTGATGCCCCTGGGCACAAATGCACCAAGCGACTGACCTGCACTGCCGGACAGTGAGAGCTCTAGAGTTCCAGGCTCTAGACCCTGCTCTCCCCATTTGAAGGTCAGTTCATTACCGAGCATCGTTCCGATTGCCTGGTTGGTGTTGTTAATCTCTCGCTCGATGAAAACTTTCTTTCCCTCCACGAGGGCGGGCGCAGCCTCTTCGATCAGCGGATAGTCGAAGTGGTTCTCAAGTTCATGCTCCTGGACTGTTGTGCGGTGCAGAGCAGAGTCAGTCTTTATGTCCTTAGCCGCAAAGATCGGAGCTAGGTCCAACCCATCAGCTTTCCAGTGCTTGATGGCCTCGTTTGCATCCAGCAGTTCAGCGTGGCCAATTGCTTCCTCTAGCGTCTTAAAGCCAAGCTCTGCGAGGTACTCCCTGACCTCTTGCGCCAAGAACTCAAAGAAGTTCACAACGTGATCTGCCTGGCCTCGGAATCTTTCGCGCAGCTCAGGGTTCTGCGTTGCAACTCCGACCGGGCAGGTGTCGAGGTGGCAAACACGCATCAAAATGCAGCCCTCGACTACCAGAGGCGCAGTTGCGAAACCAAACTCTTCAGCGCCAAGCAGGGCCGCGA
>JBMUBK010000084.1:0-4098 GCA_049457355.1 Aquiluna sp.
CGTAGTCATCAGCCCAGCGGTCCACGAAGTCTTCGTTCTCTTCCCCGGCTTTTTGACCTAGCTCGGCCTCAAGCGCTGAGTAGTCGGTCGATGGGCTGTAGTACTTCAGCTCGCGAGCGACCTTGGTGTTCTTTGCTTTTTGACGGCCACGCCCCATGGCGAGCCCCCTTTATCTCTCGTAGTCCTTGGCCATACTGCCTTGGAAACCTTTGGAAAACCTTGAGAAATGATAACAAAAACTAGACGAACTGCATGACAAGCATCATTGCCAGAAGAGGCATCAGAGCGTTGATTACAAGCGTGAGTAGCATCTGGACTAGGCGTCCTCGGTGGTAGTAGTCAAACCCCTCCGCCGAGACTGTCGCAAAAGTTGAAAGACCTCCCGCAAGCCCTACCGATGCGATCACCAACCAGTCCTGGGTCAGCGAGCCGGAGTAGATGTAGCCGACAAAACCGCCGGCGAGAATGTTGACCGCAAAAAGCCCAAAGGGCAGCGCTCCGTGCCAGGAGATGATGGCGTAGCGCAGCACAGCGCCAATTCCACCGGCTGCGCCAATCAGAAGCGTGAGAAGAACCGGGTTACTCATGCCCCACCTTCTTCGCTCTTCTTCTGCCCTGGTGCCAACCAAAGGCATAGGTAGCGGGGCCGATAAAAAGCAGCAGGGCAATCTCAGGCGAGAGCCCCTGGGTGTCTATGAAGAGTGTCAGCGCGCTCATGGTGGTGAAGCCCCCGGCGAGGCCGGTACCAAAGAATGCTTTTCTTTTCTCGCTTGCGAAAATCGGGTGTCTTGCAGTTAGCCCTAAAAAGTAGCTTCCAACAAGATTCACAAAAACTAGGGCGAGAAAGTCTGAGGTGGGGAACTCATAGGAAGAGCCGAATACTTCCCCGATTAGGTGACGCAGCATGGTTCCAATCGCGCCACCGACAAACACCATGCCAGCCATTCTCCAGTTGGCTAACACCCTTCAAACACTAGCGAATTTGCTAACTTGTGGGAGTGAACTTTGACGATAAGAACAACCTGGTTGTGGGTAGCTACTACCAAAACAATTATTCGAGCGAAGAGAACCAGCAGTTCACCAAAGAGTTCGCAGCCATTACCGAGAAAATGATCTCCTGCCTCGACGAGGGACTGGAGCCTGAGCACCAGAAGATGCAGGATGCGGTCAAGGAGCACTACGAGTTTTGCCTGAGGTTCTGGACCCCAGATCGCGAGAGCTACAAAAACCTTGCGCTGAGTTTCGCACTACCTACCGCCTACAACGAAACCTATGAGGGTCAGCGTGAGGGTCTAGGCAACTACATCTATCAGGCCGCAACCCACTTCGCAGATAAGAACCTCTAGGCCTTTTCTTTCGACCTAGCGCCCAGGCGGAAGGTTGAGGCAAAGCCCAACAGCAGGAAGATCGCAGCTGCGAATGCCGCCCACTTAGCTCCGTCTGTGAAGGCATCACCGGCAGCCTCCTCGATCGACTGCGCTAGATCTTGAGATACACCCTGAGAGGCAAGACCCTCAGAGAGCTGCGGGATAGCACCGCCTGCCGACTCGACCACCGCATCAACGAGAATCACCTGCTGACTCTGGGGAACCGCAAGTTCGTCAAGACGATCTTCGAATGAGGCCTGGGTGCCGGTGAAGAGCATGCTGCCAAGAACAGCAATACCGAGCGCAGAACCAATCTGCCTCACGGTGGACTGAGAACCTGAGGCCTGTCCGGTCTGGGACATTGGAACATCCACCATGATGACACCCGTCAGCTGAGCGGTTGCAAGACCGATGCCGATGCCGTAAACAAACAGCAGCGGAGCAATAACTCCCCAACCGGCATCAACCGATGCCACAAGACCAATTCCCGCAACACCGATTAGCTCAAGCCCAACGCCAATCTGGACCGCTCGCGCCGGTGGAAGTTTTCCGGAAAGCGCCCCGCCAATTCCAGAGGCCATGAAAGCGCCACCTGCAAGCCACAACAGCACTAGCCCTGAACTGATCGGGCTAAGGCCAAGAACGTTTTGCAGCCATAGCGGGATTGCAAAAAGCAGCCCGAATTCGCCCAGCGAGATGATCATTGCGGCGAGGGAGCCGTTGCGGAAGGAGGCGATGCTAAATAGCCCAAGGTCCAACAAAACGCTCTTACCCTCGCGCTCACGTTTACGCTCCCAGAGCACAAACATCACGCTGGTGATGGCAGCTATTGCCAGCGCCACCGGAATTACTGAAATGCCGTCCTCAGGCCAAACGAAATCACCCAAGGCAAACTGATTCTTTGGGTTAGGAGTCAGCCAGCCATAGACGCGACCCTCGATGAGTCCGAAGACAAGGGTGCCGAACATGACGATTGAGATCGCAGCTCCTACCCAGTCGATGCCCTTACGGCCACCCTCAGCCTTTGATTCTGGGATCAGGTAGATAAGGCCGGCGAGAATCAGGATGCCCAGCGGAAGATTTATCAAAAATGCCCAGCGCCACGTGAAGTCGGTTGCGAGCCAGCCGCCAAGCACAGGCCCAACCGCAACCATGCCGCCAATCGTTGCTCCCCAGACGGCGAAGGCGATGCCTCGCTCCTTACCCTGGAAGTTCGCGTTCACCAGAGACAGCGTGGTGGGGAGCACCATCGCGCCACCAAAACCCTGAACAACCCTTGCGGCAATCATGTCGCCGGCCGATTCGGTTGACCCCGCCCAGACCGAGGCGACAATAAAGATGAAGATTCCTATCAGCAGCAGCCGCTTGCGGCCAATCTTGTCAGCCAGCGAACCCCAAACCAAAAGGGTCGAGGCAAAGACTAGGACGTAGCTCTCTTGAACCCACTGCACCTCCGTGGAGGTTAGGGAGAGGTCTTCAATGACCTTAGGGAAGATGGTGTTGACGATGGTGCCGTCAATAATGACCAGAGAGATGGCCATTGAGATAAAGACCAGTCCCACCCAGCGGTTCTTTGTTTTCAATCTGTTTCCTTAGTTAGCCGGCTGCCAAGAGGGCACATGCCCCAATGGCAAGTGCGATGCCGATGTTTTGGCTCAGAGCAATCCGCTCCTTTAAGAAGATTCTTGCCAGCAGGATTGTTCCCACCGGGTATAGCGAAGTTAGCACTGCGGCGACCGCTAGCGCTCCGCTAGAGGTGGCAATCATGAAAAACACATTGCCGGTTACATCGCCCAGGCCAGCCAGCAGCACCAGCGGGAGAATTGCCTTGCTAAAAAGCTCCCGCTCCACCAACACCTTGGACTTGCCGCTCAGCAGCAGTCCAATCAGGCCTGCCGCCAACAAAATTAGGCCGACCACTCTCATCACCACTAGCACGCCCAGGCCACTGCCCTCAGGGGCCATGTCCAAAAACAGGAAGATGCCTGCGAACCCCACGCCCGCCCCAACTGAGTAGAGGCCTGCTCTCAAGCTTGGAAGCCTGACATCTTCTCCTGGGATGAAGGCCACCAGCACCACCGCAATCAAAATCAGCACTATTGCAACCAGTGCGAAGGAACTCAGCTGCTGGCCCGTTGCAACATCAAAAAGCACTGGAATCATCGCAGACAGCACGGCTGTCAGTGGGCTGACGATCGAGATGGGACCTAACGCCAGCGCTGCATAGAGAAATGTGATTGCAGCTGCCGAGCAGATGCCCGCGAAAATGCCAATCTGGATTACATTCGGCTCAAAGCTTGCGCCGAAGAACAATGACAGAAACAGGGCAACGAAAAGCCCAAATATGAAGGCAACCGTCGTTACGGCAAGAGCCCTTACCTTCTTGGCGGCAAGTGCCCCAACGAAGTCTGCGTAGCCATAAGAAAAGGCAGATAGTAAACCGAAGATTATGGTCACTATCTGCCTCTTTCTGGTGGCTCCGACCGGCGTCGATCCGGTGACCTAACGATTTTCAGTCGTTCGCTCTACCAACTGAGCTACAGAGCCTTGGAGCTTTCGCTCCCCATTCGCTTTCGCGACGCGACCCTGACGGGACTTGAACCCGCGACCTCCGCCGTGACAGGGCGGCGCGCTAACCAACTGCGCTACAGGGCCAGAGATGCTTCTCATTCGCCTAGTGACCCCAACGGGATTCGAACCCGTGCTACCGCCGTGAAAGGGCGGCGTCCTA
>JBMUBK010000085.1:0-4072 GCA_049457355.1 Aquiluna sp.
ATCGGCGAGTCGTTTGCGGTGTTGGTGAGCATCAGCAGCACCTTGTATCTGAGCCTGTTGATTGGCCTGCTGCTGAGCCGCTTCATCAGCTCCCAGCAACGGGAGGAGGTGTGATGAGCCACTCGATTGGCGATCGGATCGAGCGGCGAGAACCCCTGTTCGGTTGGTTCCTTCTGGCGACGTTGCTGCCGATCCTGGTGATGCCCTTCACGAACCTGGAGGGCAATGCGATCCAACGGGTGCTGTTGCCTCTGAGCACGCTCTGGCTGGTGGTGCTGGCGCTGCGGATGATGCCCGCGGACTTGCTGCGCTGGCGAGGCTGGTCCTTTTCGGCGCTCTATCGCGTCTTGGGGGTGCTTTGTGTGGCGGTGATGTGGCTGCCGTTTGTCCTGGGGCATCACGCCGGACATGCCTGGCATCTGCCGATCCTCTCGGTGATCAGCGGCTTCTATCTCTCCACAACGGTGGGCATCGTTCTGGTGCTGGCTCAGGTCAAGCGGGTGAATGAGGCGGTGCTGTGCCTGGGGGCAGCGGGCTACATCCAGCTGGGCCTGACGGGGGGGCAGCTAGCAACGGCTCTTGAGATCCTGAGTCCCGGAAGCTTCAGCTTGGGGCGGATGCTGCCTGGAGAGGAGCTGGTGGAGCGCCTGTCCTACTTCTCGTTTGTGACCCTGGGGAGCCTGGGCTATGGCGATGTGCTCCCCGCGACAGCCCTGGCGGAGAGCTTTGCGGTGCTGCTGAGCGTCACAGCAACGCTCTACATCACCTTGATGATTGGCCTGTTGTTGAGCCGGTATATCGAAACGCGAACGCCTCGTTGACCCACCTGACTACATCAACTGGTCTGGGTTGTCTTGGGGGTCGAGCAGTGGTTGGTAATCCTCAGCGGGCTCGGAGCTGTTGAGGTCATCGGGTGGCTGGACTTGTTTTGTCTCTGAGAAGGGATCAGCCAGGGTTGAGGCGGCTACATCTTGGACTGCAGGGTTGGTGTTCTCTTCTGTCATGGTGTGCGTTGTGGCTTGGAAGTTGGTGACAAGTTGTTGTAGGAATGAGCCTTGAATCCTTGAGGCTTCTTCCTCTGATTGGCTATTCAATCCGTTAGTGCTAGCTGGTTGATTGGGGTTGCTTTGATCATCTGAGGATCCGTTCTGGTCAATTATTTCGTGTATTTCGTGAGTAGAGCTGTCATGTTGCAGCGCTTTCTCTGGGCCGACTTCACTGGGCTGAGCTGCTGATTTGATTGATTCAACTGCTTCGTTGAGTCTTGATTTGTCGATGGCTAGATTGTCGATTGATGGTTCACTCTCTCCTGTCATCGAGACGTCATCTTTCTTGTGATCTGAAGTGTCATCGTTGATATCATTTCTGCTTGAACCTGTTGATGCTGTTTCAAGCGTCTGATGCTCGCTGTTTTCTTCTTCTGATTGCTTCGAGCTGGCTTTCGGTTCGTCTTGCTGATTCGCTAATGATGTAGCGGCTATTATGACTGAAATGTCTTCCGCTTCTGATGCTTCTGCGCTTGCAAATTCATCTGGCTGTGGTTCGTCTGATGCTTGCTGGCCATTGGCATTGATTTGTTGCGAAGTCGGTGCGGTTGCGCCGGCCAAGATATTTGTGATTTCTGCAGTTGTTGTTTTTGTTGGGTATCCGTTCTCTACCCACTGCCAATTAACATGTTGCCACCCCCCACGGGTGTCTGTGTCTTCCCACGTGAAATCATGTGTGGTTGTAGTTGTAACTTTGAGGTCTGCTGTGACCCAGTAATTGCCAACTACTTCACCTTTCTCGTTGTAAACAACCCATTCTTCGAAGAAGCCAAGGCGACCAGTTCCACTCGTGCTTGGTGGTGGTGACATCATCTCGCCAGTTGTTGGGTGCTTCCACCATGCTTTTCCTCTGCTCCATCCTGGAGGTGCTTGGGCTACTCCAAGTGTGCGGCCGGAGGGGTTTGTGATGGTTGAGCGACTCGTTTGCGACTGCGTGCCTTTATTGTCAATTGTCTGTGTAACAACTTGAACTTGACCTTGGTGAGTTCGAGCCCATTCCTGCTGCTTAGTTTGATCACCTGTGAAGTGAACATGCCCACTCTGGTCAACTGAAACGGTTCCTAATGCAGAGCTGCCAGTTGTGCTTGGGTGCTGTGGATCAAAGTGCTCAGTGGACCTTGCGATGTAGTAATGCTGATATCCAGGGGCAACGGCCACGACTGGCGCTTCATGTCCTGCTGGAACATTTCCTCCAATGGTTGGCTGTGGGTGATCCGTAACCCAGGTTGGATCGACCTGAATGGCAAGTATTGATCCGTCACTAACACCATTCTTGTCCTGGACTGTGTAGGCAATCGGATGAATACTCTGGTCTCCAATAAATCCACTCCACCCTTTTTCGGGTGTGAAGGTGTATTCTCCACTGGATGGATCTACGTCTAGCTTGCCAATATTGTGTCCATGGCCATCTGTAAGTATTCCTGTGAAATGATGACTGGTTGGATCTTGCGATAGTTTCTGGCCGTCTGGGCTAAACACTTCGACGATGCTGCAGCTGGCCTTTGCCTGGTTGTCGTATACGGCGTTCTGGATCAGGTTTCCTGTAATTGGCTTGTCCTGTATTCCTTGTGCAAATTCGTTGTCATCAATTAGCCTGTGTTGGGTGACGTTAATCTGCGCGGACGAGGTGTCGCCAATTGTTGTGCCGTCGTCGGTGAGGTTGTAATTGATCGTGGGGATTTGACCGCTATAGCCTGGCTTTGGCGTGAATATAAGGTCGCCATCCTTGGAGATTCTTAGGTCGCCTTCGGCTAAATGGACGGTTTGGTCGGGAGGGTGTGTGAGATTTTCGTTTCCAATGCTGTACGACAGGATCTGTACTTTGCCGTCGTGGGTTTGATGTGCGGAGGCATTGTCTAATAAGTTTCTTGTTAGTGTTTCTCCTGTCTTTATGGTGTAGATCTCGTTTTCGTCGGAGAATGGGTCGTCGGTGCGGTTAAGACGTAGCTCGGATGATATGTCGGTTTGTGCGGAAGCGTAAGCTTTGTCACCATCGCCATCGGTGATAATGTCTGTGCGTTCGAGCTGTACGGAGCCAGGATTCAGAGATATAGAAGAGCCTTGCCCTCGTGTTTGGTCGTGTTGTACCGGGGAGTTAGAGGAAAAAGAGACTTGACCTGAAGGGTTGACCGAGAGATCAAGGGCGTGAGGTTGAGCGCTTGGATTGAGCGGACTGGAGGATCCATTTCCAGCGACACCAAACACACCGCCGTGTCCGTCGTTGTAGAGGAAGATGTGATTCCCCTTGAGATCAATCAGACCGGAGTCAGTGCCGTCAGAGGTCTTGAGTGAATAGGAGATGTCTACATGAGAGCCTGTGTTGTCGATCGCGGACTTGCTTCCCGAGCTGAAGATTTTGGCGAAGTCTGCCTGAGTGGTATGAGCATTACCCGTTGAACCTTCCTCAACGGTGAGCTCAATCTTTGCGCTTTGACTCGTTAACTGAGGCGGATCAATGGAAGGTTGTGTATCGGTAATGCTGAGATGAGAGGAGAGATCAGTGGAACCGGAGGTAGAGGATTTGTGATCGCCGTCAGCATCGGTGACGGTATCTGTGCACTGGAGAGTGACAGAGCCTGGATTGAGAGAGAGGGAGTTGCCAGTGCCTATGGAGCCTGGGCCGTGATGGATGGGAGTATTGGATGAGAAGGTGACCTGACCGGAGTGAGCAACGGTTAGATCGAGAGCGTGTTGCGTGTTGGCTGTTGGTATTTCATTAGGACCTGGCGTGTGATCCATGGCGACGCCATAGATGCCGCCATGGCCATCGTTGAAGAGATAGATGCTATGACCTTGGTTATCAACGAGACCGGAGTCAGTGCCGTTTGTGGTTGAGAGAGAGAAAGAGGTATCGACTTGAAGGTTTTGATCGACGCCAGTGGGTAGAGAGTGAGAGAAGAGGGAGGAGAAATTGCCAGAGGAGGAGTTAGCGCCCGAGGCTTCTAGGACAGCGAGGTCGACGGTATTTTTTGTTAACTGAGGCGGATCAATGGAAGGTTGTGTATCGGTAATGCTGAGATGAGAGG
>JBMUBK010000086.1:0-3992 GCA_049457355.1 Aquiluna sp.
GCCGGACTGGCTTGGGTTTGTTCTTATCTGGTTGGCAGCCTTCCTCGGAACCCAGGTTGGCTACTGGATCGGTTACAAAATCGGCCCGCCACTATTTGAGAGCAACCGCAATTTCATTTTGAACGAGCGGGTTGTTGAAAAGACCCACGAGTTCTTTGATCGCTATGGGGCAAGGGCTGTGATTCTCGCGCGGTTTGTGCCGATCCTGAGGGCTTTGGTGCCTATGCTGGCGGGTATTTCCAAGATGGACCACCAGAGGTTCACCCGCCTGAACCTCATTGGCGCGACGGTTTGGGTATTCCTGTTTATGGTTCCCGGCTACTGGCTTGGGGGCATTGAGCTAGTGAAGGAAAACCTTGAGATCACGGTGCTGGCGATTGTCATCGGAACCTCGCTGCTATTGCCTCTAGAGATCCTGAGAGATCGCATCTCGAAGCAGATTGCAAAGCGCAGGCTAGACGCTAAGTAGTTCCCAGTGTGGGTGCTCTCGCTTTGGCGAGAATGGGGCTAGCTTCGAGTGCTTTGGCTCTAGGCCATCTCCCGAGGTAACCCCGCGAAGCTTTCTGTTGAAAAACGGAATCACGTCTCTAATAATCCAGCGCAGAGTCTCGCTTACGCCTCTTGAGATTGGGTCTAGTTCAATTGGATCCAACTCGGGGTAGCGGTAGCGCAGATCAAGCAGCTTCGCCGCTCGGTTCGCAACCGCGATGTGCCCATGGCCTGAGAAGTGGACCATATCCTCTGCCCAGAAAATCAGGCTCTCGAAATCCTTGATTCCATAAACGTCTAGAACTGGAATATCGAAATCTTTGGCAACCCGGTCAATCATCTGGCTGAAGCGCTGGGCGCGGTGGCGCAGCGGCTTGAAGACTCGCAGGTGTAAGGGGTTGATGGTGTTTGCCACCACCACGTCGCAACCTGCCGCCAAGAGCTCGAGAATGCCAAGCCGGAGCGTGGCCTCGATTCTTGGGAGGCTGTCATCTTTACTCATGAGGTCGTTTGATCCGGCCATCACGGTTACTAGGTCTGGCTGCAGCTTGAGTGCCTCGCGAAGCTGGTGGCTCATTATCTTTTCGAGCTTGCAACCGCGAATTGCGAGGTTTGCGTAGTGGAATTCATAGCCGGCCTCTTCGGCCTCTTTGGCCATGATGCCTGCGAGTCTGTCGGTCCAGCCGTTGTGGTGGCGGTCAAGGGTGAAGGTGAAGTCGCCTAGGCCCTCGGAGAGTGAGTCTCCGATTGCCACATAAGAGCGATACGGCTTACCTATCACGAGATAAAGGAAGCCAGCAGGGGTGAATTTTGCCTAAATCGACACTGAAGTTATCTACACGCAAAGGTGAACAAACCAGGGGTGTGTACCGGGTATCCTCCGCCACCCCTTCTACACTTAGTCAGATGCGGAAACTAGCCCTTTTGGCAGCCTCGGTTCTGATTCTCTCCGGTTGTAGCGCTGAGCCTGAGGAGACAATCGCCCCGACCCCAACTGCCACTCAAACCGCGACTCCGACCCCAACCGAGGAACCTGAGCCAGAACCAATTCTTGTCGCGGCTCCGCTCACGGGGGTTATGTATGAAGAGGGTACCAACGCACTGCTTGAGCTTCCAGCGGTGTCCGCGAAGATTGACAACACCACTCCTGGCAGGCCGCAGCTGGCTCTAAATTCCGCAGACATTGTCTATGTCACAAGGGTCGAGATTGGTCTAACCAGGTTGTTACCGGTTTGGCACTCCCGGACGCCTGAGGTGATTGGTCCAGTTAGGTCCGTGAGGCCCGTGGACGCTGCGATCGTTGACCCCTTCAACGGCATCTTTGTTTATTCAGGCGGCCAGGCCCCTTTCAAGTCAGCAGCCAAGGCAACCGGCCTCATCATGAGCGATGAAGATACTGAGATGAATAACGACACCTACTTCAGGGAGAAATCCAGGGTCGCTCCATGGAACTTGTTCTTTGAGGCCGCAGAGCTTCAGGCTCTTTACTCGGTCGAGCAGCCAGCCCCGGCCCCTGGTTTTGAGTTTGATGCCATCCCTACTGCCGTTACCCAGGGCACCCCAGTGGTTGGTCTAGGGGTTAAGTATCCGCAAATGCATTCTGAGTGGGAGCTCGGAACCGCCCTCTTCGATTGGTCTGTCGCTGAAGAGCCTGCGTGGCTTAGAACCCAGGACGGCTCTGAGCACACCCAAGAGGGTGGCGACCGAGTGATTGCCAAGAACGTGGTGGTAATGGAGGTCGCTCACGATCTAAGTTTTGTGGATCCCAAATATGGCGCTATTCCAAAGGCCATGCTCGAAAACAATGAGGGTATCGCCCACATCTTCTCTGATGGTTACTACCTACAGGCCGCCTGGTCTAAGGCAGAGAGCGGAGATCCAATTTTGCTCAGCACAACAGAGGGTGAGCCGCTAAAACTTGCAATGGGTAATACCTGGGTCGAGATGATGGACGTCCCAAAGAGCAAGCTGACAATTACAGAGCCTGAGGCCTAGGTGCGGGGAGTCAAAAAGGCAGACCTTCCCAAGAAGGACTGTCAGCGCTGCGGCAGGGAGATGGTCTGGAGAAAGTCTTGGGCCAAGAACTGGGAACAGGTCAAGTACTGCTCTGAAAAGTGCAAGCGGACTAAAGCTCTTTAGAGAAGCCTTTTAGCCACTCTCTTAGGTCGCTACCGATGTCCTCTCGGTCCACGGCGATCCTGAGGGTTGCTTTGATGAAGTCAAGCTTGTCACCTGTGTCATAGCGCCTACCCCGGAAGATAACCCCCTTGACCCCACCGGCAACCTCGGGGTTCTTTGCTGCATGCTGCAGGGCATCGGTTAGCTGGATCTCGCCACCTCGTCCAGGCTGGGTGTTTTCGAGAATGTTGAACATCTCAGGCCTGAGCACATACCTGCCAATTACTGCCAGGTTCGAGGGGGCCTTGTCGGCCTCAGGCTTTTCGACCAGGCCTGTCACCTCAACCACATCGCCTTCTTGGGCTCCGATGCTGGCAGCGCCATAGAGATGTATCTGCTCCTCTGGCACCTCCATGAGGGCAACAACGTTGTCACCAGTTTCCTCGTGGAGTGCGAGCATCTGCGAGAGGCAGGCGTCTCGCGAATCAATTACGTCATCTCCGAGTAAGACCGCGAAGCTGTTTTCACCGACGTGGCTCTTGGCTCTTAGGACTGCGTGGCCAAGCCCGCGTGGGTCTCCTTGCCTGGTGTAGTGAATGTCTGCAAGTTGGTTTGATTCCTGAACCGAGAAGAGCTTTTTCTCATCGCCCTTCTGGGAGAGCACCTGCTCTAGCTCTGCAACCCGGTCGAAGTGGTTTTCCAAGGTGTTTTTATTGCGGCCGGTGATCATTAGGAGGTCTGAGAGACCCGCAGCGACCGCCTCCTCAACCACGTATTGAATGACCGGCTTGTCAACAATTGGCAGCATTTCCTTGGGCATGGCTTTTGTGGCAGGGAGGAATCTCGTGCCAAGTCCGGCTGCTGGAATTACGGCTTTACGGACTTTGTAACGGGGTTCAGACATGGCTAAAGCCTAGACTCAGTTTTCAGGAGATGCTCACTTTAGGTGTCTAAGATTCTCTTGAATTAGGGGAAGAAAAGAACTTGGCTAAAAGATTATTTGCAGCTTTGTCTGTCACAGTCTTGGCAGTAGTTGGCCTTGCCGCTCCTGCCAAGGCCAACGTTGCAGAGCCTGCCTTTGACATGGTCAAGGTGAGCTCGGTTTGGGCAGCTGGCCACACCGGATCTGGCGCATCAATCGCTTTTATCGACCAGGGCGTGAACCTTACGCATGAGTACTTCCAGGGTGAGGTTATTGATGGCTTTTGCCTCTATGCCTCTTATACAAATAACTTCTGCCCCAATGGGTCAAAGAGTCAAACCGGCCTAATCGCTGCATCGCAGCGGATCGTCAATAACTTCCCGGTATTTGCAGAGAACCACGGAAACATGGTGGCCGGCATTGCCGCTGGTAAACCGAACAGTGTTGCCGCGGGCGGCATCGC
>JBMUBK010000087.1:0-3957 GCA_049457355.1 Aquiluna sp.
AGCAACAGCGCCAAGCCAGGAAGACCGAACCAAACCAGGGCAAGCGCCCGCGATGGGCGCATCGCGATCAACACAACTGAGCCCAGCAGTGCCAACAGAAAAAGAAATGGCGATGAAACAGCAAGAACTGCCCCGGTGAGGCCTGCCAGCGCCACCCAGCGCCAGCTGCGAGCCGGAGAGAAAGCGTTAGCCGAGCTCACCAAGAGTCGAGCGGTGAGCATTGCAAATACCAAAGCCGTCAGCTCGACCACGCCACCTCTGTGCTGAAGCTGCAAGACAAGTGGAGATAGGGCGAGGATCAGTGCGGGCATAATCCGCACCAGTGGCTTTTGACTGACAGTTCCCAGCAGGAACCAAGCAGAGAGATAAACGAGTGTTGGCGCGATGAAGAGGTAGCTGGCCAGCGCGAGTGAAGGCGCTGCCGGTGAAAAGAGGGCGAGCAGGAGGTAGAACCAATTAAACGGCTCGGATGGAAGCGCTACCCCGCCAAGATAGGGCTGCAGGGATCCCGCTGTGGAGACCCAGATCGACTCAAGACTGCGACCTAAAGCCCTAAGGTTCTCGCTTCCTATGGGTCCTGAGGGAAAAAGAGGTATTGAGGCAACCAGCGGAAACAAGGCAAACCAAAGAGCTCCAGATGCCAGGATTCCCTTTGTCTCTTCTTGACCTGAAACCGTTTCATACTCAAACCGAAGCGAGCGTCGCCTAGCGAGTTGGGCCCGTGAGGCATAGAGCGACCTGGTTTGCGAGAGACTGCCGCTGGCTCGTAGTTGCCTGCGAGCGGCAAGGCGCTTAGGTGCCGTGAACCATGCCCAAAGCCAGCCGGTTAGCTGGCCATAAATACGACCTGGGTCTTTGGCTAAAAGGTGCTTTGGTATTGAAGCCATAAAAGCAAGTGGCAGGAGCAGGTAGAGAGGAATCACCAGCGCTAGCGGCAGCGTTGCGGTGGCAAGGTGGATGTGGGCCTTAGCAAGACCCTGTCGCCTGTTGCCACCTACCCAAGACTTTCGACGCTTGGCCGCCATGGACAGCCCAGCGTGATGCACCCTTGCACTCGCCTCAACAATGACCCGGAATCCGCTTGCTCTTGCCTTCAGGCAGAACTCGAGGTCCTGAGCAAACACTGGAGAGGCGTCGTTTAGACCCCCGAGCTTTTGCCAGAGCCCTAGTGAGACCAGCATCCCTGCGGTAGAGACCGCCAAGGTGTCTCCGGTGGAGTCGTGTTGTCCCTGGTCATACTCTCGGCTAACTAGCAAAAATGGTTTTCCAGTTTGGGTGAGCGTGAGGCCCATCTGCTGAATCTCAATGGGCTTTTCCCAGCTGAGCAGCTTGGGCCCAATCACCGCAACTGAAGGCGATATCTCTGCGGCACGGGCCAGGCGTTCAAGCGCCTGCGGCTCCGGGGCGGAGTCGTCGTGAAGAATCCATATCCAACTTGGTGAGGCGCCAAGCGCCATGATGCCGGCATCTATGGCCGCACCGAGCTTTAGATCGCCAGGCTGAATTAGAGAGAAACCGTGGCTTGATGCGAGAGCAACCGCCTGCTCGTCGCCAGCGGTGTCAACAACTACAACCTGCTGCAGCTGGTGGGTTTGATTAGCGAGATCCTGGAGCGTCTTCTCTAGGTATTCGCCTGCGGCATGAGAAACAACAATGGCCGCTACCGAGAGCGAGCTCACGATTTATTAGGCGCGCCTGCGAAGTCTGCGACGCTCGCGCTCTGAAAGACCACCCCAGATCCCAAAACGCTCATCATTCTTCAAAGCGTATTCGAGGCACTCTGAACGAACGCTGCACTGGGAGCAAATCTTCTTGGCGTCTCTAGTGGAGCCTCCCTTTTCGGGGAAGAAGGCCTCTGGGTCAGTCTGGGCACACAGCGCATCTTCCTGCCATGCAAGTGGGTCTGCCTCGGTGTCATCTCCATAGGCCCGAGCTACCCCCAGCTTGAGCACATCGACAAACCAATTAGCAGGCACTTGACCACGCTGTTCCATGCTGCTTCCCCTCAAAAAGAATTCTGCTGCTGTAATTACACTGGTGTAAGTATGCACCTGTCAAGTTGAGAGATTGACCAATCCTGCAAATTGTTAACAAACCTTCAAGGTAGCCTTTAGCTGTGAAAATCCTCGTAACGGGCGGTGCCGGCTACATCGGTGCACACGTTGTTCACGCTGCACAGGCCGCAGGCCATGAATGTGTTGTCGTCGACAACCTCTCCACTGGCATCAAGGAGCGCATCTCCGCCGAGATTGTGGAGCTCGATATTGCTGCTTCGGATGCCGGCGAGAAACTCACCAAACTTCTCTCGAGCCAAAAATTTGACTCTGTAATTCACCTGGCAGCCAGGAAACAGGTAGGCGAATCGGTAGAGATACCCGAGCGCTACTTTCTAGACAACATCGGCGGAATGGCCAACCTTCTTCTTGCCATGCGAGAGACCGGTCATGACTCTCTAGTGTTTTCATCTTCGGCTGCCACCTACGGAATGCCAGATGCCAAGCAGGTGAAGGAGGATGACCCCACCTCACCAATTAACCCCTATGGCCAAACCAAGCTCGTCGGAGAGTGGATGGTCAAAAACGCCGCGAATTGGGGCCTTAGAGGGGTAAACCTGCGCTATTTCAACGTTGCTGGGACTGGCAAGGCGGGCATGGGAGACACTGCTGCGCTCAACCTGATTCCAATCGCCATCGGACAGCTCAGGCGCGGCGAGGTTCCCAAGGTCTTTGGTGATGACTACCAAACCCCAGACGGCAGCTGCATCAGAGATTATGTTCACGTCTCAGACCTGGCTCAGGCACACATCGCCGCAGTTGACTATCTTGAGCGAGGCGACCGACCCTTTGACACGTTCAATGTGGGAACTGGCCAAGGGGCTTCGGTATTCGAGGTGCTAAATGCACTCAGGGCGGCAAGCGGCCAAGACTTCGAGGCGGAGGTCACCAGCAGGAGAGCCGGTGATCCCCCGAGACTGGTTGCCAACGTTGACCGGATTGCTGAGACTCTTGGCTTTAGAACCAAGCACTCACTGGCCGATATCGTCGACTCAGCCTGGAATCTGTAACAGCTGCCCAACCCTGATGTAGTTGGCATTGTTGATGTCATTTAGCTCTGCAAGAGCTGAAGAGCGGACCCCAAACTTCCTCGCAATCCCCCACAAGGTGTCTCCGGATTGAACGCGATAGGTAACAATTTCCGGTTCTGGTTCAGGCTCAGGCTCTGGCTCTGGGGCTGCGTCAACACTCAGCGGGATTCTCAGTAGCTGCCCGACCCTAATAAAGTTCGGGTTGGAAATTGAGTTGTACTCCTGAATGGCAGCTGGAGAAACTCCAAACTTGTAGCCAATGCGAAGCATTGTGTCTCCCGACTGCACCCGATACTCGACCACTGATGGCTGTGGTTCGGGTTCTGGCTCAGGAGTCGGCTCAGGGTCAGGTTCGGGTTCGGGTTCTGGCTCAGGTTCGGGTTCGCTTGCCTGACCGCCTGGAATCTTCAGTAGCTGCCCGACCCTGATTAGGTTCGGGTTCGTAATGCCATTGAGGGACTGGAGGCTGGAAACGCTGACCGAGAACCTTGCTGCGATCTTGTTCATGGTGTCCCCAGGAGCCACCCGATACTCGCTTGGAACCTCTGGTGCTGGCTGTGGTTCAGGCTCAGGAGTTGGCTCGGGCTCTGGAGTAGGCGCTGGGGCGGGTGCAGGTGCTGGAGCCGGGGCAGGGTTCTGCTCTGGTGCTGGCTCAGGAATGCTTCCGCCGAATGTCAGCTGCCCAAAGTCACCGGTTGGAAGTGGGGTCGATGATGCAAGCTGAACCTCATTAGGAGCTCTTGAACCGAGTGGAATCTTTGAGCTGAAGTAGCTTGTCGCCTGAACATACCCGGGTCCATCGCCCCTTAGCGAGGCGAAGTGCGTCCAGTTAGAAATCCTTTGCTTCTTACCATCTTGGATGAAGTAGAGAA
>JBMUBK010000088.1:0-3948 GCA_049457355.1 Aquiluna sp.
TGTGGAGCGAGAAACGGGGTTCGAACCCGCGACCTCAACCTTGGCAAGGTTGCGCTCTACCAGCTGAGCTATTCTCGCTTTGGTCGGAAAGTGCTGGTGCCGAGAGCCGGAATCGAACCGGCACGGGGTCACCCCCACTGGATTTTGAATCCAGCGTGTCTACCAGTTTCACCACCTCGGCAAAGGGTTGAGTTTCCCCATCCAGCGATTGAGTTTGGCATCGACCGACTCTCCCACCGAGTGACCTCGGCAGTACCATAGGCGTTCAGGGTCTTAACTACTGTGTTCGGGATGGTAACAGGTGTCACCCCCTGGCTATAGACACCAAACTCAAGCGCTGGACGAGAGAAGAGGGTTGAGGACACGAAGAAGGAAGGGGGAAGTCAAATCGCACGGTCGCTTAGTACTGGTCAACTGCGCATGTTGCCATGCTTCCATTTCCAGCCTATCAAACAGATCGTCTTTCTGTGACCTTAAGGGGCATAAATGCCCGGGAGATCTCTCTTGAGGCGAGTTTCCCGCTTAGATGCTTTCAGCGGTTATCTCTTCCGAACGTAGCTACCCGGCGGTGCCGCTGGCGCGACAACCGGAACACTAGAGGTTCGTCCACTCCGGTCCTCTCGTACTAAGAGCAGCTCCTCTCAAATCTCCTGCGCCCACAACAGATAGGGACCGAACTGTCTCACGACGTTCTGAACCCAGCTCGCGTACCGCTTTAATGGGCGAACAGCCCAACCCTTGGGACCTGCTTCAGCCCCAGGATGCGATGAGCCGACATCGAGGTGCCAAACCGCGCCGTCGATATGAACTCTTGGGCGCGATTAGCCTGTTATCCCCGGAGTACCTTTTATCCGTTGAGCGATGGCCCTTCCACACGGGACCACCGGATCACTAAGACCGACTTTCGTCCCTGCTTGAGATGTCTCTCTTGCAGTCAGGCTCCCTTATGCCTTTACGCTCTGCGAACGGTTTCCAATCGTTCTGAGGGAACCTTTGCGCGCCTCCGTTACGCTTTAGGAGGCGACCGCCCCAGTCAAACTACCCACCAGACAGGGTCCCCGATCCAGCTAATGGATCCGGGTTAGAAGCCCAGACAAGCCAGGGTGGTATTTCAAGGGCGACTCCAGACCAACTAGCGTTGGTCCTTCAAAGTCTACCACCTATCCTACACAAGCTCATCCGAGATTCACTGCCAAGCTATAGTAAAGGTTCACGGGGTCTTTCCGTCTTGCTGCGGGTTAACGGTATCTTCACCGCTGTTTCAATTTCACTGAGTATCACGTTGAGACAGTGCCCAGATCGTTACGCCATTCGTGCAGGTCGGAACTTACCCGACAAGGAATTTCGCTACCTTAGGACCGTTATAGTTACGGCCGCCGTTTACCGGGGCTTCGATTCGCAGCTTCGCTTGCGCTGACTCCTCCTCTTAACCTTCCGGCACCGGGCAGGCGTCACACCCTATACGTCATCTTGCGATTTAGCAGAGTGCTATGTTTTTGCTAAACAGTCGCCTGGGCCCTTTCACTGCGGCCTCTGTCTGCTCTTGGGGCGAGCCCATTCACATACTGGAGGCACTCCTTCTACCGAAGATACGGAGCTATTTTGCAGAGTTCCTTAACGTGATATCACTCAAGCGCCTTGGTATTCTCTACCAGTCCACCTGTGTCGGTTTGGGGTACGGTTGAAAGTTACTATACTTAGAAGCTTTTCTTGGCAGTGTGGAATCAATCACTTTGTGAGGCGAACCTCTCGTCATCAGCTCTCGTCGTTGCCTGCCCGGATTTACCTAAGCAGACCGACTACGACCTTAAACCGGGACATCCGTCACCCGGCTGACCTATCCTGCTGCGTCCCTCCATCGCGCGCAACTTTCAGTACAGGAATATTAGCCTGTTTCCCATCGACTACGCCTTTCGGCCTCGCCTTAGGGGCCGACTAACCCCGGGCTGATTAACATGGCCACGGGAACCCTTGGACTTTCGGCGTGCGGGTTTCTCGCCCGCATTTTCGTTACTCATGCCAACATCCTCACTTCCCTGCGCTCCACTGGCCCTTACGATCCAGCTTCACCGCCCAGGGAAAGCTCCCCTACCAATCATATTGATTCCGCAGCTTCGGCGATCAGTTTGAGCCCCGTTATATTTTCGGCGCAGGTTCGCTTGACCAGTGAGCTATTACGCTTTCTTTAAAAGGTAGCTGCTTCTAAGCTAACTTCCTGGTTGTCTGGGCGCTCCCACATCCTTTCACACTTAACTGATACTTGGGGGCCTTAGCTGGCGGTCTGGGTTGTTTCCCTTTCGACGACGAAAGTTAGCTCACGCCGTCTGACTCCCGAGAAATGACTTGCCGGCATTCGGAGTTTGACTGGGTTTGGTAGGCTGGTGGGCCCCCTAGTCCAATCAGTGCTCTACCTCCGGCAGCCTGTCTCGAGGCTATACCTAAATATATTTCGGGGAGAACCAGCTATTTCCGAGTTTGATTAGCCTTTCACTCCTAGCCCCACCTCATCCAAATACGTTTTAAGGTATACTGGTTCGGTCCTTCACTTGGTCTTACCCAAGCTTCAACCTGGACGGGGCTAGATCACTCGGTTTCGGGTCTAAGGCCAGCGACTCGACGCCCTATTCAGACTCGCTTTCGCTTCGGCTCCGTTAATAACTTAACCTTGCCACTGACCTTAACTCGTTGGCTCATTATGCAAAAGGCACGCGGTCGCTCTCATGAGGAGCTTCCACTGCTTGTAGACACAGGGTTTCAGGATCTATTTCACTCCCCTTATCGGGGTTCTTTTCACCTTTCCCTCACGGTACTGGTTCGCTATCGGTCTCCAGGGAATATTTAGCCTTGGAGGGTGGTCCCCCCAGCTTCGAACAGGATTTCACGTGTCCCGTCCTACTCAGGTGCCATCGGGCGGCTCACGGTTTTCGCCTACGGGGCTCTAACCCTCTCTGGCGCACTTTCCCAAGTGCTTCCGCTAACCCTTTGCCTGCCCGTGTGATGGTCCTACAACCCCACCCGGCGCACCGGATGGTTTGGGCTCTTCCCCGTTCGCTCGCCGCTACTGAGGGAATCTCGTTTGATTTTTTTTCCTCCGGGTACTTAGATGTTTCAGTTCCCCGGGTTCGCTTCGCTGACCTATGAATTCAGCCAGCGATGCCTGAGAGACTCAGGCGGGTTTCCCCATTCGGAAATCCCCGGATCAAAGAATGTTTGCTTCTCCCCGAGGCTTATCGCAGCTTGCCACGTCCTTCATCGCTTCCTGGAGCCAAGGCATCCGCCCTGTGCCCTTTTCATTTGACTTCTTCTCTATCTTCTCCGTGGAATCCTCAACGCTCTGCTCTGGATCCACTTCTGTTCTCCAAAGGATCTGCCCCACTTAAGACCTGGGCAGGCTTTGGCCTAATTTTCAAAAGAGCTAATTTTTTTGGCGAAAGTATAGTGAGAAAGTGACCTGGTGGAGGATAGCGGGATCGAACCGCTGACCTCCTGCGTGCAAAGCAGGCGCTCTCCCAGCTGAGCTAATCCCCCGTGGTGGGCCTGGGTGGACTTGAACCACCGACCTCACCCTTATCAGGGGTGCGCTCTAACCAGCTGAGCTACAGGCCCTTTGGTGGTTGATGTGAAGAGGCGACTTTTCAGGAATGCTTCGACTTGCCTTGGACCTAAGTTGGCTCCACACCGAAGTGCTTTGCCACTGCTGGCCAAGGATTCCTTAGAAAGGAGGTGATCCAGCCGCAGGTTCTCCTACGGCTACCTTGTTACGACTTCACCCCAGTCATCGACAAGAGCTTGGACGTCTGCCTCCTTGCGGTTAGCTCAACGTCTTCTGCCCCTGTCAACTCCCATGGTGTGACGGGCGGTGTGTACAAGGCCCGGGAACGTATTCACCGCGGCGTGCTGATCCGCGATTACTAGCGATTCCAACTTCACGCAGTCGAGTTGCAGACT
>JBMUBK010000089.1:0-3944 GCA_049457355.1 Aquiluna sp.
CGTAGGTTCCCTGAGGAATTGGGTTTGAGTTCTGGAATCCTGACCCGTCAGGCCTTGAGTTGAAGCCAAATAGGCCGTCCGCCGAACCTGTTACGTCTGTGAAGGCGGTGGTCAAGAACAACAGCCTTGCAATCTCTGCAGCGGCAATGGTTGCAATAGCTAGATAGTCACCGCGAAGCCTCAGCGTCGGAATGCCCAGAATGAGGGCAAACACGACCGAGCCAAGAACTCCCACGAGCATGCCTGCCCACCAGGGCAACCCGAAGGTAAGTACCGAGATCGCGTAGCCGTAGCCACCGATGGCCATAAAGCCTGCGATACCGAAGTTCAGTAGCCCTGCGAAACCGAAGTGCATCGCAAGACCAAGCGCGGCAAGTGCGAAGGCGATCGTGGTCGGGGTTAGAAAGCCCGCCAGAGTGTTATTAAGAATTGATCCCCAGTCCATGGTCTACCTCCTACCCAACTCTCTGTTTTCGGCCCAACAATCCCTGCGGTCTAACCAGCAGGACGACGATTAGAACGACCAGCGCTCCAACGTACTTAAGGTCGGCCGGGATCAATAGACCCGACATCTCAACTAGCACTCCTACAATCAGTGCACCTATGAGTGCTCCAAAAGCTGTTCCGAGGCCGCCAAGGGTGACGGCGGCAAAGATTAGAAGCAGGATCTGCGTTCCCATGTCCCACTTGATTCCAGGTCGGAAGTAGGCCCAGAGGACACCCGCTAGACCGGCCAGCGAAGCTGACATGATCCAGACGATTCTGATGACCTTGTCCACATCGATGCCCGAGGCTGCCGCAAGGTCTGGGTTGTCTGAGATCGCCCTTGTCGCCTTGCCGGTCTTGGTCCTGAGGAGCCAGTAGGCAAAGGCAACGATCACCACGATGCTTAGTCCCATAGACATCAGGTCCGTGGAGCTCAGCGCCACTGCGCCAAATAGGTTCATCTTCGGAGCATCAAAGCCTGGCAGCTGCTCCGTACCGCCACCAATCACGAACTGGATGATGTAGCGCATGGTCAGCGAGAGTCCGATGGAGACAATCATCAGCTGGACAATGCCAAGGCCTTTTTTCCTAAGGGGTCGCCAGAGCCCTGCGTCCAGAGACCAACCCAGCCCTGCCGAGAGAGCGACTGCGATTGGAATAGCGATGAAGAGAGGAAGCTGCAGCCCGACCCCAAAGATCAGGGCCGCGACCGCTCCAAAGGTAACCATCTCGCCGTGAGAGAAGTTGGACAGTCCAGTTGTTCCGAACACCAGGGACACTCCAACAGCGGCAAGCCCCAGCATGAGTCCGAAGTTAATTCCGTAGATAAACCTTGAGACGATCTGATCAAAGATGGAGGTCTCGTTGCGTTCACCCTCACCAATGAAGAAGTTCTTCGCAACTCGGTCGGTGAGACCGAATTCAACCTCTTGTGTCGCTCCGCCCTCGAGTACTGATATGCCCTCTGGGAGGGTGGATTCATCGAGGGTTACGTTGTAGTTGCGCACCTCTGGAACGCCAATTGACCAGCGTCCATCTGAGTCGGTGACGGTCTCCGCGGTGTAGCCGCCGCCATCAACCACGATTCTCACTCCGGCGATTGGCTCACCGTCAATCTTGACGTTGCCGAAGACTGTCGCCGAGTACTCCTCGCCAACGCTGTCTCCGAGCGCAGGTGCTGACACACTGAGGCCACCGAATACGGCCAACAGGGCGACAAGAATGATGCGCAATACTCTGCGTCGAGTGTCATCCAAGAGGAACTTCACTTCTCCTCCAAATCCTTCCAGGCACCTTCGCCTGGTCTATGTCCCCTATGACGGGGTAGTACAAAACCATACCAGCGTAGTGGGTTTGATAAGTAGTCACTAGAAAGGCAACCCAAACCACCCTCGCCACCTAGCCCTTGCGCTGGGTAGGATTGAGGGTCTGAAGACTGCTGCGAGAGGTTATTTTGGAAAACCAAGACCCGTTTGCCCTAATCGGCCTCACCTATGACGACGTTCTGCTTCTCCCTGGGCAGTCCGATGTCATCCCCTCATCGGTTCAGACGGCTACGCAGGTCTCAAGAAATATCTCAATCAACATTCCGCTGATCTCCTCCGCGATGGACACCGTGACCGAGTCGAGAATGGCAATTGCTATGGCAAGACAGGGCGGAATGGGAATCCTCCACCGCAACCTATCGATTGACGATCAGGCCTCACAGGTTGACCTTGTCAAGCGCAGTGAGGCCGGTATGGTCTCTCACCCAGTAACCACCACCCCTTATGCCACCATCCAAGAGGTCGATGACATGTGCGGCAAGTTCAGAGTCTCTGGTCTTCCGGTGGTGGATGAGGACGACAAGCTCGTCGGTATTGTCACCAACCGCGACATGAGGTTTGTCCTCGAGGTTCAGCGCACCACAACGCTAGTGAAAGATGTGATGACCCCAATGCCACTAATTGTTGGCAATGTCGGCATCAACCCAGACGAGGCAATGGCCCTTTTGGCTCAGCACAGAATTGAGAAGCTTCCACTGGTCGATGCAGATGGCCGACTCAAAGGTCTGATTACGGTCAAAGACTTCGACAAGAGTGAGAAGTATCCGAACGCCTCAAAAGACGGAGCAGGCAGACTTTTGGTTGGAGCAGCTGTTGGTGTTGGCCCAGACGCCTGGGAAAGAGCGATGGCACTGATCGAGACCGGTGCTGACATGTTGGTTGTTGACACAGCTCACGGCCACAACAGCGGCGTGCTCGAAATGATCAAAAAACTCAAGAGCGAACCAGTTGCAAAGCACGCAGACATTGTCGGCGGCAACATCGCAACCAGAGAAGGTGCCCAGGCGATTATTGATGCCGGTGCCGATGGCGTGAAGGTCGGAGTAGGGCCAGGCTCTATCTGCACCACCAGAGTGGTAGCTGGGGTTGGAGTTCCACAGGTAACCGCCGTGCACATGGCGGCTCAGGCAGCAAAGGCTGCCGGGGTTCCACTGATTGCAGACGGCGGTTTGCAGTACTCAGGAGATATTCCCAAAGCAATCGTTGCGGGAGCGAATTCGGTCATGCTCGGCTCGCTCCTCGCGGGAACCGACGAGGCTCCTGGAGACATCACTTATGTTGGCGGCAAGCAGTACAAGACCTATCGCGGCATGGGCTCACTTGGAGCCATGCAGTCTCGTGGCCAGGCGCAGTCTTTCTCGAAGGACCGCTACTTCCAAGACGATGTGCTTCGCGAGGACAAGCTAGTTCCCGAGGGTGTTGAAGGCAGGGTCCCCTACCGCGGTACAGTCAGCTCAGTCGTTCACCAACTAATAGGTGGCCTGAGGGCGTCAATGGGCTACGTCGGTGCCGGAAGCATTGAAGAGCTGAAGGACAAGGGCAAGTTTGTGAGAATCACGGCAGCGGGTCTGAGGGAGTCACACCCGCACGATATCCAGATGACCATCGAGGCTCCCAACTACGGCACTCGTTAGGAGGCCTAGATGTCTGAAGTAGAAATAGGTAAGGCGAAGAGCGCCCGTGTTGGCTATGCCTTTGATGATGTGGCGGTAATTCCAACCCGTCGAACCCGTGACCCCGAGGATGTTTCAACCGCTTGGACCATCGACGCATTCAAGTTTGAGCTTCCCGTTGTAGCAGCGCCTATGGATTCGGCTATGAGCCCTGCCACCGCAATTGCGCTTGGAAACATGGGTGGTCTTGGCGTTTTGGACCTTGAAGGACTTTGGACACGCTACGAGGATCCCACCCAGCAGCTGGCTGAGATTGCAAGTGCCAAAGATGAGGACGCAACCGCTGTGCTGCAGCGGGTCTACTCAAAGCCAATCCAGCCAGAGCTTATTTCCCAGCGGCTGGGAGAGATTCGCGATTCAGGTGTGACGGTCGCAGGTGCCCTGAGTCCTCAGCGCACCGCCGAATTTGCAGACATTGTTCTCAAGGCCGGAGTCGACATGTTCGTGATTCGTGGAAACA
>JBMUBK010000090.1:0-3909 GCA_049457355.1 Aquiluna sp.
GATCAAAGCGGGAGACATGTTACGCTCGGAACGGCTCCCCTGAGGGATTTGTGGAAGCCATCAGGGAAGTGTTGGGAAAACCAGCGTCCATATTCAGTTTCAACGGCCAGGTTATGATCTGCTTTGGGAACTGGGGGACCAATTTGGATCGCTCTGACTCTCCACTGGCATGAAAAAAACGCATCTTGCCAGCTGCATCGCTAACCCGGCACTCCAATGCACCTGACTCAAAATACAGATCTCGTTTCTCAAACTTTCGATGGATTGTTGTGTTTCCTTGCGAAGTTCGGCGATATCTCGCTGCAAGTTGGCGATATCTGGCTTGGTTGCCAGATCGTGCTCCAGCAATGTGCAAAGCGCCTCCACCTAGACGACCGCTTGCTCTTCACTGAAGCCAACTTTTTGCAGCTTTCTGGCGTAGTCAAAGGTATCGAAAACCAACATGCGTGCTCAGATTTTTTGTAACTGCTCCGCCCCGGAGTTGTCACTTAGATATTCAGTAGCTCACACAACACAAAGACACCAATCCCCACCATCGGCTACCTCAGCCCTGAGGCCTTCGAGGCGAAGAATGCAGCTTAACAAAGTGTTAAGCTGTTGCTGGGTTAAGATTCAGTGTGTCAAAATCCGCGTCCATGCCATCATTGCCAAAGGCACAGCGAGGGCTCAATGCCCCTGGACCCAATTCTCGATTTTTAATCCAGAAAAGTCGCTGAAATCCGACTCATTGTTGGTGACCAACACAACGTCCAAGGACATCGCGTGTGCGGCAATTAATTTATCCAACGCATCTTTGTTACGCGCACGATTCGCCGCTCGCAATGGCCCATACGCGCGCGCAGCCATTGCCTCAAAAGGCGCCACCCGAATCTCTTCCAGCAAACTATTCAGCAGCGATTGATTCTGTGCTGCTGCCTCACCGGAACAGGCCACACCAAACTCCAGCTCGGCAAGCGTGACCGCAGAAATCACCACATCCCCCACAAAGCACTCAGCAAAACGCTCCTGCACCTGAGGCGGCTGATGCTTAATCAGATAGATACAAATGTTGGTATCCAACATGTACTTCGGCTTCATAGCGCCTCACGCTCGCCTTCGATATTGACACCGCGCCCTTCGCTCATGAAATCCGGTGAGAACTGCGCAAATTTCGCCAATACATCGCTCATGCGCCGGCGGGCGGGCCGAATGTGTAGCTCATCACCCTCGCGCTCAATCACCAATTCGATATCCAGGCTGTTGAAGGCGAGCTCCGCCGGGATCCGAACCGCCTGAGAATTCCCGTTTTTGAACAATTTTGTCGTCGCCATGCACTTGCTCCTCATCAATGGATGTACGCGTACATACTACGCAGACATCGATTTAATGTAAACACATGGATGTACACCAAAACGGCCGCACAGCGTCGGCCTGCTGCAGCCTTAGGCGCCTAGCGGCTATGAATGTGCGCTTCGCGCTGGATCGCCAGGCGACTGCGACGCTCGCGATGACGTTCAGCGGACAACCCAATTCTCAAGCCTTAGCCCCGACACACGCGAAAACTCGTTTTCGTTGTTTGTGACCAAAACCAAACCCTGTGAACGCGCATGACCAGCAATCAATTGGTCATAGGGACCAATCGGCGTCCCAAGATTTGCTAATTCTGCGCGAATCTGGCCCGCATGCACGGCGGCCGAGTCGTCCAAAGGCAACACATCGATGCGCGCAATAAAACCCTCCAGACTCGTCAAATTCCGCTCGGGATTTGCAGAACGCTCGGCTCCGTATACCAGTTCCATGTAGGTAATACTGGAGATACACATGCGCCCGTCGTGCTTCTTAAACGCCGAGCGCACTGAAGCAGGCTTGTTCTTCATCGTGTAAATCACGATGTTGGTATCGAGCATGTACTTCAGCACTACAGTGCATCCCGCTCTTGATCCGCCGGTTGCTCGCGCGAGGCCATGAAATCATCGGTCACACCCTCTTCATCGAACCAGCTGTCCCAGCCCTCACCCGCCGGCACAATCAAGCGACCACGCCCCAGCGGAATAATGTCCACCCGCTTCACGGATTCGGGTAGCGCAACATCCTTGGGCAAGCGAATCGCCTGCGAGGTGTTGCTTTTAAATACCGCGCCACTTTTCATGAAAGCCCCCACCTGACTTTTGGATATGTAATAAACATATCCAAGATTACGCCGAACTCCAGCGAAATCAAGTTTCCCGTCATTGCGAGGAGCGAAGCGACGAAGCAATCCATGTCTTTTGCGCCTACGGCGCTGGACTGCCGCGTCGGGCTACGCCCTCCTCGCAGTGACATAGTGGGTGTCATTGCGAGGCTTCGTAAAAGCCGTGGCAATCCACCGCCCGAAAGGCGGCTATGAACAAGCTAGGGCGTGCCGATCGGATCAAGGCATCGAACGCCGGACGTAAAGAATCGCCTCGTTGTGGGTCACAAGAATCAAGCCTTCGGCCTGGGCTTGCGCAATCAACATGCGGTCGAACGGATCTTTGTGCGCCAGAGGCAAACGCCCTGCCTGCTCAGCATGAAAGGAAGAAATCGAAAGCGCCTCAAACCCCGACTGTTCGATCAAATCCAGAAGATCATCTGGCGCTTCCAACTTACCCAAGCCTTGCTTAATCACAATCTCCCAAACGCTCGCCGCGCTCACGAACACCTCGTTCGTTGCATCCTTCAACAGAACCACAACCGAGTCTTTTAAGCGATCACTGCCTTGAAGCCACCACAACCCAACGTGCGTATCGAGCAAAAGCCGCTTCATTCACGCATCCCAAACAATGTGGCGATCACGATCGACTCACCCTTCCATGCCAACTCACCGAGTTTTGAAAGCTGGGACTTGGCTTCATGCATATTTACTTTCATCTGACTTCTCCCAAATTAGCTAGTTTTAGCTAAATCTAGGTAGGGATCGACTATTTTTCAAGGGATACAGCCAAAGAGCAGCAATTGATGTGCGCCTGCGGCGCGGCAGATTGCCGCGTCGGACATTGAATGCGCTTCGCGCTGGATCGCCACGCGACTGCGTCGCTCGCGATGACGTTTCAAAATCAAAACACGTCATTGCGAGGAGCGAAGCGACGAAGCAATCCACGGTCTGCTCTAGCGCCGCCTCGATCGGCACAGGCGGCACAAACCCAGTTTTTTTCGATAGCACTATTGTAAACTGAATTCGCCCAAAAAATCTTCACGCGAATCGCGCGAATCGCAAAGCGCTTGCCCGTGATCGCGGCAACGGCAACAAGCCTCTTCCCAATCCAATAGCCCAGTGCATATGGCACGCGCGCGCAAATCCGCTCCGGCCAGGGCCAAACTGAACAGCACCAGTTCGAAATTCCCAGCCCACCAGCACAAGGCACCCAGCAAGAGCGTCGTGACCAAACTCAACCCACCAGCCAGTCCATCCAGCCCATCCACCAGATTGATCGCATTCATCACCCCAACCACCCACAGCACCATCAAAGGACCACCAAACCATCCAATGTCAACCAGTCCAATCAAGGGCAGTTGAAGAGTGTCTGGTCGGAAAATGACGGTAGCCGTGAAGATGCCAAGGACGAGCTGCCCAAGCAGTTTGTAGCGGGCTCTTAGGTTTTGCTGATCATCAAGGAAACCAAGACCGCAAGCAAACGCAGCACTGATCAAAAGCCAGAGATAGGAACCAGAGAGGGGAGAGGAAACCTGTTCAAAAGGCAGCGCTGTCGAAAGTAGCAGGGTGGTCAATAAGCCAATCAAGATCCCAACACCACCCCAACGAGGAATTGAAGTCTGATGTTGATCTCGCAATCTTGGGGAGCTCTTATTTGCCTCATTCTGTTTGGTACGACGCAAGAGCACCAACAAGCTGAGAGTGGTCAGCAGGAGTGCCGCCAGAAACGCAAAGGCTAGGTTATTGAGGAGGGTGAT
>JBMUBK010000091.1:0-3852 GCA_049457355.1 Aquiluna sp.
TGCTTGTAGGCCATGGAGTGAACCATGAACTTCTTGTCATCGCGCTCGGTGTAGTCCTCGCGGAGGTGGGCGCCTCTGCTCTCGCGGCGCTCGCGGCAGGTAATGACCGTTACTTCGGCCAGGTCGAGCAAGAACCCAAGCTCCACCGCCTCAAGCAAATCGGTGTTAAAACGCTTGCCCTGGTCTTGCACCGAGATTTTCTCGTAGCGCTTTCTTAGCTCGGCTATCTTTGCAAGGGCCTCGTTGAGGGTCTCTTCGGTTCTAAACACCTGGGCATTTTTATCCATGGTCTCCTGCAACTCCTTGCGAAGCTGAGCCACCTTCTCCTTGCCCTTGGCGTTTCTAACCTTTTGAAGTAGCTCCAGAACGTCCTTTGCAGCATCCTCAGGCATGGGGACCTGCTTTGCAGTCTTGGCGTACTCCACCGAATACTTGCCAGCGCGCTTGCCAAATACGTTGATGTCTAGCAGCGAGTTGGTACCCAGTCGGTTGGCTCCATGAACTGAAACGCAGGCGCACTCCCCGGCGGCATAGAGCCCTGGGATAACGGTGTCATTGTCGCTAAGGACCTCGGCCTTGATGTTGGTGGGGATGCCACCCATTGCATAGTGGGCCGTTGGGAACACCGGCACCGGTTCGGTGTAGGGCTCGACACCTAGGTAGGTCCTTGCAAACTCAGTAATGTCTGGAAGCTTTGCGTCAATAACGGCCGGCTCGAGGTGCGTTAGGTCCAAGAGCACGTAGTCCTTGTTCGGTCCGGCACCGCGGCCCTCACGAACCTCATTCGCCATTGCTCTTGCCACCATGTCTCTTGGTGCAAGGTCCTTGATTGTCGGCGCGTAGCGCTCCATGAATCTTTCGCCCGAGGCATTGCGGAGAATTCCGCCCTCACCTCTAGCAGCCTCGCTCAGAAGAATGCCAAGACCTGCAAGACCGGTTGGGTGGAATTGGTAGAACTCCATGTCCTCCAGCGGGATTCCTCTGCGGAAGGCAATCGCAACGCCATCACCTGTCAGGGTGTGGGCGTTGGAGGTGGTCTTGTAGATCTTTCCGAAACCACCAGTTGCGAAGACGATGGACTTGCCCGCGAAAACGTGAATCTCCCCGGTGGCCAGCTCGTAGGCAACAACACCCGCTGGCTTCCCCTCGTTCATTACCAGGTCCAAAACGTAGAACTCGTTGTAGAACTCAATGCCGAGCTTTACACAGGTTTGATAGAGAGTCTGCAGAATCATGTGGCCGGTGCGGTCAGCTGCGTAGCAGCTTCTTCTAACCGGAGCCTTGCCGTGGTCTCTGGTGTGACCGCCAAACCTTCGCTGGTCGATCTTGCCGTCAGGAGTTCTGTTGAAAGGCAAGCCCATGTTCTCCAGGTCGATAACCGCCTGCACCGATTCCTTCGCGAGAATCTCTGCAGCGTCCTGGTCCACCAGGTAGTCGCCACCTTTGACGGTGTCGAAGGTGTGCCACTCCCAGCTGTCCTCCTCAACGTTTGCAAGAGCCGCAGCCATACCGCCCTGAGCAGCTCCAGTGTGGCTGCGTGTCGGGAACAGCTTTGAGATAACGGCAACGCTAGCCTCACCACCGGCCTCAATTGCGGCGCGCATTCCAGCTCCGCCGGCACCGACGATGATGACGTCGTGCGAGTGATAGGTGACGTTGTCAGTAGAGCTCAAAGAAAAGTTCCTTTTTAGTTCGCTGGGCAGAATGAGGGGAGCAGCTCTGCTGCAGCTCCCGCGGGGCATGGATCGAAGGTAAAAATCACGAGGGTTCCAAGCAGGATGAGCAGCCCACCGACCGCCCAGAGTGTGGTCACAAGACCCTTACGCAAGGTTTCTTTTTCGACGTAGTCGTTAACGATGGTCCGCATGCCGTTGGTGCCGTGAATCAAAGCCAACCAGAGCATTGCCATGTCCCAGACCTGCCAGAACGGATCCGCCCACTTACCTGCCACAAAAGCAAAGTCAATGGCTTTGATGCCATCGCCAACCACAAGGTTTACGACCAGGTGAGTGAAAATCAAAACAATTAGCAGCGGACCGGAGACTCGCATGAACAGCCAGCCATACTTTTCCCAGTTAGCCTGCTTGCGAGTTCTCGGGGAGTTAGGTGTTTCAATAACTACAGCCATGACTACCCCCTAGTGCCCAAACACTCTTGCTAGATGCAGCGGAGTGAACGCCGCCACAGAAACCACCGTGATAACCATTACCGCCCAGAACATCAAGTTCTGGTACTTGGTGCCCTTGGACCAGAAGTCCACGGCTATAACCCTGAGGCCATTGAGGCCGTGAAAAAGAACTGCACCCACTAGCCCCAGTTCGGAGATGCCAATAATCGGGGTCTTGTAGGACTCGATAACTACGTTGTAGGCCTCCGGGCTAACGCGGACCAGAGCGGTATCGAGTACGTGGACCAGCAAAAAGAAAAAGATTCCGACGCCGGTGATGCGGTGCAGAACCCATGACCACATACCAACCTTGCCTCGGTAAAGAGTTCCTGCGGGCATCGAAGCCAAGGGTTCCTCCATGGAAAATAGGTCAATTGGTGCCTTAAGTGTAACCGAGCCGAAGGTACTCTTTTGTAAACACTTCGAAACATCTAGGGTGAGAAGGTTATGGATTCCGAAAAAGCAGAAATGCAGAGATTTTTCGCGGTTATTCCAGCCGGCGGAATTGGCTCAAGGCTTTGGCCAATGTCCAGGGCAAACGCCCCAAAGTTCTTACATGACCTAACTGGCAATGGTCAGACCCTGCTGCAGGACACGTGGGACCGCCTGCAGCCACTTGCTGCCGGTCGCACAATGGTCGTAACTGGCGACGTGCACGCACGAGCTGTTGCCGATCAGCTTCCTGAGCTCGACTTCTCCAATGTCATTTTGGAACCATCGCCAAGAGATTCAACAGCGGCAATTGCGCTTGCCGCTGCAGTTCTTGCCCAGCGCGAGCCTGATGTGATCATCGGCTCATTTGCAGCGGACCATGTCATAAGTGATGCCGCGGCATTTCACAAGACAGTCGAAGAGGCCGTCAAGGTAGCAGCAACGGGAAAAATCGTGACAATAGGCCTAAAGCCAACCGAGGCATCGGTTGCCTTCGGCTACATCAAAAAAGGTAAGCGCCTTGCAACCGACACAGCCTGCGAGGTCTTGGAGTTTGTCGAGAAGCCGGACATTGCAACCGCTCGTCGCTATGTCACAAGCGACGACTACCTCTGGAACGCTGGCATGTTTATCGCTCCGGCAGCGAAGCTTTTGGAAATCTTGGCAAAGACGCAGCCGACTCTCCACAGCGGAGTGATTGAACTGGCAAAGGCCTGGGACACCGACGAGCGCGACAAAGTCATGGAAAAGATCTGGCCCACCCTCACAAAGATTGCAATCGACTACTCCGTCGCAGAACCTGCTGCCCGCGACGGGGACGTCGCGGTAGTCCCAGGGGATTTTGAGTGGCATGACGTTGGCGACTTCGCGGCCATCGCAGAGTTGCAGTCGCAGGGCCGAAAAGGCCACCTTGCAGTTCTAGGTTCGGCGCGGGTGCTATCCGATTCCTCCAGTGGCATCCTCGTGAGCGACACCGGCAGGCTCGTTGCACTTATCGGATTAGAGGACGTGATCGTCGTCGACACCGCCGATGCCTTGCTCGTAACGAGCAAGGAGCACGCTCAAAAAGTTAAGAGCCTTGTTGACTCATTGCGCGAATCCGGACACTCCGAACTTCTTTAAACATCTCAGATTGATAAATCTGAGTTTCCCGGCGGTTTGCCAATTGTTTGCGGAGTAGAGTTTTGTCAACTCGGCACTACTTAGGTGCCACTTTCATCTCATTCAGGAGGAAACCTTGAAGCTAAAGAATG
>JBMUBK010000092.1:0-3783 GCA_049457355.1 Aquiluna sp.
CTGTAAATCCAGGCGCCCAGAATAGGCAAAGTTCCAAGAGCAAGGAGATTCTTCCACGAGCCCAAAAATTCCCGAACTCTACTAATGGCAGGTGAAAGCATCACTTATCTTCTCTGTCTTGGGATTCTTGGTTCCGACTGAACATCATAGGAGAGAAACGAGAGAAGGAGTTGAACTCCAAGAATCAGCGCAACAGCGCTACCGGTGACCTGTCCGGCTGTTGTTGCCATCCCGACAGCGGCAGCACTCAAGTAACTGCTAAGCCCGAACCAAGCACCGAACACAACCAGGAAGAACCCAAGCGGTAACTCAAAGCTACCCACGTTCCATTCACGCAGGTAATAGCGATAGAAAATTCGCTTCCATAGGTTGACAGTGTGCCGCCATGGAAACTCAAACATAACTTTCAAGATGCTCATGTTGCTCTTCTCGGAGCCGTATACAGCGGCCATCGGGACATCAGCTACAACGCAGTTTGCAATGTTCAGCCGAAATAGAATGTCCGACTCAAAGAAGTAGCTCTTGCGAATCTTGTCTAGGTTCATGGCCCCAAGAGCCCTGCGGTGTATTGCTGTAAAGCCGTTGGTGGGATCGGTCATCGACCAGTAGCCGGTAGAGAACTTCGCCCACAGGGAAAGCACAGCGTTGCCAAAAATTCGAACCTTTGGCATTCCAAAGAGATTCTCGAGACTGTCAAATCTGTCCCCCTTGGAATAGTCCGCACTTCCCTCTAAAACGGGCTTTGCGATGGCCGAGATCAGAGTAGGGTCCATCTGCCCATCACCATCAATTTTCACAACCACATCCGCACCATCAGCATAGGCAGCTTTGTAGCCAGAAATAACTGCTCCCCCCACACCCTGGTTCTCTTCATGAAAAATGAAACTGAGCCTCTTGTCTTTCGATTGGTCCTGAACAAATTTGCCGGATCCGTCGGGACAGGCATCGTCAACGACATAAATTTCAGAAACTTCCGGGCCAATGCCCGCAATAACCTCAAGAATGTGGTCTGTAACCCGGTAGCAGGGAATCACGACGGCTATTTTCAAGTCAGCTCCCATAGGTGAAAAGTCTAGCCTTTAGGCCCGAAATCACCTGGAGCGGTTGTGGGAAGGGTCTGGAATCGGCACGGCACTAATAAGTCTCTTGGTGTAGTCAACCTGAGGATTGCGCAGGATCTGCTCCTTGTGACCCTGCTCGACAATCTCACCGAGCCTCATGACCGCAATCCGGTCACTCAGTAAATCGACAACGGCTAGGTCGTGAGAAATAAAGAGCGTCGCAAACTGCTGCTCCTTCTGGATCTCCTGCAATAGCTCGAGCACCCTTGCCTGCACCGAGACATCTAGGGCACTAGTTGGCTCATCAGCAACCAGCAGCTTGGGGCTAAGTGCAAGTGCTCTGGCAATACCAACGCGCTGCCTCTGACCACCAGAGAGCTCATGCGGATAGCGGTTTCGATAGCTTCTAGGAAGCTCAACCAAGTCCAATAGCTCGCTCACGCGGTTTGTGCGGGTGGGAGAATCCCAACCTGCAAGCAGAAGCGGCTCCGCGATTGACTGCCCGATAGGCCACCTTGGGTTTAGCGAACTACCAGGATCCTGGAACACGATTCCAATGTTTCTGCGAACATCAATCAGCTGCTGCCTCGAAACACCGACCATTGCCTGTCCGTCAACCGAGAGCTCGCCACTCTTGATTGGAAGTAGGCCAACTACCGCCCTGCCGATGGTGGTCTTACCCGAGCCCGACTCCCCCACCAATCCCAAAACTTCACCGGGGTAGATATCTAGGTCGGCATCCTTGACCGCCAAAAATGCTGGAACTTTGCCCCTCTTGGGGTATTCAATGTTGAGACCCCTCATGCGAAGCACAGGCTCCTCAGTTGGCTTGCGTTCAATGACGGGCTTGGTCTCGGCAGCGCCCAGCTTTGGCACGGCGGCTAGTAGGTCTTTGGTGTATTGGTGCTTTGGGGTCTTGAAGACATCGAAGGTGGTCCCGGTCTCTACGACAACGCCATCCTTCATAACGATCATGAAGTCACTCAGCTCAGCAACAACGCCCATGTCATGGGTAATAAGGATTACCGCGGAGTTCAGGCGCTTATTGAGATCGCGCATCAGGTTCAAAATCTCTGCCTGAACCGTCACATCTAGTGCGGTAGTGGGCTCATCGGCAATCAAGAGCTGAGGATCACAAGAGATGCTCTGCGCGATCATCGCGCGCTGCCTCTGACCTCCTGAAAGCTCATGCGGGTAAGAGTTAAATGCCTTCTCTGGATCTGGCAGCTCAACCATCTTTAAAAGTTCCAGGGCCCTGACCTTGCCCTGCGCCTTGGTCATGGACTTGAAGTGAACCTGAAGAGCCTCAACTATCTGGAAGCCGACGGTGTAGACGGGGTTCAGGGCGGTCATTGGCTCTTGGAAGATAACCGCTATCTCCTTACCCCTGACCTCACGAAGCCGCTTCTTGTCAGCGCCGATTAGCTCTTCGCCCTGAAGCTTTACGGAGCCAGAGGCGCGGCCATTTACGGGCAACAGACCCAAAAGGCTCATTGCCGATGTTGACTTGCCAGAGCCGGACTCGCCAACAATTGCCAGCACGTCTCCGGGCTTGACGCTGAAGTTCACACCGCTGGCGGCCATGACCCACTCGCCATCGACCCAGAAGTCGACCGAGAGCTCGCTTGCCTCAATGATTGGCTTCGAGTTATCCATTAGCTCAAAACCTCCCTAAGGCATGCGAGACTCTTTGCGTGCAGGTATTCCGATCCCGATCCGGCAGGGCCATAGCTCTTGCGAGCGTCATCATCATGACTCTCGCCTGGTTCGTGATTCTGATAGGCGAGGGACTCGCAATCGCGCTTATATCCCTGCCAGGAGTGGCTCTGATAGCGATGAGCTCCCTGCTGCTCTTTTGGTTTCCCAGGGTTGAAGTGAGCGAAGAGAGCGTAAAGATTGTCAATGTCTTCAGAGAGCACAACATCAGCTGGGGTGCCATAAAGCTCATCGACACCCGCTGGGCGCTCGCAATCACCACAGATAAAGGCAAAATAACGGCCTGGGGTGCTCCAGCTCCTGGTCGCCACAGCAGCATCTTTGCCTCCCGCGACCAAGGACAGCACCTCCCCGAGAGCACCTACATCGCCGGAACCGTTCGACCAGGAGATCTCGTTAGCAGCGACTCCGGAGCTGCCGCAGCCCACATCCGAAGACTCTGGGAGCAACGTAGAGACCAAGTTGCCACCGTCGAAAGCAAGTGGAGCATTGGCAAGATTGCGGCAATAATCGCTTTGGTATTCGCTACCGCGCTGAGTCTCTAGCATTAGCTCTCCCTGCGCTTTGCAATGAGCTGCTTGAGCTCAGAGATGGCACCACCGGACTTTGGAAGCCTGCGCTGACGAGGGTCAAACGCATCGCGCAAACCATCACCAATGAAGTTGATGCACAGGGCAATCACCACAATGAAGAGACCCGGATACCAGAACAACCATGGCCTGGTTCTGAAGGCCTCGTTGTATTCGCTGATGATTTGACCGAGAGAGATATCAGGCGCAACGATGCCAAAGCCGAGGAAGCTCAGTGAGGTCTCGATAAGGATTGCGGCTGCCATCAGGAGCGTCGCGTTCACCACGATCACACCAATGGTGTTCGGCAGGATGTGCTTGAAAATGATTCTCGAGTTCTTGGCGCCCGCAACTCTTGCAGCATCGACGAACTCCCGCTCTCTCAGCGCTAGGAACTCAGCGCGAACCAGCCTGGCACTGCCTGTCCACGCAAGCGC
>JBMUBK010000093.1:0-3757 GCA_049457355.1 Aquiluna sp.
CTGCCTCAGCAGCGGCCTCTTCAGCCGGTACTTCTGCTTCGGCTGCAGGGGCCTCCTCTGCTGGAGCCTCTTCAGCAGGAGCTTCGGCTGCAGGGGCCTCTTCAACGGGTGCTTCGGCAGGAGCTTCCGCAACTGCCTCCACCTGCTCCTCAACTACTTCCTCTGCTGGCTCTTCAGCCGGTGCAGTGGTAGCTACGTTGTTGGTGAGCTTGACCTTGTTGGCCTTTGGCTTTGGGGTTACTGGGTCCAGAACGAGCTCGATCATTGCCATCGGGGCATTGTCGCCCTTGCGGTAGCCGAGCTTGACGATGCGGGTGTATCCGCCCTGGCGGTCCTGAACCTGAGGTGCAATCTCAGCGAAGAGCTGGTGCACCACTGTCTTGTCAAGAATCTGCTGCATGACCCTGCGACGCGAGGCGAGGTCGCCACGCTTTGCAAAGGTCACTAGGCGCTCAGCAATTGGGCGTAGACGCTTGGCACGAGTCTCGGTCGTGGTGATCTTGCCGTGCTTGAACAGGCTGGTCGCCATGTTGTTTAGCATTAGGCGCTCGTGAGCTGGTCCGCCTCCGAGACGTGGGCCCTTTGTTGGGGTAGGCATTTGTTTCTCCTTGCGCTACTTAGATCTGGTCTTCGTCGAAGCCGCCACCGAAGTATGCGGAGTCGAAGCCTGGGACGGCATCCTTGAAACGTAGGCCCATGCTGGTGAGCTTGTCGCGAACCTCGTCGACAGACTTCGAGCCAAAGTTACGGATGTTCATTAGCTGGTCCTCGCTCAGTGCAATGAGCTCGGAAACTGTGTTGATGCCCTCACGCTTGAGGCAGTTGTAGGAGCGAACGGTTAGGTCCAGATCCTCGATCGGGGTTGAGAGCTCGTTCGAGGCAGCTAGCTCGACTGGAGCTGGGCCAATCTCGATACCCTCAGCCTCTTCGTTTAGCTCCTTGGCAAGGCCAAACAGTTCAACCAGGGTTGCACCTGCTGAAGCAACGGCATCCTTTGGAGCCATGGAGCTCTTGGTCTCAACGTCAACAACGAGCTTGTCGAAGTTGGTGAACTCACCGGCACGAGTTGCCTCGACGCGGTAGGAAACCTTGAGTACTGGGGAGTAGATGGAGTCGACCGGAATTACGCCGGCCTCTGCATCAGGGTTGCGGTTCTGGCTTGCCTGGACGTAGCCGCGGCCACGCTCAATAATGAACTCAATCTCAAGCTTGCCTTTGGTGTTTAGGGTCGCAAGGACTAGGTCTGGGTTGTGAACCTCGACACCTGCTGGCACCTGAATGTCGGCTGCGGTAACGGGACCGGCTGCGGACTTGGATAGGTGTGCAACTACTGGTGCGTCGTGCTCAGATGAGACAACGAGGTTTTTGATGTTCAGGATTACCTCAACAACGTCCTCTTTCACACCGGGGATGGTGGAGAACTCGTGGCTAACGCCCTGAATTCGGATGTTGGTAACCGCTGCACCTGGAATCGAGGAGAGCAGGGTGCGGCGGAGGGAGTTTCCTAGGGTGTAGCCAAAGCCTGGCTCCAGTGGGTCCAGGATAAAACGTGAACGATTGTCGCTGATTACTTCTTCGTGAAGGGTGGGGCGCTGTGCAATTAGCACTATTTGGTTCCTTTCGTCTGAGTACCCGCTATTTGATACTCGTCGGGGCTTGATCCGGTTGGGCTGACCGAATCTGTGGGTTTAAGTTTTGGTTAGACGCGGCGACGCTTTGGAGGGCGGCAGCCGTTGTGAGCTTGTGGGGTGACATCGGAGATTGAGCCGACCTCAAGGCCTGCAGCCTGAAGGGAGCGGATCGCAGTCTCGCGACCGGAGCCTGGGCCCTTAACAAATACGTCGACCTTCTTCAGTCCGTGCTCCTGAGCCTTGCGGGCAGCGTTCTCGGCAGCCATCTGGGCAGCAAATGGAGTCGACTTACGCGATCCCTTGAAGCCGACATCGCCAGAGGAGGACCATGAAATCACAGCACCGGTTGGGTCGGTGATGGTGATGATGGTGTTGTTAAAGGTTGAGCGGATGTGAGCCTGACCGGCTGGCACATTCTTCTTGTCCTTGCGGCGAGGCTTCTTAGCCGCCGCGGTTGCCTTAGGGGTTGCCATTATTTAGTCCTAGACCTTCCTGCCGCGACTAGCGGGCTGCCTTCTTCTTGCCGGCGACCGTGCGCTTCGGACCCTTTCGGGTTCTTGCGTTGGTCTTGGTGCGCTGTCCGCGGACTGGAAGTCCCTTGCGGTGGCGAATTCCTTCGTAGGAGCCAATCTCGACCTTGCGGCGGATGTCGGCTGCGACCTCACGGCGAAGGTCACCCTCTACCTTGTAGTCCTTTTCAATGACATCACGCAGCGCGACCAGCTGGTCGTCTGTTAGGTCCTTGACCCTGATGTCTTCTGAGATTTTGGTGGCCTTCAGAATCTCGCTTGAGCGAGTGCGGCCAATACCGAAAATGTAGGTAAGTGAGATAACCACTCGCTTCTCGCGAGGGATATCGACTCCTGCTATACGTGCCATGTTTAGATTGCTCTCTTTGTTATAAGAAGGTCTTTGGCATCACAATCCCGCTCTGGCGGAGAGGGCCCCGGCCTTCTACCGGAGGTTAGCTTTCGCTCTGTGCTGCCCTATTGCTATTTAGTTGTTGGGTGCTGCTGGCCTAGCCCTGGCGCTGCTTGTGACGAGGGTTCTCGCAAATCACCATTACGCGGCCATGACGACGAATGATCTTGCACTTGTCGCAAATCTTCTTGACGCTCGGGTTAACCTTCATGCTCTTTCTTTCTACTTGTAGCGGTAGATGATGCGGCCTCGGGTCAGGTCGTAAGTCGACAACTCAACAATCACGCGGTCCTCCGGGAGGATGCGGATATAGTGCTGTCGCATTTTTCCCGAGATGTGGGCTAAAACTATGTGTCCGTTGGTTAGCTCTACCCGAAACATTGCGTTCGGGAGCGCCTCAACGACCGAACCCTCGATCTCGATTACGCCGTCTTTGTTGGCCATGCACTCACTTCACTACTTTTTAGCGTCACGAACACGCGAAAGCCCAACGAAAAGAAAGGTTTTTCACGTAAGAAACGCCAAGGGACAATACTAGGGGGAAATCGGGGCGAATGCTAGTGGCTAATCCAAAGAAATTGGGGTAATTCCAAAGGGCGCAAGCTTTTCTCTTCCGCCATCAACCTCGGTAAGCACCCAGATGCCCTTTGAGTGCCTCGCGACGCTGTGTTCCCAGTGGGCTCCGTCCGAGCCATCCATGGTCTCAACGGTCCAATCATCGTCCTGAATAAAGGTCTGCTGGTCCCCTGCGGTGATCATCGGCTCAATCGCGATGCACATCCCCGCCTCCACTTTTGGGCCTGCGTCTCGAGTTTTGTAGTTGAAAACTGCCGGATCTTCATGCATGGTCCTGCCGATGCCGTGGCCGATGTATTCCTGCAAGATGCCGTATGGGCCTTTTGACCTAACGTGCTGCTCCACGGCAATGCCAACCTCGTTTAGCCTTGCGGCACCCGCGAAGGCCGCAATTCCCGCCCAAAGTGACCCCTGACAGACATCCGACTGGATTTGGCGCTGGGCAGCAAGCTCTGAGTTATCACCCGGAACAACAATTGAAAATGCACTGTCGCCGTTCCAGCCGTCCACCTCAGCACCGCAGTCAACAGAGAGCAGATCGCCCGCCTCAAGTTTGCGATTTGAGGGGATGCCATGGACAACGGCGGAGTTTATTGACGCGCAGATGGTGTGGTAGTAGCCAGGCACCA
>JBMUBK010000094.1:0-3736 GCA_049457355.1 Aquiluna sp.
GTCCTCGATGCCCTCCACAAGATCAAGTGGGAAATCGATGGCTCGCTGACCTTCCGTCGCTCTTGTGCTCATGGAGTCTGCGGCTCGGATGCAATGCGCATCAACGGTCGCAACCGTCTTGCCTGCAAGACTCTGATCAAGGACCTCGACATTTCAAACCCCATATACATAGAGCCAATTAAGGGTCTTCCGGTTGAGAAGGACCTGATTGTCAATATGGAGCCCTTCTACCAGGCCTACCGCGACATCAATCCATTCTTGATGGCATCAGATACTCCGGCTAAGGAAAGGCTGCAGTCACCCGAGGACCGAGCTCGCTACGACGACACCACGAAGTGCATTTTGTGTGCTGCCTGCACCACCAGCTGCCCGGTGTTCTGGACTGACGGTCAGTACTTCGGTCCAGCCGCAATCGTCAATGCACACCGGTTTATCTTCGACTCCCGTGACGAGGGTGCTCAGGTGAGAATCGACATCCTGAACGACAAAGAGGGTGTCTGGCGCTGTCGCACCACATTCAACTGCACCGAGGCTTGCCCGAGGGGCATCGAGGTGACCAAGGCTATTGCCGAGGTAAAGCAGGCCATTTTGCGGGGAAGACCCTAAGCAGCTTTTTTGTTGGACAGGCTATGTCCCTAACACGAAGAACCGTTGTCGCCTCGGGTATTGCCGCGACCGGCGCAGTCACCCTGGCAGCTTGCGCCGCTGAGGTGGAACCGGAGCCCGTAGAAACCACTCCACCCTCTGCCACCGTAGATGAAGCTCCCGCGGAGCTTGCTGGTGAAGTTCTTCTTGGCACCACCGAAGAAGTGATGGTTGGCTCGGGCACCAAGTTCATGGTGGATGAAAGCCTGACCATTCTTGTTACCCAGCCAAAAGAAGGTGTCTTCAGGGCGTTCTCAGCAAAGTGCACCCACGCAGGCTGCATAGTCACAGGCATTCGCGACGACGAGATTGCCTGCGGCTGTCACGGAGCCAGGTTTAACCCCGATAGCGGAGAACCAGTTGCGGGGCCTGCTAGGAGCCCGCTGGGGAAAATTCAGCTAGAAGTGCGGGGCAGTGACCTCTATGCACTGCTCTAGCTCCTAAGTTAGTTCCGTGCTCACACTCGCAACCGTAAACGTAAATGGCATCAGGGCCGCAGCCCGCAAGGGAATGGATGGGTGGCTAAAACAAACCAAGCCCGACATTCTCTGTCTTCAGGAAGTTCGTGCCCCGGGTGAGGAGCTACGAAAGCTAGCTGAGGGAGACGGTCCACTAAGTGGCAGCTGGAGCATCTTTGACCAGGAGGCTAGTGCGAAGGGAAGAGCCGGGGTGGCAGTTCTCACTACAGCCAAGGTTCTAGACCACCGCACCGACATCGGTCCAGACGAATTCGACTCTCTAGGTCGCTGGTTGGAAACTGACATTGAAACCAAAAATGGGACTCTCACGGTGGTGAGCTGCTACGTCCACTCCGGGGAGGCTGACACACCAAAACAGGTTGAGAAGTACAAGTTCTTGGATGCAATGCGTGAGCGCATGGCTGAGCTTATGGCCTCGCAAAAACTCGCGGTAATTGTGGGAGATCTAAATGTCGGTCACACAGAACTAGACATAAAGAACTGGAAAGGCAACCTCAAATCCGCAGGCTTCCTACCCGAGGAGCGCGCCTACTTTGATGACTTTGCAAAGCAGGGCTGGGTTGACATGGGAAGAGCTGCCCACCCCGGCATCCCCGGCCCCTACACCTGGTGGTCTTATCGCGGCAAGGCCTTCGACACCGATGCGGGTTGGAGAATTGATTATCAGCTTGCTACCCCTGAGCTTGCGAAGCTGGGGCAGAATTATCGAGTAGACAGGGCACCAAGCTATGACGCCCGCTGGAGCGACCACTCCCCCGTGGTTGTTGACTACGACCTCTAGGAGAAGATGTGGCAAAACCAAATTTGCTTAGCGGCATGCAGCCTTCCGCATCGTCCCTTCACCTAGGCAACTACCTAGGGGCTCTCAGGCAGTGGGTGGCAATGCAGGAAACCCACAACGCCTACTACGTAATTGTCGACCTTCACGCCATCACAGTTCCGCAGGATCCAAAAGAGCTGCTTGAAAACACTCGAAGGACCGCCGCCCAATACATAGCAGCCGGACTAGATCCGCAGCGGGCGACACTGTTTGTGCAGTCGCATGTCCCAGCTCACGCCCAGCTGGCCTGGGTGCTGAACTGCATCACAGGTTTTGGTGAGGCGTCGCGAATGACTCAGTTCAAAGACAAGAGCCAAAAAGGTGGGGTGGACACAAGTTCCGTTGGCCTCTTCACCTACCCAATCCTGCAAGCCGCAGACATCCTGCTCTACCAACCCAAGAGCGTCCCAGTGGGCGAGGACCAGAGGCAACACCTCGAGCTCACTAGGGACCTCGCAATGCGCTTCAATAGCCGCTTCGGTAAGACCTTCGAGGTCCCCGAGGCGCACATTCTCAAAGAGACCGCAAAGATCTTTGACCTCCAAGACCCTACCGCCAAGATGTCCAAGTCAACCCAGGACCCCAAGGGGCTAATCAACCTCATGGACGAGCCTGCTCAGATCACTAAAAAGATTAAGAGCGCCGTGACAGACACAGACGGTGAGATTCGTTTTGACAGAGAAAGGAAGCCTGGAGTCTCAAACCTCTTGGGCATCTTCGCCGCTGTCACCGGTAAGAGCATGGAGAGTATCGAGACAGAGTTTGCCGGCAAGGGCTATGGAGATCTCAAGGGGGCTGTTGCCGATGCGGTTGTCGCTCTTACCGAACCTATGCAGGCCAGAACCAAAGAGCTACTGAGCGACAGCGCGGAGCTAGACAGACTGCTCGCGCTCGGAGCTGAAAAGGCAAGCGAAATAGCCGAACAAACCCTTGCGGATGTGTATCAGAAGCTCGGCTTCATCCCCAGGCGCTGAGGAATTTATCAGCCCAAAAGAGTATTGTTCTAAATAAGCACAGTTCTTCGGGGTCAGTGAAATTCTGAACCGGCGGTTATAGTCCGCGACCCGACTGGGAACTCCGCAGCCAGCGGTTAGACCCCAGGCGGTTGAATCGGTGAAAGTCCGATACCGACGGTAAAGTCCGGATGGGAGAAGAACTCGGGATGCTTCGCGCTCCCGTATTCCCTGCCCTGTCCTGCGCTTAGAAAGAGGGCAGGATGACAAGCCAATTCGATGCGGCAATGCACCGCGCGCTTGAGCTTGCCCTGCTCGGTCCAATCCAGGGGGTAAATCCTCAGGTGGGAGCGGTGATCCTGAACGCGGACAACGAGATTGTCGCGGAGGGCTACCACCAAGGTTCCGGGACCAACCACGCCGAGGTCATGGCCATTGGTGCCCTCAAGGAAAAACTTGGAGTCAGCACTTTCCCTCCTGGCCACACAGCAGTGGTGACTTTGGAGCCCTGCAACCACACCGGCAAAACCGGACCATGCTCAAAAGCGCTTCTGGAAGCAGGGATTAGTCGAGTGGTCTATGCGGTGGCGGATCCAGGACAGGAATCGAGTGGTGGCGGAGAGTTTTTGCGCCAGTCAGGTGTCGAGGTAGTCGCCGGAGTTTGCCAGTCACAGGCTGAGGAGCAAGGACGGGTCTGGCTCACCGCAAATCGGCTTGGTAGACCTTACGTGACACTCAAGTGGGCAAGCAGCCTCGACGGAAGGACGGCCGCAAGCGACGGTAGTAGCAAGTGGATTTCGGGAGAGCAGTCACGATCGGACGGCCACCACAGAAGAAGT
>JBMUBK010000095.1:0-3677 GCA_049457355.1 Aquiluna sp.
CCCCTAACAACCAAGGTGGAGATTGCGGTGCAGACAAGCTTGTCCTGCTTATCGAAAATCTCTGTATTGAAGGTCACCATGTGGTTGCCGCCAAGGCTCTTAACGCTCGCAACCTCAAGTTCGCTCGTCAGTTCATCACCCGGCACAAGCTGCCGCTCATAGATAAACCGCTGCTCGCCATGAACCACACGAGAGAAGTCAAGTCCAGCCTCGGGGTCTGCAATCACGAGCGAAAGCGAGTGCTCCTGAATGGCAATTGGGAAGGTTGGTGGCACGACGAACCCATCGGCGGTATTTCCAAAGGTCGCTGCGGAGAACTCACGAAGCTTCTCAAGGCCAACGGTGTAGGGCCGGGTTCTCGGGTAACGCTTACCCTGAATCTCTGGATTGAGCATGGAACAAGACTATTGGTTCTTTGGTAGCGGGGGCGGGGCTCGAACCCGCGACCTCACGATTATGAGCCGTGCGCTCTAACCACCTGAGCTACCCCGCCGCTTGATCTTTGAAGATCGAGCCCCGAGACAGGATTGAACTGTCGACCCCTTCCTTACCATGGAAGTGCTCTACCACTGAGCTATCGGGGCGCTTCTGCAACCGAGACAGATTAGCACTAGCGAACAGCGCTAGGCAAACGCCAAATCTGCAGATCTAGGGCCACCGCGTCATAGCGAACCTTGGACCCAACCACCCTCAGGTTGCCATTTCCAAAGAGGTTCTCTGCTCGCTCTGGAGAGGCAATTGCATCCTTCGGAAACTCCACCCTGCGGTCCTTGCCGCGGCTCACGCAGACCAAGACAGACTCGGTTTTTGACTCTCGAATGTAGACAAGGGCCTCCTTCGATGAGTAGAGGAACCTCATCGAACCATCCACCAAAGCACGGTGCTTCTTGCGAATCTGGGAAAGCCTTGCATAGGTCTCAATCATGGTCGGGTCGGCATCGCGCTCCCCATTCCAGGGCATTGGCGTTCTGGAGCTCTCGCCGTTCCAGCCGTCTAGGCCAAACTCGTCCCCAGAGAAGATCATCGGGATGCCTGGGAAGGTGAACTGCATGCCCGCTGCCACCCGCTGTGCTCCTGGAATAGCAAAGGTCTTGAATCTTCCGGTGTCGTGAGTATCAAGAGCATTGAGGTTGTGCATGCGAACGTGCCAAGGGAAGATGCCCGCAAATTGCTGGTGAAGCGCAACTAGGTCATTAGCACCAATGCCCTTGCGGCCAACGCCGACCTGACCCTCGTCTCTTTTCTCTTTCGGGTTCCAAAGCCAGCGCCAGGTCGGACGGGTGAAATTCGAGTAGGTCATTGTCGACTGGTAGTTATCACCCTCAACGTGGTTCGCGGCATCTGAGGTGAATTCGCCAATCAGGAAGGTCTCGGGGGAAACCTCGTCCATCGTCTGCCTGATGGTGTTTGCGATTTCCCTATTGAAGTTGTCATCACGAATCCAGCCCGTCATATTGGCAACATCTATGCGCCAGCCGTCTAGGCCATATGGCGGCTTTAGCCACTTAGCAACCACCGAGCTCTTGCCCCGAATGAACCGCTTTCTCAGCTCTTGAGAGTTCCAGTTGAACTTGGGAAGCGATGGCACTCCCCACCAAGAGTCATACTTCTTGTTCCCATCCGAGAAGTAGTAGAACTCACTCTCTGGGGCCTTGGGGTTCTTGTAGGCAGCAACAAACCATTCGTGCTTATCACCAGAGTGGTTGGCCGTTAGGTCACCCATGACTTTGAGGCCCATTGAGTGGGCTTTCCTGACAAGCGACTGCAGTGCCTTGTTGCCGCCCAGCAGCTCGTCAACTGAATCAAAGTTCGAAGCGTCATAGCGGTGGTTAGAACCTCCCGGGAAGAAGGGGGTCATATACAAAATTGTTGCCCCGAGCTTCTTTAGGTGATCAAGGTGCTCCTCGACGCCCTTGAGATCCCCTCCAAAGAACTGCTCAGCGGTTCCTGGTCCCTTGCCGATAACTGGGTCTGACCACTTCTTGGGAATTGCCCAGCTGGGGGGCGTGCGCTTGTCGGCCTCAGCGCTTCTCGCGAAGCGGTCCGGAAATACTTGATATAGAACTGCACCCGATGCCCACTTCGGCACTGAGTTGTAGGTATTGATCTTGAAGTCATCGCGATCAGGTTGGTCAAGCTCGTGCAGCCCCACGCCATTGAGCCAAAAGCTCTCGCCGCTTTTGAGCTCGATGAAGAAGCGGTAGTGAATCTCGGGGTTATACATCACGATCTGACCCTCGAACCAGCTCCAACCATGACGTTTTGCGAAGACTTTGAACTTGGGGGTCAAAAACCCCTCGCCCGAATCGCTCTGGCGAACCATGACCTGCTTCACAGGGCCAAAGGATGAGTGGATTCGAATCCGCAGCTTTACCTTGTCACCAAGTTTTGGTTTTTGATTCGCTACATACAGTGCGGAACCATCGTGATGCGGCTGAAGTGCGAGGTCAGTCATTACTGACAAACTTACTAACCCTTGACCGCTCCGCCGGTTAGACCCGACACGATGTACTTCTGCAGATACAAGAACAGAGCCACAATCGGAATGGCCGCCAGGACAGCGCCGGCAGCAAATATGGTCCAGCGCTGACCAAACTGATCAGAGACATACATGTAAAGACCAACCGCAAGAGTCTTGCTCTCGGGCTTGGTCAGAATGATGTTTGCAAGTACGAAGTCACTGCTGGTTCCGATGAAGGCAAGCAGTCCAATAACAGCAAGAATCGGAGCAGCAAGTCTGAGAATGATGCCGTAGAAGATCTGGGTGTGAGTAGCACCATCGATCTTCGCAGCCTCGTCGAGCTCCTTTGGAATGGTGTTGAAGAACCCATACATCAAGTAGGTGTTCGCTCCCAGTGCTCCGCCGAGATAAACCATGATCAGCGCGAGCTGAGAACCAATTCCTAAGAACGGAAAGACGTTACCGATGTTCACCAGCAGCGCGTAGATGGCGACAAGTGCCAAGAGCTGCGGGAACATCTGAACCAGGATCAGAGTCAATAGCCCAGCCCGACGACCCGTGAAGCGGAGCCTCGAAAACGCATATGCCGCGAGCGCCGAGAGAAAGACCGAGCCAATGGCTGCTGTGCCCGAGATAAACAGGGTGTTCACAAACCAGTTGGCAAATGGGCGATAGGGGTCCTCAAAAAGATCCACGTAGTTCTGAGTGGTAAACGAGGAAAACAGTGTCGAGGTGAACTGATCTGCATTTGCAAAGGAGCCGGAGATTACGTAAACAATCGGGAAGATTGAGTAAACAACCATCACCCAACCGACAAGGTGCTTCCAGCCCTTCTTGCGCAGCCAACCTCCAAAGGTCAGCTTCCGCTCATCGGTCAGCTGGGCCTTTGCGGCCTTGTAGGCCTTGAGCTCTTCCTTGCTTAGTTCTTTGTCCATTAGTTCACATCCTCAAGAGTCTTAGTCCTGCGGAAGGAGAAGTAGGAGACAGTTCCCACGATAAAGAAGATCAGAATTGAGAAGGCGCTAGCCAAACCAAAGTCACGGCCCTCTCCGGTTGAGAATGCGATCTTGTAGACCATAGAAATCAAGATGTCGCTATGGCCCACATTTATCGTCGCGTCAAAGTCTTTCGGCCCGCCCCCGGATAACAGATATATCAAACTGAAATTATTGAAATTGAAGGCAAAAGAAGTAATCAAAAGCGGCGCAACAGAAAC
>JBMUBK010000096.1:0-3453 GCA_049457355.1 Aquiluna sp.
TGTGGAAGGTCAGCCTCGCTCAGCTCTCGAAGAGATGAGACGCCCATCTTCTTCGCGCCTTTTTCGCAGGCGTCTCTGCGCGAGCGGTAGCCACCGTCTGAGTGGCGATGAGCCACACGGGTATCAATGACGGCAACCACCAAACCTTGGCTGGAAAGCCCCATAGGGACCAGCTCTGTTTCCAGGCTCTTGCAGTCAATCATGACCGCGGCATCCTTTTGCGCGAGCATTGAGGCGGTCTGGTCCATGATGCCGGTCGGTGCTCCAACCACGTCGTTCTCGGCCTGCTGTCCAATTAGTGCAAGCTCTTGTCTTGACTTTCCGGCTGACCAAATCTCATTGAGTGCGGTGGCGACTGAGCATTCGAGGGCGGCTGAGGACGACAGCCCTGCCCCAACTGGCACATCGGACACGATGAAGGCATCGAAGCCGCTTTTCGCGTGCTCTCTCATTACCCAAGCAACACCTAAGGGATAGAGCGCCCAGTCGAGATTCTTGGGCATCTTTTTTGAGATCTCGTATTCGTAGGTTTTGGCATCAAGAGCTGAGGAGACTCTGCAGAGCATATCTTTGCGAGGGGAGAGGGCCACATAAGTCCGACGGTCGATTCCAAAGGGGAAGACAAAACCGTTGTTGTAGTCGGTGTGCTCACCAATCAGGTTGGCCCTGCCCGGTGCTGACCAGACGCCAGCGGGTTCAGTGCCGAAAGCTTCTAGAAACCCGCTTTTCGCTTTCTCAAGACTCAAGAAATAACCTCACGCAACCTGTTCGCCGTGTCCTCGGGAGCTAGGTCTCCCACAAAAGCACCCATGGCGCTTTCGGAACCGGCAAGGTACTTCAGCTTATCCTCTGCCCTTCTCGGGGAGGTAATCTGCAGCATTAGGCGGATGCGCTCACGGTTTTCAATCATTGGGGCCTGGTGCCAGGCGGAAATATAGGGCGTCGGTCCTGAGTAAAGCTTGTCCAGCCCGCTCAGGATTCTCTTGTAGACATCGGCAAGTTCGTCTGCCTCGGATGGGCCAAGCTGAGACAGGTCAGCGATTGCCCGCTTTGGCATTAGGTGAAGCTCGACTGGCCACCTGGCGGCATACGGCACATAAGCCGTGAAGTTTTCGCTGTCGATAATTACTCTCTCGCTACCGCGCTCGAAATCCAGGAGATCTGCGAAAAAGTCACCAGAGTAGTTATCGACGCTATCCAAGAGCTTCTTTGTCACCGGTGTGACGAAGGGGTAGGCGTAGATCTGTCCGTGAGGGTGGTGCAGCGTCACACCAATCTCTTCTCCACGATTCTCGAATGGAAACACCTGCATTACGCCATCAATCTCTTGAAGCTCGGCAGTTCGGTTCATCCATGCACCGATGACAGTTCTAATTCGTTCCACTGGCATCGCGCCCAGACTGCCCTCGTGTTCGGGAGAGAAGACCACTACCTCGCAGCGACCAAATGAATTCGTCGCGAAACCAAAGCGTTGGCCATTTGGCTGGTCGATTTGGCCAACTCCAGGCCCAAAGGCAGGCCCCTTGTTTTCAAAGACAGCAACGTCGAACAGATCGGGAAGCTCGCTTAGGTTGTCTTTTGAGGTTGGGCAGAGCGGACAGACGTGGGCCGGAGGTAAAAAGGCCCTGGATTGCCTGTGAGAGGCGACGGTAATCCACTCGCTGCTTAGGGCATCAAAGCGAAGCTGGGCTGTTTGTGGCCGCTCAGCCTTTTCTCGCTTGTCCTGGTTGCGGGTGGAGGGCAGGTTAGAGCCGGCATCATCGAAAAAGAAGATGTCCCGCCCGTCAAAGAGCTTGGCATCAATTCTTGGTTTCAACTCAGGTGCCTACCTACTCGTTCTCACTAACATTGTTGGGTGCGCCAAAGCGACCCTGAAAAGCAACTGAGTATGTCTCGGGCTACCGAGAGTGGTACCAGTATGGCACTTATTTCTAAAACTGGCGCTGCACTCGAGGCCCTTACTGTCGAAGGTGTCGAGCTAATTGACCCAAATGCCGCCCACAACCCAGGCCAGATTTACTTTGGTTCCATCCTCGCGCCTTGGCCCAACAGGCTAGACGGCGGTCGTTACCAGCTTGCTGGGAAAGAGTTTGTCGCAGGCAATTTAGATGCCTCCAATAACGCAAATCACGGGCTGGTCTTCGACCGTGAATTTGAAGAAGTGAGTGCCACCGAGACTGAGGTGGTGCTCAGCTATGAATTTGGTGCTGATCCCGGTTATCCCTTCAGAGTTGGGCTAGCGGTTACTTATGAACTCATAGCTGGAGGGCTGAGAGTGGGCGCCACGGCTACCAACAGAGGCGAGATCGCAGCTCCATTTGCAATTGGCTTCCACCCCTATTTCCTTGCACCCGAGCCTTTTGAGCTCTCTGGCGCATTTACGCATGTTATTCAAACCGATTCAAGAATGCTTCCAATGGCAAAGACCCCAGTTGCTGGGCTGAGCTATACCGGGGGAGAAATCGACACTTGCTATATGGGAGCCAGTGACGTGTCTTTCAGGACCGCGAGGTTTGAACTCGCAATTGAGCTAGAGAAAAACCTTGATCACTTTATGTTCTATCGCCCAGGGCCTGACCAGGGTGAATCGATGATTGCTATTGAACCTATGAGCTCGCTCGCGAACGCTTTTCAGAGTGAAATTGCTCAGCACTTACTGGAGCCTGGTGAGACTAGAGAGTTTTCCTTCGCGATCAGAATGCGCTAGCAGGCAATTCTTTTTCATCTGACTCAATTGCCTGAACGATTCTTGTCGCTACGTGCTGGGCAGTCATACCCTGCGGGAAGTTAGGTGCCTCGCCTGCGATTGCTCGGCCCGCAAGCCCTGTTTCTGTGTGGCCGGGACGGGCAGACAGAACTCTTGTTCCAGCCCGGCGCCACTCCCTAGTGACGCCTGTGAGGAAGCCATCTATCGCGCACTTGCTGGCCGAATAGGCAGCTATGCCGGGAAGTGGAGTCTCGGCAACCACACCGGTTAGGTTCACAATCACGCTCTCATCCTTCTTGGCAAGAAGCGGCTGCAGCGCTGAGAACAGCTGCATCGGCCCGGCGGCATTTACTGCCATCAGTCTCCCAATTGTTTCGCTGTCTAGGGCCGAGGCCTCTCCAAAGGCCACCAGGCCAGACGCGTTGATGATGCCGTCGATTTCCGAAGAGGCAAGAAGATAGTCGGTGAGGGTCTTTACGCTCTCTGGACTTTCGAAGTCCAGCAGCAGTCGAATCTCCACCTTGGAGGGGATATTGCCGGCGGTGTCATTTACCCTGGCGGTTCCAAGGACGGTGGCGCCTTTTTCCTGGAGTTGTTTGGTGAGCTCGGCCCCCAAGACTCCCGATGCGCCAACTACCAAAAACTTCTTACCTGTTAGATCCATTGCGCTAACAACCCAAGGAGCATCTTGCTTATTTCGCGATTACAATATCCATTCAGTCCCAGGAGAAAACTTGAAATCTAGC
>JBMUBK010000097.1:0-3404 GCA_049457355.1 Aquiluna sp.
TCGTTCGTTCGTTCTCGTTCGTTCGTCGTTCCTGTTGGTCGTTCCCGTTCGTTCTCGTTCTCGTTCCCGTTCCCGTTCTCGTTCGTTCGTACTTTATACAACAAAAGTTGCAAATAGTTGTTGACTACGTTCAACATTCGCGTACTATCGCTCTTAAGGTCGCAAACATTTGGAGGTGCATAATGACAGTCAGTAACTTGTTTCACTTATACCGCGCGGCAAAAGAGAATGCCGAGATGTGGCACGGCGTCACGTTCGACGCAGACTACGTAAAGAAGTACGCCCTATGCGTCTTCGATGCTGCACTCACCGACGAGCATGCCGAGATGGTCGTCAAAGCTTACAACGACTCGCAAGAGTTCAATAACTCGAATCAGCACTGGCATCACATCGAGAAGCCACTTCGCTGCGTTCGTCTTTCAGAAGGAGGTGCATAATGAAAGAGAAGACAATTATCAGAGACAAAGAGACTGGCAGCGTTCAGTTCATTAGCAGCAAAGAGGACGCACTCGAGGCGCTGCGTGAATTCGATGATGCCGTAGGTATCGACCCGCACGGCGTCGGTCTCGAGAACCTAGCAAGCGGTTTTACGCTTGAACCTATCTCGGATTATGTGGAGGCCAAGCTGTTTCTGAAGAAGACGAAGGATGGCGCTGCTGTCTCTGTTCCAGAAAGCTATGTCGCGCTCATTTGTGGCGGCGTAACCTTTCACCTTTTCCTTCGTGACGTTCTTGCTGACCATCATTGGCTTTACAGCGGCGAAGATGAGCGGGGCCTTAGCTATCCAGACAGGGAGACCTACGGGCATCTCGAGGAGGTTGTACGTTCTGCCGTAGTGGAGCAGGTGCGGAAGCACCTGGGCCTATGTCTCAACAAACCATGGTAACAGGGGGTGTAATGATTAATCAGCTATGCCAATGCGGCACAGGCGAAGTTGCTATGCGTTTCTGGCTCCCCTGGGATGGTGCGAGCTATGAGACTCTAGAGGTGCAGTTTCTTCGAGTCTGCGACTTTTGCACTGACCCGGACCCGCAATACTGCGACCTCCGGCTTGGAACTATGTACTCGTGGGAAATGGGCATCGAGCCTTTTCTCTATGAACCGGAGGACTGTGCATTCTCTACCGCCCAAGAACTGGCTTTCGACTACGCTTTGAATCATAATTTCGACTTGCTGTCTTACGACATTCGTAAAGGCATCATCGACAATCAATACCCTTAAAACTCAAACAGGTGCAAAACATGGAACAACAGCAGCAACAGCAACAGCAACAGCAGCAGCAACAGCAGCAGCAACAGCAAGAGCAGCCGAAGCCTCAGCAGATAATGCAGACGGACGGCCCGGTAACATGGAAGAGGGAAGAGCTTTTCCATGGTTTCGGCGATTGGAATCGAAAGCTTATGGCTGTGGTCTTTCACAAATTCTCGGGGAAGCTCTTCATCTTCTTTTCCGGCATGTTTCTCATGACGTATCTCACGGCGCTCTTCATGATGGCTATCGAGCGTGACAGCGTCTACCGGACGACCGGCGAGAGCGTTCGTTTCGAGTACGAGCGTCCGCTCTTCAGCATTCCTGGGTACGACATTGTTCTCAAGCGTCGTGAGTTTCATGACAAGCGCAAAACGGTTGCAGACGTCGTGCGAGAAGAGCGCGAGCGCGAGCTTGAGTTGCAAGAGTTTCAGCTTAAGCGAATGGAGTACGAGAAGCAGAAGCTCAGGCTTTCAAAGTTGCCGGACGCCCCTGGTGATGACATTCTCGGTGTTCTGGGCAATGGCCCTGGTGGACACTGACAATGGGGGAGGCAATGAAAGAATTGATAGACGTGCTGCAGCAGATACCACTGTTCGGCAACAGCGAGACCGCTCTTGCGAGGGCGGTGCTCTGCGCCATGCGAGAGGTTTACGAGGATGTGGTCGCAGCGCAGGGGCACGTGTGGGTTTACAAATCAGGCGCGTGGCACAAGCTTGAGGTTGGCCACGTTCGCAGCGCCATCCAGGTTCTCGATGGTCGCACGTTCGAGGCAGGCACAAACAAGGACGGCACGCCAAAGGTCAAAGGTGTGGACATTCAATCGAGCAAGGTGCGCGGCATCTACGAATCCCTGCTATGGCTGCACGACTTATGCGACGAGCAGTTCTTCGACAATCCTGCGCCAGGGGTGGCATTCGAGGATGGGTTTATTGCATTGCGCGATGGCCAGCTACGCAAAGAGCCCCATAGCCCAGACCATCGCTGCACGTTCTACGTTGATGCCCCGATACCATCGGAGGGGAAGCCAGAGGCATTTCTGAAGTTTCTCGGTGAGCTATTCCAGCCGGACGAGGACAAGGAAGAAAAGATAGCCATGCTCGCAGAGTTTCTCGGCGCATGCTTAACCCGCACTGCGCATCGGCATTCTGCCGTGGTCTATCTCGTTGGCCGTGGTGGCAATGGAAAGTCCGTCCTGCTCTCGTGCATCAAAGAGATGTTCGAAGAGGATGCGGTAGCGCACTCAAGCCCAGCGCGATGGCATGAGCCCTACAACCTGGCAATGCTGCAGAACAAGTCCATCAACATCTGCTCCGAGCTACCGGAGTCAGAGACGACTGCAGCGGCTGACCTCTTTAAGTCGGTTGTCAGTGGGGATCCCTGTCAGGCGAGGCTGCCTTATCAGCCACCATTCACGTTCAGACCTACCGCTGGTCATATCTTCGCAGGCAACACGCTACCGTCGCCTACCAGCGGGGACGTGAGCTACGGGTTCTTCCGTCGATGGCTGCTTATCTCGATGAACCGTACGTTCACTCAGGAGATAGTCCAGCGCGACCCTAGGGAGATTGTAGAGAAGGTCGCAGTCGAGAGGCCACAGGTTATCTTCTGGGCTCTTCAAGGGGCTGCCAGGCTTGCACAGCGGGGACGATACGCGGTGTCCGAGGGTGCCGAGCGCATGCGCACTGAATGGCGTACGGACTCCGATGCCGTCGCAGACTTTGTGGCTAGCTGCTGCGAGATACGAGAAGACCCATCTGACTGGGAATTGTTGTCAGATGCTTATGATAACTTCCGGCAGTTCTGCGCAGCTACAGGAAGGAAGAGCGGCATGGGCATCAGGACGTTCAAGAAGCGACTGATTCAGATTGATATTCAAGAAGCGAAACGCGGAGGCCAGGTAAAGGTGGGGCTCTGGGTGAAAGCTAAGATGAACTGGGCGGATGCTCCGGTGATTCATTAGCGGAACAGGGGGATGCGCGTCCCCCTGCTCCTTCAACGCAAACCTGAGGGGTTTTACGATGAATCTTGCGTTTAATCACATCGGGTCTCGAATTGGGATTCTGTTTCGAGAATACCTGTACCCGGTTCGTAATGACTCTCACCACGGCACGTCGTCCTGCTGCTGTCGAGGCTGTTGCTGTCGAGGCTTCTGC
>JBMUBK010000098.1:0-3400 GCA_049457355.1 Aquiluna sp.
ACATCCTCTTCTGTGGTGTCCCAAGCACACATCCAGCGCACCTGGCCAGTGGTCTGGTCCCAGATGTAGAAACGGAAATCTTCCTGCACCTTCGCAGTTACGTGCCCGGGGAGTATGGGGAACACCGCATTTGCCTGGGCCGGGTTTGGCATACTCACCTCCGGATGAGTCTTCGCAATCTCCAAGACTCCCTCATACAACTTTGCTGCCATTGAGTTAGCCCGCTTCGCGTTCTCTAGAGCAACTTTGGCCCCGTCAGCGAATAGCGCATTTAGCTGAGCCGAGACAAAACGCATCTTGGAGGGAAGTTGCATAGACGTCTTGCGCAAAAAGGGCATTGAGCTTGCAAGTTCGGCACCTCGCGGGCTGCTGATATCTGTGACGATTACCGCCTCTGCGGCCAGAGCACCGATCTTCGTGGCACCGAGCGAAACTAGGTCCACCCCAACATCGGTCGTGAACTCTTTGAAGCTTTTGCCAAGCGCAGCGGCAGCATTCGAAAGCCGCGCGCCGTCCATGTGAAGGAGCAGACCGTGTTCGTGAGCTACGTCTGCGAGCGCCGCTACTTCTGCGGGTTGGTAGACCGTGCCCATCTCGGTTGTCTGAGTGATGCTCACAACCGCCGGCTGGGCTCTGTGAACAAAACCAAAATCAAAGAGCTGTGACTTAAGACCTTCGACAGAAAGCTTCCCGTCTGGTGATGGCACGGTCCAGAGTTTCAGGCCGCCCATCTTCTCGGGTGCGCCTCCCTCGTCTAGATTTATGTGAGCGGTCTCGACACAGACAACTGCCTCCCACCTCTTTACAGCTGCCTGCAGCGCAATGACATTGGCTCCGGTGCCATTGAAAACTGGGAACCCGACGGCATTTTTGCCAAAGAGTTCTTTGACTACCTCTTGGAACCTGGCTGTCTCGGTGTCATCGCCATAGGCAACCTGGTGTCCCTCATTGACCTGTGCCATTCGGGCCATAACCTCGGGATGCACGCCAGCGTAGTTGTCACTGGCAAAACCTCGCTGATTAGCCATGGGACTCCGTTCTTCAGCGCCTGAAAAGGATAACGCTAGAAACTAGAGCGCCTTGAGAATATCTCCGACCTTGTCCTTGGCATCGCCAAAGAGCATCTTGGCGTTTGGCTTATAGAACAGCGGGTTGGCAACACCTGCATAGCCAGAGGCCATTGAGCGCTTGAAGACAATGACGTTCTCTGCCTCCCAGACTCTGAGCACCGGCATGCCCGCAATTGGGCTGCCAGGGTTCTCAGTTGCCGCAGGATTCACGGTGTCATTAGCTCCGATAACCAAGACCACGTTCGTTCCAGCCAGGTCGTCATTGATCTCGTCCATCTCCAGAACGATGTCGTATGGAACCTTTGCCTCCGCCAAAAGCACGTTCATGTGGCCGGGAAGTCTTCCTGCTACTGGGTGGATACCGAAGCGAACCTCAACGCCCTTTTCTTTGAGGCGCTTTGCAAGCTCGGCAACTGGATACTGTGCCTGGGCAACTGCCATGCCATACCCGGGAGTGATAACAACGCTCTTCGCTGCCGAGAGCATCTCGGCAACCTGAGCGGCATCGATCTCGGTGTGCTCGCCGGTTTCCTCATCGCTTTCGGTTGGAGCCTCAATGCCGTAGCCACCAAAGATCACCGAGATGAACGAGCGGTTCATCGCGCGGCACATGATGTAGGAAAGGTATGCACCGGAGGACCCAACGAGGGCTCCAGTGACAATCAAGAGGTCATTGCTCAGCAGGAATCCAGTAGCTGCAGCGGCCCAACCTGAGTAGCTGTTGAGCATCGAGACCACCACAGGCATATCTCCACCACCAATTGATGCCACCAGGTGCCAACCAAGTGCCAACGCAAGTATGGTCACTGCGATCAGGAAGCCCATCTGAGGTGTAATTACATATGCGACAGTCAGCCCAATAAACCCAATCAATGCGGAGAGGTTTAGCAGGTTCCTGCCAGGCAAGATCAATGGCTTCGATGACATCTTGGCCGAGAGCTTGAGATAGGCAACTATCGAGCCGGTGAAGGTCACCGCACCAATAAAGATGCCGATGAAGACCTCGGCTCTGTGGACGCCGACTAACTCAGGCGAAAGGTCACCCGAGTGCAGGGCGCCATTCCAGCCAACCAAAACTGCCGTAAGCCCAACAAAGCTGTGGAAGAGAGCGATAAGTTCCGGCATGCCAGTCATCGCAACTACCTTGGCTCGCCAGAGACCAATTACTGCACCGGCGCCAAGTGCTACCAGCAGCAGTACGAAGCCGGTGGAAGTGCTTTCATTCCACTCGCCCGAGAAGGTGAGCCAGATGGTGGCCGACATGGCAATCGTCATTCCTGCGATGCCGTAGCGGATACCGGTGCGACCAGTCTCGTGCTTGCTGAGCCCTGCGAGGCTCATTATGAATAGAAGGGCGGCAGCCACATAGGCTGCGTTTGCGATAGCGAGCGCAGTCATTACTGGTCTCCCTTCGTGAACATCTTGAGCATTCGACGGGTGACCGCAAAGCCACCAAAGACATTGATGCTGGCGATCAGTACCCCAATAAAGGCAAGTATCTGCACCAGCAGGATTGAATCAGTCACCTGCAGAATTGCCGCCACCACCACAATGCCCGAGATGGCGTTGGTAACGCTCATCAGCGGGGTGTGGAGGGCGTGGTGGACCTTACCGATCACATAGAAGCCAACAACCACCGACAGCGTCAGCACCAAGAAGTGTTGCGGTAGCGGTGGTGGTGCTAATGAAACAACTCCAAACAGTGCAGCAAGTCCTGCGGTAATCAACAAGCCCCTGGTGCGGCCTGACATCTTCTTTTTCTCTGGCATCTCAGCCGGCACTTCAGGTTTCGCAACTGGAGCGGCCGAGACCTGAACCGGTGGTGGTGGCCAGGTTATCTCGCCGCTCTTCACGACCGTCACCGAGCGCTGCACGACATCCTCAAAATCAAGCTCCAGCTTGCCCTTCTTCTTGGGCGTTAGAAGCTTCAAAAGGTTCACAAGGTTCGTGCCGTAGAGCTGGGATGACTGCGCTGGCAGTCTTGATGGCAGGTCGGTGTAGCCAAGAATGATTACGCCGTTCTTGGTGACTATGCGCTTTCCAGCTACCGAACCGGCGACGTTTCCACCCTGGGCTGCAGCCATGTCCACAATCACGCTTCCAGGCTTCATCTTGGCCACGTCTTTTGCGGTGATGAGCTTGGGTGCTGGCCTGCCCGGGATCAGGGCGGTCGTGATGATGATGTCTACATCCTCGGCCTGCTCGGTGTAAATCTCAGCTGCCCTCTTGTCATAGGCCTTGCTGGTTTCCTTCGCATAGCCATCTGAGGACTGCATCTGCTCTTCAATTTCAACAGCTAGGTACTCGCCACCAATCGACTTGACCTGGTC
>JBMUBK010000099.1:0-3373 GCA_049457355.1 Aquiluna sp.
AAGGCTGGAATCTCGGACCCGGATCGTCCAACAGGCTCATTTATGTTCCTGGGTCCGACTGGGGTGGGTAAGACCGAGCTGGCAAAGTCCCTGGCGGAGTTTTTGTTTGATGATGAAAAGTCCATGGTTCGCATAGACATGAGCGAATACGGTGAGAAGCACAGCGTTAGCAGGCTCATTGGTGCCCCTCCAGGGTATGTCGGTTATGACGAGGGTGGTCAGCTAACCGAGGCAATTAGGCGCAGGCCCTACTCCGTTGTATTGCTCGATGAAATCGAGAAGGCTCACCCAGAGGTCTTCGACATCTTGCTACAGGTCCTGGACGACGGAAGGCTCACCGATGGTCAGGGCAGAACCGTAGACTTCCGCAACGTCATCCTCATCATGACCTCGAACCTCGGATCTCAGTTCCTTATTGCCGAGGACTTAGAGGAAGCCCAAAGGCGCGAGGCTGTTATGGACATGGTTCGCACGTCGTTTAAGCCAGAGTTCCTAAACCGACTCGATGATGTTGTGATCTTTGACTCACTCACCAAGGAGGAGCTGGGTTCAATTGTCGATCTGCAGGTTGAGAGGCTTATGACGCGACTCGAGGCGAAGCGACTAACCCTTGGAGTTACTCCAGCAGCAAGGTTATGGCTGGCGGAGCATGGCTACGACCCTGTCTATGGGGCGAGGCCACTGCGCAGGCTGATGCAAAGAGAGATCGACGACAAGCTCGCGAATCTTCTGCTTGCTGGTGAGGTCGAAGACGGCAGCTTTGTCCGTGTTGATGTGGCAAACGATGCCAGTGGTCTTGAGGTTTCAAACGTAAGGGAGAGCGCGGAGGTCTAGTCCTCTGACTCAGTTTGCGATTGTCGAGATGACCGGCACATGATCGCTTGGCCCCTCACCCTTGCGCTCGTCTCTTTCTATGCTCCCTGATGTGATTTTTTCGGTTAGCTCGGGTGAGCTGAGAATGAAGTCAATTCTCATGCCCTCGTTGCGCGGGAACCTCAGGTCCTTGTAGTCCCAGTAGGTGTAGCCGTCGGGAACAAACTTGCGGTGCAGGTCGGTGAAGCCAATCTGCTCAAATACTTCAAATACATCTCGCTCTGGCTGGGAGACATGGGTCTCAAAGAACCCAACATTGAACACGTCAGTGTCAAGCGGAGCGATATTGAAATCCCCAACCAGTGCAATCTGACTTTCGGGATTCTCTTCCAGCTCCTCGGCAACATGAGATCCGAGACGCTCTAAAAACTCAAGCTTGTAGTCCATGTGTGGGTCATCGAGTCCCCGGCCGTGGGGGACGTAGAGGCTCCAGACTCTTACGCCATTGAAGGTAGCACCCAGTGCTCTTGCCTCAAGGACGTCTTTGAAGTGAGGCTGCTGGGGAAATGATGTTTCTATCTCCTGCGGCTCAAGGTCTTCTTTGTAGGCAAAGGCAACGCCGTTCCACTGGTTGAGGCCGTGGGCGATTACCTTGTAGCCAATTGCCTCAAAATCTGCATAGGGGAACTGCTCTGGTTTGCACTTAATCTCTTGCATGGCAAGAACATCGACCTTTGTGCGCTCAAGGAACTGAACCACCCGCTGAGCCCTTGCTCTTACCGAGTTGACGTTCCAGGTTGCGATTTCCACTCCTAAACTCTAACTATGACCAGTCCCGCTCAAGACAAGCTTGCACTTGCTCAATTGGTCTCAGAGCTTGCTGTTGTCCATGGCAAAGTCACCCTTTCCTCTGGCATAGAAGCTGACTACTACGTTGACCTGCGCAGAGCAACCCTTCACCACGAGGCAGCGGTGCTCGTGGGAAAAGTCATGCTGGACTTGCTTTCGGATGCTGGGCTATCTCCCGATGCAGTTGGGGGCCTGACGATGGGTGCTGACCCGGTCGCAACCGCGATGCTTCACCAGGCAAGCGCAAGAGGCATGAGCCTAGATGCGTTTGTAGTGAGGAAAGAAGCCAAGAAGCACGGCATGGCTAGGCAAGTCGAGGGGCCGGATATTTCTGGCAAGAATGTAGTGATTCTGGAGGACACTTCAACGACCGGCGGTTCCCCGCTTGCGGCTGCAAAGGCTGCCGAGGAGGCCGGGGCAAAGGTCCTTGCAATCGCCACTGTTGTGGATCGCGATACGGGCGCTCGGGCGGCTATAGAATCAGCTGGCTATGCGTATTACTCGGCACTCTCGCTGAGTGATTTAGGACTTTAGATAAGAGGGTTAGGTGCAGCGCAGACTCGCGCCTTTTGTTCTCACCCAGTTTGCTTCGATCACAAGCGTGATCTCTGGGTCGATGGTGTTTATCGCCATACCCTGGATTGCTCTTGAGTTGGCCGATTCGGCAGCAACCGCCGGGCTGGTGGTCGCAATTACCGGTATTCCAGGACTTATTTTTGCCCCGCTCGTTGGTTCGATAATTGACCGCTTTGGTCGCAAGCGCACAGCAATTTGGGTGGAGTTTCTTACTGCCTTTACTGCACTTTTGATCCCACTGGTTGATTGGGCGATAGGTCTCACTATTCCGCTGCTCATAATCATCGGTATCGCCAGAGGCGTTGTTGCACCAGGAGGCGCAACAGCCAGGAAGTCTTTGGTTCCCGACGTAGCCGAGCCGGCGAAGATGACTCTGGACAGGGCCAACTCAATCCACGAGGCGATCTTTGCTGCGGGTTTTGCTATTGGGCCGGCGCTCGCAACCTTCTTCATTGCCTTGATTGGGTCAACCAACACCTTTTATGTCGTAGCACTCATGGGGCTCCTCTCGGCAGGCTTTGCAACCACGATTTTTGTCACGGAGAAGCACGAGGCGAACGACGAGAGCGAGAAAGAACCCTTCTTCATTTACGCGCTTCAGGGCTTCAAGATTTTGTTTTCTAACCCTTCGGTGTTTGTGATGATGGCGGCCATCATGACCCTGGCAGTTATCTACCTGCCAACCGAGATGGTGGTGTTGCCCGCTCACTTCACTGCCCTAGGTGACCCAGAAGGTCTTGGACTTGTGATCTCGGCGGGTGCTGGAGCGTCTGTCATTGGGGCGCTTGGCTTTGAGAAGCTACATCAGAGGTTCAGCTACGCAACAATTTTGAGAATTGCAATCTTGGGCATTGGGCTTTCAATGTTCCCGCTCAGCTTCTTGCCACCGGTTCCGCTGATGGTCGTCTTCTTTTTCTTCCTGGGCCTAGCTTGGGGCCCCCTATTGCCGCTTCTCAACACAGTGATTCAAAAGAAGATCCCTGCAAATAAGCGGGGGCGAGTCTTTGCACTAGAGATGACAATCTGGCACGCTGGCCCACTTATTTCGATGTATGCGGTGGGTAGTGCTGTTGATGCCCTAGGTGTGGGTCCGGTTTATCTCTTCCTCGCTGCAGGGGTATTTGCAGCTGCACTC
>JBMUBK010000100.1:0-3256 GCA_049457355.1 Aquiluna sp.
TGGTCTACCCAGGGCAAAGGCCTTTACAGCTACTTCACGAGACTCTTGGCGGGCCTTGCAGACGATCTTGAGTTTGACCTGGACACCCCATGGGAAAAACTCCCTGAGGCCGTTCAGGACGCGGTACTAAATGGCAATGACTTCGAGGTTCAGGTCAAATGGCGCTCTAAGTATGGAAGAGAGATGCGCTACACCTCTGGTTTTGAGGGTGTCCTTCCTTATGTTGAGCGTCGCTACATGGAGTCTGACTCCGACTGGGCACGCGGAAAATGGGCAGAGTTTCTAAGGGAAATCCCCTGTCCAGCCTGTCAGGGAGCAAGACTCAGGCCCGAAGTTTTGGCGGTCAAGGTCCACGGAAAATCCATCCACGATGTAGCTGTCTACTCACTCGGTCAGGCTCACGACTTTTTTGAGACGCTCAAGCTGACAGCGCGAGAACAAAAGATTGCCGCCCAGGTTCTCAGGGAAATTAGGGCGAGGCTCGACTTCCTTCTTGCGGTGGGGCTGGATTATCTCTCACTTGAGCGCAGTGCGGGGTCCCTCTCGGGTGGTGAGGCCCAAAGGATCAGGCTTGCGACCCAGATTGGGGCTGGACTCACAGGTGTTCTATACGTTTTAGACGAGCCGTCAATTGGGTTGCACCAGCGCGATAATCGCAGGCTAATTGAGACGCTCATCAAGCTCCGTGACCTGGGCAACACCCTGATCGTGGTTGAGCACGATGAGGACACCATCAAGGCTGCAGACTGGTTGGTCGACATTGGTCCTGGAGCAGGCCTTGGTGGAGGCGAAGTTGTCCACTCCGGTTCCTACGCGGCCATCTTGGATAACCGCACCTCAATCACCGGTGACTACCTCTCCGGACGACTCAAGATAGAAACTCCTGCCAAAAGGCGCAAGGTCAGTAAAGAGCGCCAGATCAAAGTTATTGGAGCCAAAGAGAACAACCTTAGGGATGTCTCTGTCAGCTTCCCCCTTGGGGTAATGACCGCGGTTACGGGCGTAAGTGGCTCGGGCAAATCATCGCTTGTTAATGACGTGCTCTATCAGGTCCTTGCAAACAAGCTCAATGGGGCAAAGGGGGTTCCTGGCAGGCACATCAGGGTCGAAGGACTCGAGCAGCTCGACAAGGTTGTGCACGTTGACCAGGCACCCATTGGCCGCACCCCGCGGTCCAACCCCGCGACATACACCGGAGTCTTTGATCACATTAGGAAGCTTTTTGCCGACACCCCGGAGTCGAAGGTGCGCGGTTACCAGCAGGGTAGGTTCTCCTTCAATGTGAAGGGCGGTCGTTGCGAGAGCTGCAGCGGTGACGGAACTATCCGCATTGAAATGAACTTTCTGCCCGATGTCTACGTCACCTGCGAGGACTGTAAGGGTGCCCGCTATAACCGTGAGACTCTGCAGGTGAAATACAAGGGCAAGTCAGTGGGGGATGTCCTATCGATGCCCATCAGCGAGGCAGCCGAATTCTTTGCTCCCATCAACTCAATTGCTAGGTACCTAAACACCCTGGTTGATGTTGGGCTTGGCTATGTCCGGCTTGGCCAGAGCGCGACGACTCTTTCTGGTGGCGAGGCTCAGCGAGTAAAGCTTGCGACCGAGCTGCAGCGCAGGTCGACCGGAAGGACAATTTACGTCCTGGATGAGCCAACAACCGGTCTCCACTTCGAAGACACGAAGAAGCTTCTGAACGTACTTGCAGACCTCACCGACAAGGGCAATACCGTCATTGTCATCGAGCACAATTTGGATGTGATCCGCTGTTGCGACTGGGTAATTGACCTTGGGCCCGAAGGGGGTAGCGGAGGCGGGCAGATTGTCGCCGAGGGAACTCCCGAGAAAGTTGCAGCCAACAAGTCCTCTCACACCGGTAAGTTCTTGGCCGAGCTGCTGGCTTAGCCATGACAAAGCTCACCTTCAGGCCAAAGACCTCAGAGATTCCAACTCAACCTGGGGTCTACCGCTTTCTGGATTCCAGAGGCAAGGTTCTCTATGTCGGCAAGGCTAAGAACCTCAAGTCCCGTCTGACCAGCTACTTTGGCACCTTCTCAAAGCTGCACGAGCGCACCCAAAGAATGCTCTTAGCCGCATCGGACGTGAAGTGGACGATTGTCGACACCGAATACGACGCGCTCCAGCTGGAGTTCATGTGGATCAAGGAATTTGACCCGCCCTTTAACGTTAGATTCCGCGATGACAAGAGCTATCCCTACCTAGCAATCTCGGTGTCGGCTGAGGTTCCCAGAGCCTTTATAACCAGAAATAGGGAGATCAAGGGTCTTCGATATTTCGGTCCCTACACTCAAGCCTGGGCCATCCGTGAAACCCTGGACACCCTGCTCAAGGTGTATCCGGTCAGGTCTTGCTCAAAGGGCGTCTACGACCGCGCTGTGCGCTCGGGAAGGCCCTGTCTGCTTGCCGAGATAGGGAAATGTGCTGCGCCTTGTGTGGACAGAATATCCAAGCCAGAACACAAGGCCCTCGCCAAGCGTCTTGGGGACTTTGTTGCAAGTGGCAGCGAGCAGCATGTTCAGGATCTGCGAAAGAAAATGCAGGCAGCGAGCGATTCCGAGAACTACGAACTTGCCGCCAACCTAAGAGACGATGTCGCCGCCTTGGAGAAGGTGCTCGAGAAAACGACCGTGGTGCTCTCGGATCAGACAGATGCGGATCTCATAGGTCTTGCACGAGATGAACTGAGCGCTGCAGTCAGTATCTTCATCGTCCGCGGAGGCCGCATTCGAGGTAACAGGTCAATGGTTGTTGATCTCGAGCTAGATAGAAACAACTCGGAGTTGGTGGAGTATCTAATCCAAGAGCTCTACACGCCAAACTCCAAGGGGACCTCGATGGAGGTTCCGAAGTTGCTCTTAGTTCCGGAACTTCCAGCCGATAAAAAGCCCATCGAGGCCTTCCTGAGCGAGGTGCGGGGAAAGCCCGTGAAGGTTGCGGTTGCTCAGCGAGGTGAAAAGGCGACACTCGCTAAGACGGCTCTGAATAATGCCGCTCACGCTCTCAATAGCTACAAGCTAAAGCGAAGCAGTGACTTCACCGCCAGAGCAGATGCTCTGGCTGGGATTCAAAGGGCTCTTGGGATGAAAGAGGCCCCGCTGCGCATTGAGTGCTTTGACATTTCGCACCTATCAGGGACCGGAACGGTTGGCTCCATGGTCGTCTTTGAAGATGGCCTTCCCAAAAAGGACCAGTACCGACGGTTCAACCTAGAAAGTGCCGATGACACGGAGTCGAT
>JBMUBK010000101.1:0-3242 GCA_049457355.1 Aquiluna sp.
CGAAGAAGATGGGCGTCTCATCTCTTCGAGAGCTGAGCGAGGCTGACCTTCCACACATGGAGGAAAAGCTTGACGATGTCACCTATCGCCGCTGCAAGCACGTTGTAACGGAGAATCGCCGGGTGCTGGATGCCGTTGAGTCCCTCAAAAAAGGTGACCTCGCAAGGCTCGGGGAGCTGCTTCTGCAGTCTCATGCCTCAATGCGTGATGACTTCGAGATCTCCGTTGTGGAGCTTGACACTGCTGTAGAGCTAGCCATGGAGGTTGGTGCAGTTGGTGCAAGGATGACCGGTGGCGGCTTTGGCGGTGCTGCGATTGCGATTATTGACCAGAGCAAGATGGAGCTTCTAAGGGAGCACTGCAAGGCCATATTTGCCAAGAAGGGCTTTGCGGAGCCAAACGTTTTCTCTGTCGCGCCAAGTGAGGGTGCGAGAAAAGACTCCTAGGGAGTAGCTAGAACCTCTACCCCAGCATCAGCCATGTCATCAATTGCTGCCTCGGTGCTTTCGGGAGCAACGCCTGCAGTGAGAGACGTGACTACCCTCACTGCCAAGCCGTTTGTCACGGCATCTATCGAAGAGGCTCTGACGCAGTAGTCGGTTGCAATGCCGACGACGTCAACCTCGTCGATTTCAAGACGCTTTAGTAAATCTGGCAAAGCCTCACCCTGGTCGGTTGTGCCTTCAAAAATCGAGTAGCCGTGAGCACCCTGACCCTTCTTGATGTGGATATCGATAATCGACACATCAAGGTTTGGGTGATACTCGGCGCCCTCCTCACCTGCTAGGCAGTGAAGCGGCCAGGTGGTGACAAAGTCCGGCTCTTCGCCCTCAGGAGGGAAGTGTCCGCCGTTTAGATCTCCCGGAGTGTGCCAATCCCTAGAGGCGATCACGAAGTCGTAGCGATTTGGGTTTTCGTTTACGAAGCTCGTTATCTTGCTCGCAACCGCTGCGCCGCCCTGGCATGCGAGAGCGCCTCCCTCACAAAAGTCGTTTTGGACGTCGATTATGAAAAGTGCGCTTGCCATAGCTACCTGTTTACCAGAGATGTGCCGCAGTTATAGAAGCCCATTACCAAGGCATCCATGGCCTCCCGGTGTTTGATCTGGACATCGCCGAGGTTATAGACGGTAAAGATCAACTTGTTCTCGCTGTCCGGTTCTAGGAATCCGGCCAGGGAATAGCCGGTGCGAATCCAGCCAGTCTTGGCCGCCACCTTGCCAACCGCATCCTCAAAGCGGTAGCTGAGCGAGCCCGGCGTTCCGGCAACCGGCATACCCTGGCGAATGAGCTCAAAGTCTCCATACCCCGCATCAATTAGCTTGAGAAGCTCATTCACGGTCTCAGGGGCAATTTGGTTATAGCGCGAGAGTCCCGAGCCGTCCTCAACCACCAGCCCGCTGAGGTCCAAACCAGTATCCCGCAAAGCCCTTTGGTAGGCCTGGGTCAGTGAGCTGAACGAACCATTAAGTCCAACATCGAGAGACACCAACCTCGAGATCGCCTCCGCCAGGCTGTTGTCGCTAACCACCAACATGTAATCGATCCAGGTCGACATGCGTGCAGAGCGAACACTTGCAATCTCAACGGCATCTGGTGGCGCAATTCCTTTGACAACCATGGACTCGCTAGCGCTCTCTCCAAGCGCCTCCTTGAACCACTCTCCGGCTCTGCTCACCGGATCTGTCGACCTGGGAGAGTCCTTGGCCTGGGGATTATCCCTATCGCCATCCACCTGCAGCGCGGAGACCGGGGACATGTAGCCATTCGTGAGTCCCCGCTGATCCCAGACGCTCTGGTACTCACCATCGGCGGAGCCATAGATGGTGCTGTCTAAGACGATCTGGCTGAAGGTTTGGGCTCTATTCCAACGGGAGATCTGGTTTGCAAGGTCCACAAGGTCTGGTGCGTCGTCATAGACCGAATCGACGCCGATGCCAGTTCTAGACAGGGTTACATCTCCAGCACCTACCAAGTAGATGATGCTCGGGTCCTGGCTATCTGCGTAGACGCGGGTGGTGACCCGATAATTTGGCCCCAGGGTCTCGAGCGCAGCTGCCGCGGTGAAGAGCTTCATGATTGACGCGGAGCGCGCAGGGGTAGCGCTCCCCCGATCAAATAGGACCTCACCGGTTTCAGCGTTTATTACCTGAGCCTGCAAATCGAGGATGTCTTCGGCATCTTCTAACTCACTAACCGAGCACTGAACAACCTCGGGCTCAGGCTCCTCGGTGGCCTCTTCAGTTGGCTCTGGCTGAGCCTCGAGGGTGGCCTCGGGCTGCGCTGTTTGGGTCTCAGAGGCGATCGGAGACGAGCCCGGCTCTAGGGACCAGGGACCGTTGAAGAGTGCGAGCAGGATCACAAGTCCCGCGGCTAGACCGCTACTGACCCCAATGAAGATATGTTTCATCTCACCTGCCTAGACTTTCAACAATGAAGCATAAACTCTGGGCCTTAGCTATTGCCCTGCTCATGGCCTTTCCGCTACCAGCGAAGGCCCACGATCAGCTCGTGGACCAGTCCCCTGGTGAAAGTGAAACCGTAAGCGCAGGTGTTGTCGAGCTCAAACTCACCTTCAACAATGAGCTTCTAGAGATTGAGTCCGGTAATGAAATTGTGGTGACTGGGCCAAACGGGGAAGTTGTTTATGCAGGCTGCCTTCCAACTATGGGGCGGGATGGGCTTCTCTCCCTTGATCTCGATGCAGCTGGCGACTATGGAGTTTCTTGGAGGGTTGTTTCACAGGATGGCCACCCAATTTCAGACTCCTTTGAGTTCTCGATAATCAACGAAACCGGCTACGTCGCTGATCCTGATTTTGGCTATCCGGCATGTGCGGGTGATGTCGAACTTGAGGTGGAAGAGCAGCCTGAGATTGGCTATTGGCTCCTTTGGCTATCGCTTGGACTTGTTGCTGCCGGTGTCTTTTTCTTCCTTAGGCCTAAGAACAAACCATAGGTAGCCAAGGGCGGTCAAAACCAAGCCGCCCAGAACGCTCTCAAGCCCCAGAGAAAATCTGCCTCCGGCTGGAGCTGCCAGCAGGCTGTAGAAAACATTGAGTGCCGTTGCGTTCATTAGACCCGCCACAACAGAGAGCATCGCTAGGCGTCCAACCCACCACTTCTCGCTCAATACCTTCGCCGAGGACCAAATAATCAGAACGGTGAGTGCCATACCAACCACAACCTGAGCAACCATCAGCTCAAATTGAGGGTGGTACAGGTAGCTGAGGGTGGCAACAAT
>JBMUBK010000102.1:0-3238 GCA_049457355.1 Aquiluna sp.
ACAATCTGGTTGCCCTCATTAAGCACGGTCTCTGGGAAGGCTGGGGTGTACTTGCCATCCCCTGTCGTAACGGCTACGACCGTGACGCCGTAGGTCGAGCGAATCTTGAGCTCTGCGAGTGTCCTGCCATCAAAACTAGCTGGTACCTCGCTCTTGACCATGACGAAGTCGTTATCAATAGGCACATAGTCAAGGGTCTCGCCAGAAACCATGTGAGCGACTCGCTTGCCCATCTCATACTCAGGGAAGATCACGTGGTGGCAGCCAAGCTGATCCAGGATCAGGCCGTGAGAGGTTGAGTTTGCCTTGGCCCAGACATTTGGAACCCCCAGCTGCAAAAGCAGCGCGGTAGTCAAGATGCTGGCCTCGAGGTCGGCGCCAATGGCCACTACCGCAGAGTCAAACTCGCTGATTCCGAGTTCTTTCAGGGTTGCCTCGTCAGTGGTGTCGGCCCTGACTGTGTGGGTGAGCTCCTGAGACATGTTTTGAACGATGCGCTCATCCGTATCAACTCCGAGCACCTCGTGCCCGGTCTTCATAAGCTCCCGAGCCAGTGATGATCCGAATCGACCCAAACCAATAACGATCACATTGGAGTGAATGATGCGCTTCTTTGTCTTTTCCTTAGCCAATTAGGGGCCTTTCCTTCGGTAATTCATAGTGCCTTCTTGTGACCCTGAGAGCAAGCGCGGATGCGATCACCACAGGGCCCAATCGGCCAACGAACATCAGTATTGCGAGCCAGACTTTGGCAAAGTCTGGAAGATCAGCAGTTATGCCTGTCGATAAGCCGACTGTGGCAGCGGCGGAAATCACGTCGAATAGCAGCTCATCGAGAGAGAAGTCGGTGGTTGCTGCAAGGAAGATGGTGCTGAAGATAATCAGCATTGCGTAAAGCGATACCAGGGTTAGGGCCTGTCGCTGAATGGACCTTGGCAGCCTTCGGTTTCCAACATTCACCGCCGTCTCACCACGAACCTCGGTGTAGATGATGAAGAAGAGGATGGCGATTGTTGTCACCTTGATGCCTCCGGCGGTAGACGCGCTGCCGCCTCCAATGAACATCATGAAATCAAGGCCCAGCCAGGTTGCCGGATCCATCTGGCCGACATCGACGCTACTGAGCCCACCTGAGCGAGGCATGGCCGACATGAAAGCGGCATTCCAGAGCTTCTCAAGTACGTTTAGTCCCCCGAGGGTCTTGGGGTTGCTCCACTCCATAACGCCGATGAATACCGACCCGAGGGTCAGCAGCACGATAGTTGCAGCGAGGGTGACCCTGGTGTGAAGGGAGAACCTGCGAGGCTTGCCACTTTGCTGCTTGTTGAGCCCCCAAATGCGCTCATGAAGCTCAATCAAAACCGGAAAACCGAGGCCGCCGACAATAACCGCAACTGCAATCGGAGCGATTACGAACAGATCCTGGGAGAAAGAGGCCATGCTGTCGGAGTAGAGCGAAAAACCGCCGTTATTGAATGCAGAGACCGCGTGGAAAAGTCCGTTCCAGATTGCTTCCCCCATCGACTCCTCATAGGTGATGCGCAACCTAGCGATTAGGTAGATGGCAAGGGCAATCTCAAAGCCAAAGTAAACAAGGAGAATCGTTCTCAGCAGCGCGGGCACGTTGTCAATGCCGATGATCTTCGCCTCAGAAAGGGTGTTCAATCTGTCGCGTAGGGAGATTCGACCCGAAATTAGCAGTCCTACAAGAGTTGCGAACGAGACGATCCCAAGCCCACCGAGTTGAATCAGGAAGAGAATCACTACCTGGCCAAAGCCCGACCAGTGGGTGCCGGTGTCAACGACCGTGAGTCCGGTGATGCAGACGGCAGAGACTGCTGTAAAAAATGCTGTGACGAAGTCGGTTGAGTTGCCCGCGGCCGTCGAAAAGGGGAAAAGCAAGAAGATGGTGCCAACGATCACCGCTGCACCGAATGCCATGACCACTATCTGGGTCGGGTGCAGGGTCTTTTTGCGACCAGGTTGGCTCACTGTTTCAGACTACGCCTCCACTGCCCATAAATTGGGCAACCTCTCTACGCTACACCCGAGTTAGGCTTGTAAACAATGGATGCAAGGCTCTTTATCTTTGACGGCGACTGTGCCTTCTGCTCTTCCGCGGCCAGGGTCTTTCGCAAGATGATCAAGGACCAGGTTCCAATTCGCCCCTACCAAAAGCTAGACCTTGCCTCGCTGGGCTTGAGCGAGGAGCTCACCTCAAAAGCTGTTTATTACGTTCGCGATGGCAAGTATTTTGTTGCGGCAGAAGCCATTGCCCAGTTATTTATTGACTCCAAGACTCTTTGGCGCGTTGCCGGTTACCTGCTCAGAATTCCCGGCATCAATCACCTCGCAGAGCGCGTCTACTACTGGATTGCCAAGAACCGCCACAGGCTACCCGGCGGCACTCCAGAGTGCTCGATGTAATTCGCTTACGAAGCAAATACTGCCTTGGCAAATCACTAGAGTTGTGCCTAGTTTTGTAAACGATTACAGACAGTTAGGTATTGGCTTTGGCTGGCGCAAGCATCCTCGTTTATGCCGAGAGACTCGGTGGCTCACTCAGCCACATCGAAAAGCTCTTAGCCAATGAGCTCTCGGATTTTTCCGGCGTTCATGTGCTGCCCTTTTTTCACCCTTTTGACGGGGACGATGCCGGCTTCGACCCGATTGACCACACCATCGTCGACCCTCGTCTTGGTAGCTGGGAAGACTTCCGCAGGATCTCGGCGACTCACGAGCTCACAGCAGATCTCATAATCAACCACGCATCTAACCTCAGCCCTGAGTTTCTTGACTGGCAGGAAAAAGGGGACGCTAGCGAGTTTGCTGGGATGTTCCTGACCTTCGACAAGGTCTTTCCAACTGGCGGAACCGAAGAAACAATAACCAGCTTCTACCGTCCCAGACCTGGACTGCCCTTTACCGCCTACAACATCGCCGGCACGAGAAGGCTGGTCTGGACAAGCTTTATGCCCTCTCAGGTAGACATTGATGTTCGTCACCCGGCAGGCGAGGCCTACATCGACAGGGTGCTGGATGCGCTTGAGTCTGGAGGAGTCAAGGTTGTGAGGCTCGACGCCGTCGGCTACGCAATCAAAACCCCCGGCACCGATTCATTCATGACCAAAGAGACCTTGGAGTACGTGTCAGAGCTCACTGCGAAGATTCAGGCCAGGGGCATGAGGGTGCTGGTTGAGGTGCATGCCCACTACACCCAACAGCTTGAGATTGCGCC
>JBMUBK010000103.1:0-3179 GCA_049457355.1 Aquiluna sp.
TGTGGTTTTCGGCTAGTGGCATCCCCCAAGTTTACAAGTCCCCAGCGGCTTACCATCGCGGCTCGCTCAATAGGATTGAGCACGTGAGTCAAAAAGAGCACTGGGTCCTAACTTTTGTTTGCCCCGACAAACCTGGCATTGTCCATGCGATATCTGGTGCTGTCGTTGACGCCGGCGGAAACATCACTGAGAGCCAGCAATTCACATCTGAGGACACTGGAAGGTTTTTCATGAGGCTTCAGATAGAGGCCGACATCTCGAAGTCCGACTTTGAAAAGCAAATCGAGAAAATAATTGGTGACTTTGAGCTTGAGTACGTGCTCGACTTCGTCGGGCGGCCAATGCGGACTGTGCTGCTCGTTTCCAAGGCCGGTCACTGCCTAAATGACGTTCTATTTAGGCACCGCTCCGAGCAGCTCCCAATTGAAGTCTCAGGGGTATTTGCCAACCACCCAGATCTAAGGTCAATGGCAACCTTCTACGGAGCCGAGTTCGAACACCACGAAATCAATACCGGCGTTGATAAGGCATTGTTTGAAAAGAGACTGCGGGAGTTCATCCATGAAAACAAGGTTGAGCTAATAGTTCTCGCTCGCTTCATGCAGATTCTCTCGCCAGAATTCTGCGAGGAGTTTGCCGGTCGAATTATCAACATCCACCACTCGTTTTTGCCAGGCTTCAAGGGCGCTAACCCATACGCCCAGGCACACGCTCGGGGTGTGAAGCTAATCGGTGCCACAGCACACTTTGTTACTGAAGACCTCGACGAGGGCCCAATCATCGAACAAAACGTCACGCGTGTTGAACACAGCGACTCGAAAGGCAAGCTTGTCCAGATAGGGCAAGACGCGGAGTCAAAGACCCTCACCCAGGCAATCAGGTGGTTCGCCGAACACCGCGTCCTGCTCGATGGTCAAAGAACCATCATTTTCCGCTAGAACTCCCCGCAGTTTCCTGCAGGGAGTTTTCCACAGCCCCTCATGGGGGCTAGTTCTTAGGCCATTTCCTTGCGCATGTTCTCAGCGAGGGTTGCCATGAACTCCTCGGTGGTCTGCCACTTCTGTTCCTTGCCAACAAGTGCGGCAAGGTCCTTGGTCATGTGGCCAGACTCGACTGTCTTGATGATCACATCTTCAAGGGTCTGGGCAAACTTTGCGACCTCAGGGGTGCCATCCAGCTTGGCTCGGTGCATCAGGCCTCGGGTCCAGGCAAAGATCGAGGCAATTGGGTTGGTTGAGGTCTTCTCACCCTTCTGCCACTGGCGGTAGTGGCGGGTAACGGTGCCGTGAGCGGCTTCCGCGAGCGCCGACTTGCCGTCCGGGGTAGTAAGTACTGAGGTCATAAGTCCCAGAGATCCAAAGCCCTGAGCAACCGTGTCGGACTGCACGTCACCGTCGTAGTTCTTACAGGCCCAGACATAGCCACCCTCCCACTTCAAAGAGGCTGCAACCATGTCATCGATGAGCCTGTGCTCATAGGTCAGTCCCGCCTTCGCAAACTTGTCTGCATACTCGGCGTCGAAAACCTCTTGGAAGGTGTCCTTGAAGGCGCCGTCGTAGGCCTTCAGGATGGTGTTCTTGGTTGACATGTAGACGGGGTAACCGCGGGAAAGCCCGTAGTTGAAGGATGCCCTGGCAAAGTCTCTAATCGAGTCAATGTAGTTGTACATGCCCATGGCCACGCCGCCGTTCTCCGGGTACTCAGCAATCTGCATGGTCTGAGGCTCGGAGCCATCGGCAGGGGTCCAGGTCATGGTGACAACGCCCTTGCCTGGCACCTTGAAGTCTGTTGCCTTGTATTGATCTCCGTGAGCGTGACGGCCAATCACAATTGGCTTGGTCCAGCCAGGCACAAGCCTTGGGACGTTGGAGATGATGATTGGCTCACGGAAGACCACGCCCCCCAAAATGTTCCTGATGGTGCCGTTTGGGCTGCGCCACATCTTCTTGAGTCCAAATTCTTCGACTCTTGCCTCATCGGGGGTGATAGTCGCACACTTCACACCGACCCCGTGGGTCTTGATGGCGTTCGCGGCATCGATGGTGACCTGGTCATCTGTCTCATCGCGGTGCTGAACCGAGAGATCGTAGTACTCGAGATCGATGTCCAGGAAGGGCAGGATCAGGTTGTCCTTGATGTCCTGCCAAATGATGCGAGTCATCTCATCGCCATCAAGCTCAACAACCTTGCCAACTACCTTGATTTTGCTCATTTTTCTCCTGAAATTACTGCGCACCTGGCGCAAAGCCTTGCCTAGCCTATCGTTTAGCATTGAACGGTGCGTTTTCTCTCAGCCCTAATCGGCTCGGTTCTCTCAGCAGCAACGCTGGTGGGGTGCGCAAGTCAAACCGAAGCGCCAGAACCGGCTCAGACTGAAATTCGCTATGAGTCACTGATTGGTGTTCAGCTGTTTATGTGGCCTTGGGACTCAATCGCGGCTGAGTGTGAGTTTCTCGCAAATTCCGGTGTGGACTGGGTTCTTATCTCACCCCCTCAGGAGCACATCACCGGAGCTGCGTGGTGGACGGTCTACCAGCCCGTTAGTTACAAAATCGAATCAAGGTTCGGAACCCGTGAGCAGTTTGCCAACATGGTTGCCACCTGCAGCGAGCAAGGAGTTGACATCATTGCCGACGCTGTAATCAACCACATGACCGCCCAAACCTCGGGAACCGGTTATGCCGGAACCGAGTTCACCAAGTACGAGTATGAGGGCCTCTACTCTCGCGAGGATTTCCACAACTGCAACCTCACCCCCGATGATTCCATCAGTAGCTATAAAGATCTCGCGCAGGTCCAAACCTGTGAGCTTCTAGCTCTTAGTGACCTCAACCAGAAGCTAGAAAACGTCCAGAACCAGATCCTCACCTATCTAAACGACCTTCTGTCCCTTGGGGTTGCCGGATTTCGCATCGATGCGGCCAAGCACATGGCGGCAAGCGACCTGAAGGTGATAATCGACCAGCTGCCTGAGGGCACCAGGGTCATCCACGAGGTCATTCGCGGTGGCGGTGAGCCGGTCCAGCCGGAGCAGTACCTGGATTCCGGCGAGGTCTGGGAGTTTGACTATGCGAGGAACATGCGCAGCTACTTCAAGAGCGAGGTCATAACACCTGCCGCCTCGGCAATCAGGTTTAGGGACTTTACCCCCAGCAACCAGACCATTGCTTTTGTCTCAA
>JBMUBK010000104.1:0-3131 GCA_049457355.1 Aquiluna sp.
TCATAGATGAACAGTTCCGACTTGCCGCCCCAAGTGGCCTCTGCTCCAGAGTGGCCCACAACGAAGGTCATTGCACTTGCGCCAATCGAGGCAGAGACCATTAGGAAGCCCAGACTCATGGCAATAAATTTTGGCCAGTTGTACTTGATTGCTAGCCACACCGCCACAGCAACCGCGAGGGTTCCTAAAGCGATTGGCATCATCATTTCGCCATACTCAGAGTGTGGCTCAGGCTCGTAGTAGACCTCCTCTAAGGCCTCCCCTGACTGCACGGCAGCAAAAACAAAAGGAATGGTTAGCGCCAGTGCGATAACTCCTGCTCCGAGGAATCGAGTGCGCAGTTTTGGTATCGCAACTATTGCTGCAACCCCAAGGGCAGCAACCGGAAACAGCACAACTGCAAAGTGAACAAGCAGTGGATGCGCTGGAAGACCCAGCACCATCAAGAAAAGCTCCTCCAATTACTTATCCATCTTGTAGCTGGGGAACTTCTCGGTGATTTTTTCTTCCTTGTACTCGGGGAAAAGCATCCCCGTCGGGCAGTAGCCCATTGCAGCCGTGAAAACCATAAAGACACCAAATGGGGCTAACAGCCAGTACCACTCACCCATGGTGGCAGCACTAACAACGAGCGCAACACCCAAAAGGCCGCGAACAAACCTGCCTAGATTGCTGGACATAAACTCAATGAATTTTCGATTTGCTGGGGTTAGCTTCATCATTGCCTCCAGCTACAAAATAACAGGCGTTTCCTGCATCAGATGCCGTAAGTCCCTTAGGGTTAGCTGAAAATAAGGGACCCCTCGCGCACCCGTCAGAGCTTCGCTACCCTTGCTATCTTTCGATCCTGGGGGATTTACCAAGGTGACGCCACGCGAGGAGTCACCTCGATTCTATTGCCCGCTAGTTCTGAGGGAAACCCAAGTTCAATCCTCCGTGGGAGGGGTCTAGCCAACGCGAGGTAACTACCTTGGTCTGGGTAAAGAACCTAAAGCCCTCTTCGCCGTGAGCCCTTGAGTCGCCGAACAAAGAATGCTTCCAACCGCCAAAGGAGAAGTAGGCAACAGGCACTGGGATAGGAACATTGATGCCAATCATCCCAACCTCAACCTCGTGCTGGAAGCGCCTTGCGGCACCTCCGTCATTGGTAAAGATCGCGGTGCCGTTGCCAAAGGCACCGGAGTTGATTAGCTGCAAGCCCTCTTCGTAACTTGCAACTCTGACCACCGACAACACCGGTCCAAAAATCTCTTCCTGATAGACCTTGGAGCTCAACGGCACCTTGTCAATCAGAGTTGGTCCGAGCCAATAGCCAGCTGCATCGCCATCTGGATTGACATCTCTACCATCCACAACAACCTCTGCACCATCACTAGCAGCGATGTCTATGTAGCTGGCGACCTTGTCCCGGTGTTGCTTGGTTACAAGCGGCCCCATGTCGCAAGAGCGGCGCCCATCCCCAACCTTGATCTGCTGCATTCGCTCCGTAATCTTTGGAATCAGAGCATCCGCAACAGGTTCAACCGCAACCACAACCGAGATTGCCATGCAGCGCTCACCGGCTGAACCGAATCCTGCGTTGACCGCAGAGTCAGCCACCAGATCAAGATCGGCATCTGGCAGGACAAGCATGTGGTTCTTTGCGCCGCCGAGAGCCTGGACGCGTTTTCCATGTTTTGCCGAGGTTTCATAAATGTACTGAGCAATTGGGGTTGAGCCAACAAAGGAGATTGACCTGACCTCTGGGTGCTCGAGCAAACCGTCGACTGCAACCTTGTCGCCGTGAAGAACATTGAAAACACCATCAGGAAGCCCGGCCTCCTTCAGAAGTGCTGCGATCCACATCGCACTCGATGGGTCTTTCTCGCTTGGCTTCAACACGACAGTGTTACCTGCGGCAATTGCCACCGGGAAAAACCACATCGGAACCATCGCTGGGAAATTAAAGGGAGAGATAATCCCCACCACCCCAAGCGGCTGCTTCATTGAGTAAACATCTATCGAGGTGGAGGCGTTCTCGGAATACTCACCTTTTAGTAGATGCGGCAAACCACAAGCAAAGTCGACCACTTCAAGGCCGCGATTGATCTCTCCCATCGCATCAGACACAACCTTGCCGTGCTCCTCGGTGATGATTTCTGCAAGCTCGCCTTTTTTCGCATCAAGTAGCTCGCGAAAGCGGAACATTATGGCGCTGCGCTTGGCCAGTGAGGTGTCTCTCCAGGACGGGAAAGCATCACTGGCTGCAGAGACCGCGGCGGCTATGTCTGACTGATCGGCGAATACAACCTCTTTGGTTTGAAGGCCTTTGGCTGGGTCATGGACCTCGCCCCTGCGAGAACCGCTTCCTGCAAATTCTTTGCCCGCTACCCAGTGAGAAACCAGCTTCATTTTCTACCTCGCTTTACCAAAGAAGACTACCTTTATCCATGGTGTTCAGACTGGAGAGACTGTGGCGGAGATCAGCGAGAAAATCACGGCAATGATTGCCCTGCATCCTCCTAGGCAGGCTGATGTGCTGACAAAGCTAAGAGGTCTAATTCAAGAGCTCGTTCCAGCTGCAACCGAACGGATCTCCTATGGGATGCCGACGTTTGAAATCTCAGGCCAGATACTGATTCATTTCCAGGGCTTCAAAGACCACAACAGTCTCTTCTTGGGCCCCGAGGTTGGCATCCGGTTAGCCAACGAGCTTGGAGAAATGGTTGCCTCGAAGGGAACCATCAAGTTTGAAAAAGAAAAGCTACTTTCAAAATCGCTGTTGAAGCAGATTCTGAAAACGAGAATTGCCATTATCAACGAGGGTTTCCCCAAGAACAATGGGGACTATCTCTCCTTTTATGAAAACGGACACCTAAAGTCCAAGGGCAAATATAAAGATGGCCAGATGCATGGCTACTGGCACTTCTATCGCAAAGACGGCAGTTTGATGCGGGAGGGGAAGCTCAACATGGGAGAGCCAGAGGGCGAGTGGATTACCCACACAAGACCCTAGGGTTGGTCGTTACCGACTGTTGCAACTAAACTCTTGCGGGTACCAAGGAGAATTCGCCTAGTGGCCTATGGCGCACGCTTGGAAAGCGTGTTGGGTGCAAGCCCTCGGGGGTTCGAATCCCCCATTCTCCGCCAGC
>JBMUBK010000105.1:0-3122 GCA_049457355.1 Aquiluna sp.
CTCAGCTGGGAGTCTGCGCACTCCACAGGTCAAGTTCTTGCCTCGGGAACTCTTGCTAGCGAGGCCGCAAAGCTCTTTCCCGTTGCGTTGGGTAAATAGCGGTATTGCTGGCCGGGGTTTGCTGGTTTAATTGAGTGGTGGCCGAGAACGAAGAAATCGAAATCCGCAGAGCGCCAAAGGTGCTTCCCTGGATGTTTACCGGCAGTGCTCTTGGCGTTCTGATTGCAATCGTCATTTTTGTCGTGGCTCCTGATAATGCACAGGTGCCAGAGAACTTCTTTGGTCTTTTGATGATTGCGCTCGGTTCCCTAGGGCTTGGTCTTGGAGTCCTAGTAGCCATTATTTTTGACCTGGTATCTTCACGCAGAGCCAAGCGGGCGATAGCCAATAGGGTTACAGAGTGATACGCGGGGACGGGCTACTAAATCACGACATAATGCCGGGCGAAAAAGGCCCGCAAGATAAATGCGGAGTCTTTGGCGTTTGGGCCGAGGGTGAAGAGGTAGCCAAACTCGCCTACTTCGGGCTCTATGCCCTCCAGCACCGAGGCCAAGAATCGGCTGGAATCGCAACTGCAAACGGAGACAAGATCCTCGTCTTTAAAGACATGGGACTTGTCTCTCAAGTTTTTAACGAGGCTGCACTTGAGTCTCTCGAGGGACACATCGCGGTAGGGCACACCAGGTATTCAACAACCGGTGCCTCGCACTGGAAGAACGCCCAACCAACACTAGGCAGGACTGCCTACGGCACGGTGGCTCTGGGTCACAACGGCAACCTCACCAACACCTCCGAGCTTCTTGAGCTTTTGCAGAAGCGCTACCCAAAGCACGAGGGTGAGCTAAGGGGAGGTAACACCACCGACACCGCCGTGTTGACGGCCTTGCTCTCGGGAAATGAGGACAGCTCACTCGAGGCAACAGCACTTGAACTTTTGCCACTTGTGAAGGGCGCCTACTGTCTGGTCTTTATGGACGAGGGAACCCTTTATGCCGCCCGTGATCCGCAAGGGGTCAGGCCTCTGGTCTTGGGAAGACTCGAGCGAGGCTGGGTTGTGGCATCCGAGTCCGCGGCTTTGGACATCGTTGGTGCGAGCTATATTCGCGAGGTTGAGCCTGGCGAGCTGATTGCAATTGACGAGAACGGACTTCGCTCCTCGCGTTTTGCTGAGACTAAGCGGGCAGGCTGCGTTTTTGAGTATGTATATCTGGCCCGTCCCGACACCGCTATTAATGGCCGAGTTGTCTATGAGTCGAGGGTTGAGATGGGGAGAACCCTGGCCAAGGAGTACCCGGTTGAGGCAGACCTTGTGATGCCAACCCCAGAATCAGGAACGCCTGCCGCAATTGGTTTTAGCGAGCAGAGCGGAATTCCATTTGGGCACGGGCTTGTGAAGAATGCCTATGTAGGCCGAACCTTCATCCAACCTTCCCAGACCATTCGGCAGCTGGGTATCAGGCTGAAGCTCAACCCACTTCGTGAGGTAATTGCGGGCAAGAGACTCGTCGTGGTCGATGACTCGATCGTTAGAGGTAACACCCAAAGGGCTCTTGTGAAGATGCTCAAAGAGGCGGGGGCTGCCGAGGTTCATGTGAGAATCTCCAGCCCGCCGATTACCTGGCCCTGCTTTTATGGAATTGACTTCGCCTCAAGGGCTGAGCTGATTGCCTCAGGACTTGTGCCAGACGAAGTCAGGCAATCAATTGGGGCAGACTCCCTTGGCTATCTCTCCAAGGACGGCATGATTGCTGCCACAAACCAAAAGCCAGAATCGCTCTGCACCGCATGCTTCACTGGTGAGTATCCAATCGAGCTCCCAGCTGCCGAGTCGCTGGGTAAAAACCTGCTTGAAAGAGGAGTGGCGACAATCAAAGAAGAGAAGCACGTACACGTAGATGACTAATCCATACGCCTCCTCCGGTGTTGACACAGAGGCCGGTGACAAGGCCGTAGAGCTAATGAAGAAGGCCGTTTCGGCCACTCACAACAACCTGGTTCTTGGCGGCTTCGGCGGTTTCGCCGGGATGGTTGACGCAGGGTTTCTAAAGAACTACGAGCACCCCATTCTCGCGACGTCAACAGATGGCGTCGGCACCAAAGTTGCAATTGCCCAGGCCATAGACAAGCACGACACCATCGGGCAGGACCTTGTGGGCATGGTGGTCGATGACATCGTCGTAACCGGGGCAAAGAGCCTCTTCATGACCGACTACATCGCCTGCGGGAAGCTTGTGCCCAGCCGAATTGCAGACATCGTTAGGGGCATTGCAGAGGCTTGCAAAGAAGTTGATGTTGCTCTTGTTGGGGGCGAGACTGCTGAGCACCCAGGGCTTTTGGGTGCAGACGAATACGACGTTGCGGGAGCTGCGACGGGAGTTGTAGAAAAAAGCAAGATCCTCTCTAGCGACAAGGTTGAGGTCGGCGATGTGGTTCTAGGTCTTGCAGCCTCCGGCCTGCACTCAAATGGCTACTCGCTGGTCCGCAAGATTGTTGCTGACAAAGGTCTTGGCTATAAAGACCATGTTGCTGAGTTTTCGACCACCTTGGGTGAGAAGCTGTTGGAGCCGACCAGGCTCTACAGCGGTGTCCTAAACGCTGTCCTTGAGAAGTTTGATGGGCAGATTGCGACCATGAGCCACATCACCGGAGGCGGCATCGCGGCGAATCTTTCGAGGGTGCTGCCCGAGACTGTTTCTCTAGATGTCGACCGCAGCACCTGGAGCCCAGATGATGTCTTTAGGGTTTTGGCCGGCTGGGCCAGGCATGACCTAAAGGACCTTGAGAGCACATGGAACCTCGGACTTGGCTTTGCCCTCGTCGTTAGAAAGTCCAAAGCCCAGGAGATTGAGAAGTTCATTACGGCAGCTGGCATTCGCTCCTGGCAGCTCGGAGTCATTGAGTCGACAGCATGCGATGCAGATGCTGAGGGCTACACCACAAACGCCAAGGGGGTTCAGGGCGGAGCAGTTCGTTTAGTTGGGGACTATGCGCAATAAGGCTGCCGTCGGCGTTGGAGTTGTCGGCATCGCAGTTGCCATCGGGGCCTTCCTGCTCGGCTTGGTTTACGGAGCAGAGTCGGCAACTGTGAGTGTGGTGAGGGACACACCTAATGTGCACTGCTA
>JBMUBK010000106.1:0-3033 GCA_049457355.1 Aquiluna sp.
TATGACCTGGCGGTAATCAAGGTTGAGGCTGAAGGTCTAAAACCAATAGTTTTTGCGGACTCAAAGACTCTGAATGTTGGCCAGAACGTGGTTGCCATTGGAGCACCACTTGGCTTGACCTCGACCGTTACCGAGGGCATTGTCTCTGCACTGAACCGCACCATTCAGGTTGCTAGCTCGGAGGTTTCAGACGAGCCCGGACTTAGTTTTTGGACTGGAGTTGGGGAATCCATCTCCATTCAGGTGATTCAGACCGATGCCGCCATCAATCCTGGTAATTCGGGAGGTGCACTGGTTGACGAAAATGGCCGGCTTATCGGAGTGAATGTCGCCATTGCCACTGCGGGAAATGGGGTTGCCGGCTCTATTGGAGTGGGCTTTGCCATTCCGTCAAACACCGCTGCTCGAATTGCCACCGAGATTATGGACACCGGAGTAGCAACCCACGGGTTACTCGGTGCGATGGTTCGCAACAGTTTCGCGGCTGACTCAAGCTTCTCAATTGGAGCCTATGTCGAACAGGTCACCGAGGATGGGGCTGCGAATGCTGCCGGTATTCGTTCCGGGGACGTAGTTATCGAGTTTGCTGGGGAGCGGGTTACTGGCTCCGCCGACCTCACCGCACTAGTGAGAGCGCAGCCGGCAGGTGCAGAGGTTGAGGTTGTTGTTCTTCGAGACGGCACTAACCGCACCTTCACCGTCACCCTCGGCGATGCCGCCGATCTAAACTAGGCGACATGTCAGATCGCGACACCGAGCTCCTCGAAAAGGAGGAGATTCTCGAAGACGGAGATCACGAGCGCTATTCGCACTACGTGAAAAAAGACAAGATTGTCTCCTCCGCCGTCATGGGAAACGCGGTTATTGCGCTGTGTGGCAAGGTTTGGGTTCCCTCACGCGCGCCTGAGAAGTTTCCAGTCTGCCCAACCTGCAAGGCGATCTACGAAAAGCTAAAGCCCTAACTGAAAATAGTCGGTATGGCTGGCTCGCCCTTTGAGAGCCTCAGTGCAGTTTTTGGGAGCTCTGCTTTCGCATCTAGGTGATGTGCCTTGGCGGCCATCACACCCTTCTGACCCAGATACTGGTCGTCGGCTTTGCCCTCAATCATGAGATCGACCTGCAGCAGGCGACCTGAATCGCTTCCAATTAGCTCTGCGGAGGCAGTGCCGGACTCGATTAGCCTCGATGCAATCTTTTCTCCACCGCGATTGGTCTTTGCCTTCGAGGTCTTGGCAACCTCTGTCCACTCAGCTCCATCGGTGTGTGCTACGAGCTTGTAGACAAAACCGGCTGTTGGGTGTCCGGATCCGGTTACCAGGGAAGTCCCGACGCCAAAGCGATCCACGGGAGCTGCTGCGAGGGCAGCGATGGTGTACTCGTCAAGATCGCTGGTGACAACAATCTTTGTTTGCTTAGCTCCAAGTTCATCTAGCTGCCTTCGAACCTCCACTGCCGTCGAGCCGAGGTCTCCAGAGTCAATCCGAACTGCTGCGACCTTGCCACCGGTCAGCTCAACCGCCATTTTCACTGCAGCGGGGATGTCGTAGGTGTCCACCAAGAGTGTCGTGTCTGGACCCATCGAGGCGATTTGCGCCTCAAAGGCCTCTTTTTCGGAGTCATGGAGCAGGGTAAAGCTGTGAGCACTGGTTCCCATGGTCGGGATTCCCCAGCTTCTTCCGGCCTCTAGGTTGCTGGTCGCATCGAAGCCGGCAATAAATGCTGCTCTTGCAGCGGCTACAGCGGCTGATTCGTGGGCTCGTCTGGCACCCATTTCGGCTAGGAAGCGACCTGAGGCAGCAGTGTGCATGCGAGATGCCGCTGAGGCAACGGCAGAGTCGTAGTTCAAGATCGAAAGAATCACAGTTTCGAGCAGCACTGCCTCGGCAAAAGTCCCACGCACTGTCATCACTGGGGAGTTTGCAAAGTAGATCTCGCCCTCGCGGTAACCAGTTATTGAGCCTGAAAACTTGTAATTCTGCAGCCACTCGAGCGTCTCTTCGTCTACAACCTGGGCCTGGCGTAGATAGCTCAGCTCGTCTTGGCCAAACCTGAATTCGGCAATGGCATCTAGAACCCTGCCCACACCTGCCAGAACGCCATAGCGCCTGCCGGAGGGCAACTGACGAGTAAAGACCTCGAAAACACACTCTCTTTCGCTCTTCCCAGAGCGCAGCGCAGCCTGGAGCATGGTGAGCTCATAGCGGTCAGTCATTAGGGCATAAGACACGGCAACAGCCTACTGACTGCTAATTGCGCACCCTAGACTTAGGGCGTGGATGCAAGGCCGATCGGGGTATTCGACTCTGGCGTTGGTGGACTTACTGTTGCCAGAGCCATCATTGACCAGCTCCCAAACGAATCGATCTCCTATGTGGGGGATACGCTCAACTCTCCCTACGGCCCGAAAAGCCTTTCTGAGGTGCGCAGGCTCGCACTCGAGGTCATGGATGAGCTGGTTGCATCAGGAGTCAAGCTCTTGGTGATTGCCTGCAATTCAGCGTCTGCTGCCGTGCTAAGAGACGCCAGAGAGCGCTATACCGAGGGTTTAGGCGTCCCAGTTGTTGAGGTGATTCAGCCGGCGGTGAGATCCGCGGTTGCAACAAGTAGCTCGAAGCGAGTGGGAGTCATCGGGACTGCCGCAACCATCTCCTCAAAGGCCTACGACGACGCATTTGCGGCAGCGGTCGATTTTGAGATTCATAGCGCGGCATGCCCCGCATTTGTGGACTTTGTGGAGCGCGGTGTCACCTCAGGGCCAGAGCTATTGAAGGTCGCTAGCGACTACCTCGCCCCGCTGAAGGCGGCGCAGGTTGACACCTTGGTCTTGGGCTGTACTCACTATCCGCTTCTTCAGGCGGCGCTCGCCTATGTCATGGGGGATGGTGTGAATCTGGTCTCTTCCGCGGAGGAGACCGCAAAGGATGTTTTCCGAGTTCTCACCGAGGAGAATTTGAGCGCACCTGAGGGAAACAAACCCAATCACAATTTCTTTGCCACCGGGGACGCCGCTTCGTTTCAGGCCCTGGCGGGTAG
>JBMUBK010000107.1:0-2766 GCA_049457355.1 Aquiluna sp.
AGCTGCGCGCGCTGCTGAATGTTCTCATCGGCATTTTCGCGGTTGGACTTGTAGTGCAAGAGGGCATCTTCGAATGTTGAGGGTAGAGCACCACCTGCCAAATACTTCAAATCCTCTGCGGGGTCGGAGATGGAAAGGTGCGAGAAGTCTGAGAGCGCAACCACTGACTGCCCATCGACGTAGACGCTGTCTTGGCTGATTGCTCCGTGAATAACGGTGGTGTGGAAGCGGAAAAGGCCAACGTCCTCCATGGCCTCTTCCCAGCGCGAAAGTAGCTTGGCCGGAATCTTTCCCGTTGCAGCAGCCTTGTCCAGCTCTTGAACCTTGGATTGCAAGACCGCTGCCGCGTCCAATTCGACAAGACCAAAGTCTCTAACTACTGCCGGATCGAGCTTGTGAATAGCTGCCATGGTGGAGGCAAAAGTCTGCGAGAAGGCACCGGGGGCATACCTCGAAAGATCGGGAGCCTGGCCCGCGACCATAGTCATCACAACAGCCGTGTTGCCTTCGCCATCAGAGGAAGAACCGACGATAGCGGGAACCTCGAAGGGCAGCTCGTCCTGAACCTTTGAGATTGCCCTGAGGCCCTGCATAAGCTGAGCCTGCTCGGCCACACCCGCAATTGAGGCCGGGATTGTGAGGGTGTAGGGGTTGTCTTGGTCATCCCACAATTCGAGAATTTCGAGGTCGGGGTTGTCCGAGATTCTCCTGAAGTTCCTGAAGTTTTTCCCGGGAGCAGCGTCAGCCGCAAGCGCAGCTAAAATCAAGGCAGGTCGTCCCACGTCACAAAGGTTAGACAACCTATTAACCGCGCGGCCGCATCGCCACGCGCACACTTAGGATTCGAATTGAACGCTCAGAGTGGAAGTGACATCCTCAGCTCGCTGGATGCGGAGCAACTCGAGGCTGCCACCGCGCTCAAAGGGCCAGTGAGAATAATTGCCGGTCCGGGTAGCGGAAAGACTAGAACCGTCTCCCACAGAATCGCCCATGGAATTGCAACCGGCCACTTCAACCCCCAAAAAGTCCTAGCCCTCACCTACACAAACCGAGCCGCAGCCGAGCTCAGACAGCGGCTTCGCTCTTTGGGTGCTGGGTCGGTGCAGGTGAGGACTTTCCACGCCGCAGCGCTCTCGCAGCTGCAGTATTTCTGGCCTCAGCTGACCGGCTCAACCGCCCCCAAACTGCTCACCAGTAAGCGCGCAATCCTCAAGGAGGCGGTAGGGCAGAGGGTCAAACTAACCGAGGCGCAGCTTTCTGAGTTGTCCTCCGAGTTCGAGTATCTGCGCTATTCGCTAAGTGATGTGTCTGCTTACCTTGAATCTGGGCGTCTTCCAAGGTTTGCCGATGCGGAAAAGTTCTCGGAATGGTTTGACAACTTCCAGTCCCTAAAAAAGGAACGGCGCCTAATTGACTGGGAGGATGCACTGCTGCTCTGCACGGGGATGTTGCGCAATGAGCCGAGAGCAATGTCTCATTTCGAGCAGCAGTATCGACACTTCACCGTCGATGAGTATCAGGACATCTCGCCGCTGCAGCAGGGTCTCTTGGAGACCTGGCTGGGCGATCGCGAGGAAATCTGTGTTGTGGGCGATCCAAGGCAGAACATCTACAGCTTTGCCGGCTCCTCGACGGACTTCTTGCTTGGCTTTGATTCTCGTTACCCAAACAGCTCCAGCTTTGAACTCACCACTAACTATCGCTCTGCTGGGGACATCGTCGAGGCAGCCAACGGTCTTTTTCCAGAGCAGCCAATAGTTGCCGCCAAGAAAGTCTCCGGCCTTATCTCTCAGCAGACACTTTCGACTGCCGCTGAAGAGGCCAAGGTCGTGGCGGAGGCAATCGCAAAGGCTGCTAGCACTTCAAAGCTTTCGAGGATTGCAGTGCTGGCGCGAATTAATTCTCAACTGGAGGCCGTGGAATCCGAACTTAGGTCCCTGGGCATCGAAATTCAGGTCAGGGGCCAGGGGAGATTCTTTAGGCAACCAAATGTGATGCAGGCACAAAGCGCAATTAGAGCACTTGCGCTTTCGGAGTTGACTCAGCCGCTGTTTGTTGAAATCTCCAACATCCTTTCCTCACTGGGTTGGAGCTCTCGCGGAGAGGGGCCCAGCTGGGCCGAGCTGAACTGGTTTATCGAGGTGATGGACGAGCTGGGAGATCCCACGGTTGAGGAGCTAATTAGGGAACTGGATGAGCGCGAGCGTTCTGGTCACGAACCACAGCGAGAGGCTGTAACGCTCGCGACAATTCATGCGACCAAGGGCCTTGAGTGGGAGCGAGTGTTTCTAATTGGTGTCAATGACGGCCTCTACCCAATCTCCCATGCCAAGACTAAAGAGCAACTGGAGGAGGAGAAGAGGTTGTTCTACGTTGCAATTACTAGGGCAGAGACCTACCTAGACATCTCCTCGACCGGCAAGGCACCAAGCCCTTTCATCGAACACCTCCGCCACAGCCGCAAGGACTAGCAGCAGGCTGAAAGGCCATTAGCGAACCACCCCGATCTAGTCGCAGTGCATTGCTTGAGACCGATGAGCCTTGGTCAATGAAGTCAAGCAGGAGGTTCGTTACCACTCCCGTGGCGAAGAGAATCATGGCGCTGTCCTCGTTTGAGCGATCTAGGGCGAGAAGCTGGGGTGCAATGGTTTGCCAATTTGAATCTGCCTCAAACCTGGCCTTTTCGATGCAGCCAATGCACGGGGTCTTTCCAGGCAAGACCAGCGGGCTAATCTCGACGCCTTCCTCGTCAAAGCAAATGGCCAC
>JBMUBK010000108.1:0-2723 GCA_049457355.1 Aquiluna sp.
ACCCCGAGAAATACGGCACTTGATGCGAGGGTGACCACCAAATCTGTCACCACCGAACCCTCGCCTGGGGTTCCAATCGTGACGATGACAACCATGGCCGCAACAACCAATATGTCCTGAACTATCAGGATGCCCACGGCAATGCGGCCATAGAGAGTGTCTAGCTCCCGCTTATCTCCAATGAGCTTGATGATGATGATTGTCGAGGAGAAGGTAAGGGCAACGGCGATGTAGAGGGCGGTTGTGGTTTCAAAACCAAAGAGAACAGCCAGTCCAAAACCAACGGCCGCCGTGAAGGCAACCTGGGAAAGACCGGCGATCAGGGCAACCTTGCCGGTACTTCGAATCATGTGGAAGTCAAGCTTGAGCCCCACCAAGAAAAGCAGGATTGCGATCCCGAACTTGGCGAAAAGCCTTATCTCCTCGGCCCCTTCGACGAGGTTAAAGGCAGTAGGGCCAGCCAAAATGCCCACGACTATAAACGACACCACCACCGGCTGACGGAGAAGCTTTGCGATAGCTCCGCCAGCGACGGCGAGCGCCAGAATTAGCGCGACTGAAACAAAGGAGCTCTCGACCATATTCAGAGTCTAGTTTCGAATGATTTCTATCTTGTTTCCGCACGCTTGGGCTCTTTTGGGCCTGTCAAGCGGTGGCTGGGTTAGCATTCACAAGTTATGAACAACGACGAATTCTCCAAACTTGCCCATTCCAGACGCTCAACCCGGGATTTTCGCCCGGACCCGGTACCTCAGAGCGATATCGATGCGATTCTTGCCGACGGCATGAGCGCTCCAAGCTGGTCAAACACCAGGCCGTTCATGGTCGCCGTCGCCATGGGCGAGCAGAGAGACCGAATTAGCCGAGCCCTTGTTGCCAGACTTCGCGAGAATGCGGAGGCCCCCGGCATGGGCATGAATCCTGACTACACGCACGAGATCCCCTACCCACCAGGCCTCATTGAGCGCAGCCAAAGAGTTGGTAAGGGTATCTATGACACCCTTGGCATCGATCGTGCCGACAAAGAGTCAAGGTTTAGATTCATGGAGCGCAACTATGAGTTCTTCGGAGCTCCGGTAGCGCTATTTTTCTTCAGCCACAGAGGGCTCGCGCACTTCGGCACTCTAGATTTGGGGCTATTTATGGAGGCTGCGATGTTGTCGGCTAAAGCCAGAGGGATAGGCACATGCGCGCAGGGCTACTTGGGTAACTACCCAGACATCATCAAGGCCGAGTTTGAGGTGCCAGAAGAATATGCGCTCGTGTGTGGCATGAGCCTTGGTTATCCATCCGACCACCCCATCAATTCTTGGGAGGCCGAGAGGCTTCCAATGGGCGAGCTGCTGGCGCAACCCAAGGTTTCTGGCCAGAACTAGAGTGTTAACCATGAGCTGGTTCTGGATTGGGGCGATAGTTGGCCTCTACATGCTCTGGGGTGGGGCCACGAAGAGTACGGTTGCTCCCTATCGCTTCTTGCACGCCCGGGCTGCTTTGCTCTGGAAAGACAAGGCGCACCTTTTCCTCCAGGTATCGGGGCTAATTGTCATTATTGTTATGGTTGGCTTGGCTCTACTGACATAAGAAAACCCCTCCCGAAGGAGCGGTTTTACTTTGTGGAGACTAGGGGGGTCTATTAAGCCCGTCCAACCAGGGGTGTAGAGGCTATTTTTCCAAATCAGACTATAAATCAGACTGTTTTTTATCTGGGCTGATTCTTGCGCGCAAATCGTAAAACTCACAATCCATAGAATGTGGTGGTGAGCGGTTATTTGAAGGGCAGATTAGGTGGCTTGCTAGGTCACAAACTGCTGAATGCGGCGGCCCTTGCAAGTCTTGTCGGTTCAATAGTTGTCTCGGTTCTCTTCGCCACCGACTCTCGCGAACTCTTGGGGGTCTCGGTATGGGAGAAGCCGCTTAAGTTCCTTATTTCGGCAACTTTTTATGCAACAACTTTTTCTTGGCTTTATACCTTTGTCGAAAAAGGCAAAGGCTTGGCTTCCAAGATGGGAAACGTAATCGCCATCATGTTAGTAGTTGAGCTTGTGGTTATTGTGGGCATGGCGTCTGTGGGGTCCACCAGCCATTTCAACGTTTCCACGCCTTTCAACATCGCGGTCTGGAGTCTGATGGCAACCGCTATTTCAATCGTCTGGGTAGCAACTTTCTTGCTATCAACTGGGTTATGGAACTCGCAGCGAATGTCTGCTGATCTTCGGCTTGCCGTCAGGTGGAGCATTGGTCTTGGACTTGCTGGCATGGGAATTGCATTCACAATGACCCCGCCTCAGCCACAGCAGGTTCTCCCGGAAAACTGGGCTGGTGTTGCTGGTGCCCACACCGTAGGGGCAGCGGACGGGGGGCCAGGTTTGCCATTCCTCGGCTGGTCTACTCAAGCGGGCGACCTCAGAATCTCCCACTTTCTAGGTCTGCACGCCCTGCAGGTTCTTCCTCTAATCGCCGTAGTCTTATCGATAGTGGTTGCAAACTACTTCGTCCGTCGAGCCATAATCATCGGCACAGCAGTGGCCTACGCCCTACTGATTGCTTTTACCTATGTGCAGGCGCTTCTTGGTGAAACAATCGTCCAGCCCATAACGCTCATTTTTCTGGGCATTATTTTGGTTGTTGGAATGCTAAGCACTGGTTTTTCGCTTCTCCGGTCGCGTAGGGACGTGCCACTAAAAACTGGAGCCAAGTAGTGAGCTCGCCTCTATCCCCGATTA
>JBMUBK010000109.1:0-2721 GCA_049457355.1 Aquiluna sp.
GGACTGTTCTATGTGGAGTGGATTTACGGACTATGAGCCTTCCAACCTCTTGGCACGAGGACTGGTCGCAGCTTAGGGCTGTAGTTCTAGGCCTGGGTAAGTCTGGGTTTAGCGCTCTGGACACCCTCGTAGAACTTGGCGTTGAGGCTGTCGCAGTCGGCGGGTCGGCAGATGAGCGACTTGTTGACCTTGCTGAGGTGATTGGCTCAAGGTTCATTTTCGACGAGACTCCAAAGGTCCTAGATCAACTTGGCTTCGCCCCTGATTTTGCAGTGGTGTCACCCGGTTTTGCCCCCTCGCATCCGCTGGTTCAAGAGCTCGAAACTCGAAAAGTAACGCTAATTACGGACATCGACCTTGCCTACAGGCTCCGTGACAAGACCTCGAGGGTCGCAAAGTGGATCGTGGTAACCGGGACCAACGGAAAGACAACTACCTGCGAGCTCACGGCCGCGATGCTGGCAGCCGACGGACAAAGGGCAGTTGCGTGCGGCAACATTGGAAACCCAATTCTGGATGCGATTAGAGACCCCGAGGGCTTTGATTTCTTAGTGGTGGAGCTATCCAGCTTCCAGCTTCACTACCTGGGAGAGATTCACCCTCTTGCAAGTGCCTTTTTGAACCTGGCAGAAGATCACCTGGACTGGCATGGGGACATGCAGAGCTATTTTGAGGCAAAGAGCAAGATCTACCTCGGCACCGAGGTCGCAATTGTCTTCAACGAGCAGGACCCCAAGACGTTGGAAGCTGCGCAGCAGGCCGATGTTCTAGAGGGCTGCAGGGCAATCGCGTTTTCTCTTTTCACACCACAGAAGTCGGCGGTTGGCTATGTTGAGGACATTTTGGTGGACAGGGCCTTCCTGGCAAACCGTGCTGAAGAGGCACTTGAGATAGCGACGGAGTCAGAGCTTTCCCAGATTGGACCGGTTAGTGACCAGCTCAGAGCAAACGTTGCAGCGGCAACGGCACTCGCGCGAGCTGCGGATGTGCCTCCACAGGCAATTAGGCGGGCAATCACGTCCTTCAAGCTCTCGCCACATCGCAACCAACCGGTGGCCGAGATTGGTGGAGTGCTGTATGTGAATGACTCCAAGGCAACCAATGCTCATGCCGCAAACAGTTCACTTTCCGCCTACGATTCGGTGGTCTGGATCGTTGGGGGACTTTTCAAGGGTGTGGACCCTGCAGAGCTCATCAAGAAGCACGGCACAAGGCTCAGAGCCGCTGTCCTAATAGGTAGCGAGACTGAGCAACTCGCGAAGCTGTTCTCCGAGCTATTGCCGGACACTGCAATTAGTGTCATTTCAGGTGATTCTGTGATGAAAGATGCCGTTTTGGCCGCACAAACTCTGGCCGAGCCAGGGGACACCGTGCTGCTGGCGCCAGCGGCGGCATCTATGGACCAATTTAGGGACTATGCCCACCGGGGTGAGAGCTTCGTGAGGGCTGTTGGGGAGCTGAGCGCATGAGCCAGGTGATGGAGTCTCTGAGGCCTAAGTTTCGTGCGCAGTCCCGACAGGGCCTGTTGCTGCTGGGCCTAAGTCTCCTCACTGCGGGCCTTGGCCTTGCAATGGTTGCCTCAGCATCGGCAATTGATAGCTTCAAGCAGACCGACAGCGCGGCAACAATGTTTCTCAGACAAGGTGCCTTTGCAATTGTCGGACTGGTTGTGCTTGTGATTGCCAGTAATCTGCCGATGGGTTTCTATCGCAGACTCAGCATGCCGATCTTGTTCGGTGCTTTAGGGCTTCAGGTTGCGACTGTGCTGTTCGGTGCAGACATCAATGGAAACCGAAACTGGCTTGATCTTGGGTTTGTATCTATTCAGCCATCGGAGTTTCTGAAGCTAGCTCTAATCATTGCTCTTGCCCAGGTATTTGCCCAGCTAGGGGCAAACGAGGAGCGCAATAGACAGCTGTGGACGTGGGCCTTTTTGCTTTCGGCGGCCTCGCTGGTGCTGGTGGCGATCATGGGTCGAGACCTCGGCACCGGCGTGGTCATGGCCGTGCTGCTAATGGGCATGTTCCTGTTTGCGGGAATGCGCTGGCACACCTGGCTGCTGATTGCTTTCGCGGGCGCAGCCTCTGCAGCGGCGCTGATCATGGCATCACCGTCTAGAAGAATTCGCTTCGAGGCCTGGTTGAATCCTGAGGGCGCAGATCCCATGGGTGTGCGCTGGCAGTTTGAGCACGGCACCTGGGCACTGGCCTCGGGCGGTATCTTCGGCACCGGCCTTGGACGCTCGAAGCTCAAGTGGAGCTGGATCCCTGAGGTTGAGAACGACTTCATCTTTGCGGTAATTGGCGAAGAGCTGGGTCTGGTTGGTGCCGGTGCGGTGATCCTCTTATTCCTCGCGATGGGTCTAGTTCTCTTTGCAATGGTCAGGCTTCAGACCGACCCTTTCAATCGCAACATCGTTGTCGGCGTGATGTTCTGGATCGTGATGCAGGCGTTTATCAACATTGGCGTTGTCTTAGGTCTGTTCCCAGTGCTTGGAGTGCCGCTGCCGCTGATCTCGGCAGGTGGCTCATCGCTTATTGCAACCATGCTGGCTATCGGTGTTGTTCTCGCAGCAGAGCGTGATCGCATGAGCCACCTCGGTCGCAGGAGAACCTAGGTGAGGTTTCTGCTCGCAGGCGGCGGGACAGGAGGCCACGTAAACCCGCTGCTGGCTCTCGCAGAGCTACTTCGAAGTGAAGGGCACGAGGTGATAGCCCTTGG
>JBMUBK010000110.1:0-2711 GCA_049457355.1 Aquiluna sp.
GTGGAGACTAGGGGGGTCGAACCCCTGACCCCCTGCTTGCAAAGCAGGTGCTCTACCAACTGAGCTAAGTCCCCAAAGCGAGCCTCCCCTTGTGGAGAGTGCTCACCGTGGGCCTAGGAGGACTTGAACCTCCGACCTCTTCATTATCAGTGAAGCGCTCTAACCACCTGAGCTATAGGCCCGTAGAGCATCACAACATTACTAGAGATTTCCCTAGCGAACAAACCCCGAAAAGATTAGTTGTTTGTGAAGGTTAGTGAGATACCACCAACAAGCTTTGAGATCAGATTGAAGATGAGCGCGTAGATGGCTGCAAGTGCGGTTGTGATAACCAGGTTCAAAAGCGCAAGGGTTACTGCCGTCGACATGACGTTGTCAAAAGAGAACTCGTCTTCGAGGTTGAAGGCATTCGCCTCACCCAGGACAGAGGACAGCAGCCCGCCAACAGCGGAGAAGACTCCGGAGTTTGCAAGCACCGACCAAATTAGCCAGGCACCCACGACAATCGCGATTCCGGCAGCTATCGCTACAAAGAAGCCGACTTTGGTGGCTGACCAGACGTCGATAACCCTGAGCTTAAGGCGGATCTGCTTTCTCGCCTCTTTGGGCTTATTGCTCCGGTTGAACAGGCTCGCCAACATCGGCTCCTTCTTCATTTGACTCTAGGTTTCGCTCGCTGTTTTTAGCTAGCGAGAGCACCGAGTCTCCTTCTTCGAATCTAGCAAACACTACACCCATCGTGTCCCTGCCCTTTGCGGGGACCTCGCTGGCGTTGGTTCTAATTACCTTGCCAGAGGCTAGGACAACTAGCACCTCATCGTTTTCGTCCACGATCAGTGAGCCGACTAGATCGCCACGCTTTTCGTCAAGCTTTGCGACCTTGATGCCCAGACCGCCACGGTTCTGAACTCGGTACTGCTCGGATGCTGTGCGCTTGGCATAGCCGCCCTCGGTGACAACAAAGACGAAGCCGGCACTGCCGATGACGCTTGCCGATAGCAGCTCATCGTCTTTGCGGAACTTCATACCCACTACACCTGAGGTGTCACGACCCATCGGCCTGAGCGTCGCATTGTCAGCCTTGAAGCAGATGGACATGCCCTTGCGGCTGACAAGCAACAGGAAGTTCTCTTCGTTTACGAGCATGGCATTTACAAGCTCATCACCGTCACGAAGCTTGATTGCGATGATGCCTCCCGTGCGGGCGGTGTCATAGAGCTCAAGCGAGGTCTTTTTGACCAGTCCGCTGCGGGTAGCGAGCACCAAATATGGCGACTGCTGGTAGTCCTTGAGATCCAAGACCTCGACCACTCGCTCGTCTGGCTGCAGGGCTAAGAGGTTTGCAACGTGCTGTCCCTTGGCGTCCCTGCCGGCCTCTTGGATTTCATAAACCTTGGAGCGGAATACTCTGCCCGTGTTGGTGAAGAACATGAGCCAGTGGTGGGTTGTCGAGACAATAAAGTTCTGCACCACATCGTCTGCCCTGAGGCTCGCACCTCTCACGCCCTTACCGCCACGGTGTTGGATGCGGTAGTTGCTGGAGCGGGTGCGCTTTATGTAGCCGCCGGAGGTGAGGGTAACAACCATCTCCTCCACTGGGATCAGGTCCTCAACGGTGACATCGCCGTCGAAGCCCATCATGATCTCGCTTCGGCGGTCGTCGCCATACTTGGCAACGATCTCATCTAGCTCTTCGCCAACGATCTTTCGCTGGAGCGACTCGTCCTTGATGATCTTTTGGTAGCCCTTGATCTCATTTTCGAGTTCCGCTGCCTCGTCGATGATTTTCTGTCGCTCGAGGGCAGCCAGTTGGCGAAGCTGCATATTGAGAATCGCCCTGGCCTGTAGCTCATCGATCTTGAGCAGCTTAATAAGGCCATCGCGAGCATCTTCGACGGTCTGGCTCTTGCGAATCAGGGCAATTACCGCGTCGAGTGCGTCGAGTGCTTTGAGGTAGCCGCGAAGAATGTGAGCGCGCTCCTCAGCTTTTTTGAGCCTGTACTGGGTGCGGCGCACGATGATTTCGATCTGGTGGGTGATCCAGTGTGAAATGAAGCCATCGAGAGAAAGTGTTCTTGGCACTCCGTCTACCAAGGCCAACATGTTTGCGCCGAAGTTCTCCTGCAGCTGCGTGTACTTATAGAGGTTGTTGAGAACAACTCTTGCAACGGCATCCTTCTTGAGAACCACAACCAGGCGCTGTCCGGTACGACCAGAGGTTTCGTCGCGGATATCGGCGATGCCGGTGAGCTTGCCCTCCTTAACCAGCTCCGCGATCTTCAAAGCTAGGTTGTCTGGGTTCACCTGATATGGAAGCTCTGTTACGACTAGGCAGGTGCGGCCGTGTAGCTCCTCGACGTTCACAACCGCTCGCATTGTGATTGAGCCGCGGCCGGTTCGATAGGCGTCTTCGATGCCCCTGCGACCCAGGATCTGGGCGCCGGTTGGGAAATCGGGCCCCTTGACGATCTTGATGAGCTCCTCGACGAGAGCCTCGCCTGAAAGCTCGGGGTGCTCTAGAGAAAACTTGGCCGCCTCGGCCACCTCTCGGAGGTTGTGAGGCGGAATGTTGGTTGCCATACCAACTGCGATACCGATTGAGCCGTTGACCAAAAGGTTTGGGAACCTAGAGGGCAAGATGGTTGGCTCCTGGGTTCTACCGTCGTAGTTGTCCTGGAAGTCGACTGTTTCCTCATCGATATCCCGCACCA
>JBMUBK010000111.1:0-2654 GCA_049457355.1 Aquiluna sp.
TAAGGTTCACCGTGTCAGATGATGGAGCGGGTTTCAGGATCGATCGGGTATCAAGGAACCGCATCGGCATCAGCACCTCCATAAAAGCTCGAGTTGAATCTGTTGGGGGCAATGTGGAGATCGACTCGGGCCCAGAAAAGGGAACACAGGTCGTAATGAGGTGGCCAGGTGATTAGTCTTTCCCGGCTCGCACTTGCAGCAGTTGCAATTCTCTTTGGGCTCTATCACGCCCTTCTAGGGTTTCTATTTTTGAGTGAATACCAAAACCCGATCTTCGCCACTGTTGGACTAATCGTCTACATCGCAGCACTGCTGTTAGCCACTCTTGATAAGAGTGGTCTGAAAATGAGACCGGTCTCGGCCGCAATCGTCCTAATCGTTTCGATTTCACTGCCGCAGCTGATATTTGCGGCGCTCGGGGAGGTAAGGCAGGGCAGCTACGCAACTTGGCACATAGCTGCGATCGGAACTCTCTTGGCAATTGTCACTATCCGCAAGTTTGAGGCGCTCGCCTGGATTGCTCTATTGATCACCTCAATTGAGGTCATCCAGTGGGGTGGGCCGGATGTGATCTTCAACTCGGGGCTAGTCGGAGCGCTTCTGTTGGTCGCAACCGCCCAGGCTGCGTCATGGGCCCTGGGCTCTAGTTCTAAGAGCGCCGAGGAGTTTCGAAGGAGGGCACTTGCACTTGATACTGCAACGGCCGCCTCAAGCGCCGCGCGAACTGAGCGAGCTCAGCGACTGAATCAAACGCTAAAAGAAGTCCTGCCCCTGCTAGAAAAAATCTCCGATTCTAAAGGCAACCTAACCAAGTCTGAAAGGCTCAAGGCTCAGCTGACCGAGGCCGAGCTGCGCGACCAAATAAGAGGCAGAAATCTCTTGTCGATTGATGTGGTCAGTGAAACCAGAAACGCAAGAATGCGTGGCATTGAGGTTCAGCTCTTGGACGATGGAGGACTTGACGATCTAAGCCAAGAGGACCGCACGCCCTATCTCTGGGAAGTTGCATCGAGGCTCAAAGGGGTCAAGGCCGGGAAGGTCGTCGTCAGAGCTGCTAAGGGAGACTCTTGGCGGGTCAGCATGGCAGCCATTCGCAAAGAATCTGACAGCCCCGATCTGTTTATCCGTATCTAGCGTGGCACTGCACAAAAATGTAATGGGGCGACCAATGTCGCCCCATCTACCCCCGCACTAGGTGCGGAACCTCCGGCCCCTTGCTGCCGATTGAGGTTCGTTCTTCAATAAAACCATCAAGGGCGTTGGCGCAGAAAGGTTTGACCCAAAATTGGCCTCATCACTTTAGGGGACGAACCTAACGCAGCTTTTTACCCCATTGCGCGTCCAGGTCTGTTCTGAGGAGACCGGAATCTTTATGCCAGGCGCTCTTTGGGGAGCCAAGGGCAACTCTTCCGAGCTTTCTTGACTCAATAATTGCCGCCTCAACAACTGCAAGCGCGGCGGCCTTTTCTTCCGGCGTTCCGCCTTTGACTCTGAGGAGCTCCTGTATTTCTTGAGGCGTGTATTGCTTCATTAGAGAGGGATATTTCCGTGCTTCTTGGGCGGCAGAGTTGAGCGCTTGGTCTTGAGTGCGCGCAGTGAACGAATTATTGCCCCTCTGGTGCCAGCCGGTTCGATGATGCCATCGAGCTCACCACGCTCTGCTGCGAGGAATGGGCTTGCAACGTTGTAGGTGTACTCCTTGGCGAGCTCATCTCTGACCTTGGCAATATCGGCACCTGAGGCCTCGGCCTCTTTGATCTTGTCTCTAAAGAGAATGTTTACGGCTCCCTGTCCGCCCATCACAGCAATCTCTGCGGTTGGCCAGGCGAGGTTGATGTCTGCTCCGAGCTGCTTAGAGCCCATGACGATGTATGCGCCACCGTAAGCCTTGCGAGTGATGACAGTAATCAGCGGCACGGTGGCCTCTGCATAGGCGTAGAGCAGCTTGGCACCGCGACGAATTACTCCTGCCCACTCCTGGTCGGTGCCCGGGAGATAGCCGGGCACGTCCACGAACGTCAGAATTGGGATTGAGAAAGCATCGCAGAAGCGAACAAACCTGGCGGCCTTTTCACCGGCATTAATGTTCAGCGTTCCCGCCATCTGCAGCGGTTGATTTGCAACTATGCCAACAGACTGTCCATCTACTCTTGCAAAGCCCACGATGATGTTTGGCGCATACAGCGGCTGAATCTCGAGGAATTCTCCCTCGTCGACGACTGCTCTGATGACACTCTGCATGTCGTAGGGCTGGTTTGGAGAGTCGGGAACCAAGGTGTTCAGCGCTCGGTCCGCATCGGTTATCTCGAGCTCTGCCTCGGATTGGTAGGTGATGGTGTCGGAGAGGTTGTTCTCCGGCAAAAATCCAACAAGAGATTGAACGTAGTCAATGGCATCCTCCTCGTCGCTTGCGAGGTAGTGGGCAACACCACTGGTTTCGTTGTGGGCCCTGGCGCCTCCGAGCTCCTCCATGCCAACGTCTTCACCGGTGACGGTTTTGATCACATCTGGTCCGGTAACGAACATGTTCGAGGTTTTGTCGACCATGATCACAAAATCGGTGAGTGCGGGTGAGTAGACGGCGCCTCCCGCAGCGGGACCCATGATGATTGAGATCTGCGGTATCACGCCCGAGGCATGGGTATTCAGCCTGA
>JBMUBK010000112.1:0-2654 GCA_049457355.1 Aquiluna sp.
TGGTATTCAAGCGTGAATGTCCGCACTTTGCGAAGGGCATCACCAGCACCAGTCGGCAGTTTGATGATGCGATCCTGCACTTGGATTGACCGCATGATGCCTTGGCGAATCCACCAGTAGGCATAGGTCGAGAACTTATACCCGCGAGCAGGATCAAACAGCTCAACAGCGCGGATCAATCCGATGTTGCCTTCCTGCACGAGATCGTGCATCGTCAGGCGATTGGTCAGGTGCTTGTATTTCTTGGCAACGCCTACCACTAGGCGTAGGTTGCCTTTGATCATCCGCTCTTTGGCTCGCTTGCCAATCCGCAGGATGCGTTGCTCTTCTTTGCTGGGCTGGTCAGTTTGAACGGCGATCATCTTCTGGATCGCATGTCCGAGTTCAATTTCCTCTGCTGCGGTAAGCAAAGGGATTTTGCCGATCTGATTGAGGTAGTCGCGCAGTGTGTCTGACATCAGTCAAAAAGAAGGGGGGCTTTCGCCCCCGGGTACGTTAGACCAGAACGATCAAAATGGAAGGTCGTCCGCTGCACCCTTTGCTTTAGGCGGCAGGGTGAAGTCGTTGACGGCAACGTCTAGCGATGCGCCAGGGCTACCATCCTTCCGCTCGAACGTTTCGATGTAAGCCTGCCCGGTCACGGTGACTTGGCTTCCCTTGGTCAGGTAATCGTCCACGACTTTGGCACGCGGACCCCAGACTGCACAGCGCAATGCGGTGGTGCGATCTTCGCCCTTGACCTTTTTGTTCACCATCAGGGTGAAGTTAGCGACCTCACGATCACCAACGGTCTTGAGTTCAGGGTCAGCGGCAAGGTTGCCTACTGCGGTAATTTGGAGCATGATCCGAAGAATTTGGAGAGGATAATCGACAAGGCTTGAGGCGCTGTGTACTGTCTGGCTTGCATGAAGTGCTCAAGTTGCTGCCTTAAATGAGGCGGCACTAGATCGTTCAGTTCAGCGTGCTGATGATGCTTCATCGTGTGTCGTTGTGCGGCATAAGCTGCCGCCATCTGCGCGTGCATCATCTCATCAGACATGGCGCTGCCGTGGTTAGGTTGACAGGCGCTCCTGAATAAACAGCAGGTGTTTAGGGAGCGTGATGTGAGCCGTCATTAGCTCACCGTCAGGCACCTCAAATACCTTGTTGAACTCCTTGATAATCTTGTTGCGTTTAACAACAGGTTCTGCCGCTAACAGGTCGCGGATCGTTTTTAGATCCTTGTCTGTAATGGGCAGTTCTTCAGGGTCAAGCTCAGGTGCCGTCTGTTCCTTTGTAGCAGCGGCGACTGGTTTTGCTTTGGCTGGAGCTGGAGCCTCAACAGTTGGTTGCACTGGGGCATCCTTTGCGGCTTCGACTTCTTCTTTAGCCCACAGCTCATAGCCGAGACCAAAGAAGTAAGCTGCTGCAGCACAAAGCCCGCGACGGTGAGTGTCAGTTAAAACGCGGCAGGATACCTTGTCAAACTGAACGGGCTGGTTGCGATGATCCTGGCAGGGATACGGGAAGCAAACTGTTGCTTCACCTTCAGGACCACGGAAGTAGCCCATGATGTAGCCGCTGTTATCAGGCGCACGCCAGACGTGGCTGCCGCTGTCATCTGCCATTAAGGCAAACTGCCAGCCTGGTGCATGGTCGTGCAGGTAATGCGCGATCCTCGCCCATGAAACGTAGTCAGCGGCGTAGGATCCTGTGCCCTTACGGAATACGTCATCTTTAGTGATGACACCCGCAAGATTTGGGTAGGTCATGAGTTGGTTGTTAACGCAGTGAGCGTGATGATGGCGCCAGGCTGCTCGCCTTCTACGCAGTATCGCTTGGTGGCATTGAGGGTAACCACCTGTCGATCATCATCAAATAGAACGCCTGTTAAGGCATCGTTGGTTGATCTGGCGAGCTTTTCGATGTCGCCATTTCGGGCTGAAGTGCAGTGCTGGGGGGCGGACGGGCGTAAGCCATTTTTGCCTAGGTGGGACGCTGGTCTTTGGAACTTGAATACTACCGAAAGCGCCATGGCAGGGGTAGTATCCCAGCCAGTAGGTTTAGCGGCTAGGGCTGCGTATTTCACGTCCTGCCGCCATGGTTTGACGTTCTTGCTGGATTCCACCATGACACCCTTGCCGATGTGCCGTTTGCTGCCTTGAGGAGCTGGTAAGCCGCATACGGCAAAGGTGATGGAATCGTTCAAGACATGGTGCGAAGCTGGTAGTAGATTGTCACGTTTCTGGTAGCAAGTCCACTGTCAATGTCTTGCTCCTTAATGGTGCGGATTGCTTTCTCTGCTTCTTTGCTGTGCTTGTAGCTGTTGCGCTGGCAGCGTGTGTACTTGGCGTTAGGGAACTCGTAGATGCCGTCTTCGGTTTGGAAGTCGTCGAGTTCGCCTAGTGCCATGGCACCTTGGAGCTGTTCTTTAATGAAGGCTTCGCGTGCGTCTAGCTCCTCGCGTTCTGAGCGGATGGCTAGCAGTTCGTCGATCAGGCTTTGAGCGGTTGTCATTGTGCGCGTTGAGCGGTGGGGCAGAGCAGTTGCTGCTGCTCGATGTACTGAAGGGTGATGCCAGCGCCTAGGACGGCGATCAGGCAGAAAAGAAAAGGCAGGCTGCTACGGATTGATGGGCGTGAGTAGGAATCCATCAGGACGTACAGCCCGCGCTT
>JBMUBK010000113.1:0-2632 GCA_049457355.1 Aquiluna sp.
CTTGAGCTGGCATTCTTAGTTGCGGAACAATTGGTCGAAACCGCCAGGAGAAAGAGTGATAGCTGACCAAGTAGAGAACTGGATCTCACTTGACCAGGCTGCGCAGCAGCTTGGCATCTCGACCTCGAAGGTCAGAAGGCTAATCGAGGAGCACATTCTCTTTGCCGTCAAGATAGACAAGCAACCGATGATTCCCTCAGACATCATCGTCGGCAACGAGCCCCTCAGCAGCATCCGCGGAACCATGCTGCAGCTGTTGGACTTAGGTCTCACCGAATCAGAGGCTATTGAATGGCTCTACGAGGAGAACGATGTTCTCGGTGAGAAGCCAATAGCAGCTCTCGTGAAGGGGCATAAGGCTCCGGTGCGCAGAGCCGCTCAAGCCCTTGGCTAGTGAGCGCGGTTTATTACCTGTTGGGCTAGCGCAGCGAGCATTTTGCGGCCCTGATCGCTGATCTCAAGATTTGCAAGCCCCTCGATTGCTCGGTTCGAGTGTTCCTCTATAAGCCGCTCTGTTTTCTCAAGGGCTCCAGAGTCTGTGATTGTCTGCCTCATGAACTCCAGTTGTTCAGCGTCGATTTCGCCGCCCATGAGTAGCTCATTGAAGATTCTTGCAACCGAGGCCGGCAAAGTCTCTAGTGTGAGAGCAACCAATACCGTGCGCTTACCCTCTCTGAGGTCATCACCTGCCGGCTTGCCCGTAACCTCAGGGTCGCCAAAGACTCCGAGAACATCGTCGCGAAGCTGGAATGCAAGCCCCAGCGGAATGCCAAACTCGCTGAGCATTTTTAGGTTGCCCCCGGCCGCTCCAGAGAGAGCGGCGCCGATCAGTAGCGGAGCCTCAAGAGAATATTTGGCGGTCTTGTAGAGCATTACGCGGTTGGCAATCGCTACGGCCTCAGACTGTTTTCGGATTGGGGCCGCGTTCTCCTCGAGGACGTCTAGGTATTGACCTGCCATCACCTCAAAGCGCATTTGTGAGAATTGGGTTCTGCAGTTTGCCTCATCTTCGGCGCTCACCTCTTGGAGCGCCTGTCCGAATAGCTCTGAGCTCCAGGCCAACATCAGGTCTCCGGTGAGGACTGAACCTGCCATACCGAACTTTGCCGGGCTGCCACTAAATGACTTTGTCTCGTGAAGAGTTTCAAAGCGCTTGTGGATTGCAGGTTGACCCCTGCGGGTGTCGGACTGATCAAGAAGGTCATCGTGAACAAGGGCTGCAGCGTGGAACATCTCGAGAGCTGCAGCCACGCCAACGATGGGGGAGTCGATGTTTATGGAGTCCTTGGTGACCTCTTCAGGCTGATAACCGGCCCAGGACCAAAAGCAGAAGAGTGCGCGAAATCTTTTTCCACCGGAAAGAAGGGATTGTGTGTAGTCAATGATTGGTTCTAGGTCACTAGAGATTTCCAAAAGCTGGTGTCTTTTGTCCTCGCAGAAACCATCTAGCCTCTGCTGGACGAGCTCTAGCAGGAAATTTTGAGGCACGCGGGATAGCCTAGCGGCACTTCGCTGTTTACAATTTAGAGGGAATGGAGAGCTAAATGGCACTATCCGAAAACGAACAGCGACTGCTGGAGGAGATGGAGCGCAACCTCTTGCAAGAGGACGCTTCCCTCGACCAGAAGCTAAAGCGAGTTGGTTCGGTCAACCGCAGCGCGGGCAAGCTGGTTGCAGGCGTCCTGACCATGATCGCGGGCATCGGCCTGCTGATTTTTGCTGTGGCAACCCAAGTGACCTTCATGGGCGTTGTTGCCTTCATCGTCATGGTGATTGGGTTGGTTGTGGCGTCCAGTAACTTCCGCCTGCCAGAGCTTCCAAAGACCAATTTCCAGTCCGGCGGCGGCTCATTTTTTGAAGATCGTTGGAATAACAGGTTCAATAACGACTAAACCTCTAAGGTTTCGACTAACCCCCGCCAAACGGCGGGGGTTTTTTCTTGCCCAAATTGTGATAAAAAGGGTTGCGTTTTGAAGCAATGTGGAGCAAAGTGGAGTAAAGTGGGGAATAGCTAAGAAAGGGGTGCGGCGATGCTGCTGGGTACTCATACTCCAAAGCTTGATGACAAAGGCCGCATTATCCTTCCCGCGAAATTCCGCGATGAGCTCTCTGCCGGCGTTGTGGTAACCCGCGGGCAAGAGCGTTGCCTTTACGTCTTCTCAAAAAGCGAGTTCGAGTCAGTCCACGAAAAGATTCGCCAAGCACCGGTCACCTCGGAGGAGGCCAGGAAGTATCTGCGTCTGTTTCTCTCCGGTGCCGCCGATGACACTCCCGACAAGCAGGGCAGGGTATTGGTACCCCAGCTACTGAGGGACTACGCAGGCCTAACTAAGGAGCTTGTAATCATCGGTGTCGGCTCCAGGGCTGAGATCTGGGATGCCGCTAGCTGGCAGGAATACCTCTCAAGCAATGAAGAGAAGTTTGCGACTCAGGCGGAGGAGGTGATTCCGGGGCTGTTCTAGCCCTGCACTTTGGTCTCTGGCCGAGCCCGGCTTTCTTCCCCTAAGTCGGACCCCGTGAAAACCAAGCTCACGGATTCGGACAGGGACCAAAGGGTAGGGATAGCTCCCCAAGAAACTATGAGCAATCTATCCTCCGAACTTCACCGCCCGGTAATGCTTGAGCGTTGCCT
>JBMUBK010000114.1:0-2612 GCA_049457355.1 Aquiluna sp.
GGCCTTGGCATGATCGGCTCGTAGTCCTTGAAGTCAACGAGCTTCCAAAGCTCATACTTGTCAACGGGCTCGTGAACCTCGATGTATTCACCGTGGGGGAGTCGTACGACTCTTCCGGTCTCTCTGCCGTGAAGGACGATTTCACGATCCTTGCGCTGCAGGGCCAGGCAGGCACGCTTGGTAACCCAGTAGGCGATTACGGGACCGATAATTAGCAGGACCTGCATCGCTGTGAGAACGTGGTTTAGCGACATCTGGAAGAAGATCGCAATCAAGTCTGTTGATGCACCAGCCCACAGGACTGCGTAGAAGGTAACGCCGGCAGCACCGATAGCGGTTCTAGTTGGGGCGTTACGAGGCCTGTCGAGTACGTGGTGGTCGCGCTTGTCGCCAGTGACCCATGCCTCGATGAATGGGTAAACGGCAACCAGCACCAGGAACACAAGCGAAACAATGATTGGCAGCATGACGCCCATTGGGATCACGTAGCCAAAGATCGCAACGTCTAGACCACCTGGAGCCAGACGCAATGCGCCATCTAGCCATCCGATGTACCAGTCGGGCTGGGTACCAGCGGACACAGGCGATGGGTCGTAAGGACCGTAGTTCCAGATTGGGTTGATGGTAAACAGCGCCGAGATTGCAGCAATCACACCGAAGACTAGGAAGAAGAAGCCTCCAGCTTTTGCCACGTATACCGGCATTAGTGGGTAGCCAACGACGTTGTCATCGCGACGCCCGGCGCCGGGGAAGTGGGTGTGCATGTGAATTACCAGGAGCAGCAGGTGAGCTGCCAACAGCGCGATAATCAGCGCCGGCAAAATCATGATGTGGAGCGAGTAGAGCCTTGGGATTACCTCTGTGCCTGGGAACTCGCCACCGAAGAATCCAGAGGAAACCGCAGGACCAATAACCGGGATTCCCTTGATCATTCCATCGATGATTCTTAGACCGTTACCCGATAGCAGGTCATCTGGAAGGGAGTAGCCGGTGAAGCCTGCACCCATGCCCATAAGGAAAAGCAAGAATCCGATGACCCAGTTGAGCTCACGAGGCTTGCGGAAGGCGCCCGTGAAGAATACGCGGAGCATGTGCAAGCCAGAAGCCGCAACAAAGATAAGCGCACCCCAGTGGTGAATCTGACGCATGATCAGGCCGCCACGAATGTCGAAGCTGATGTCAAGTGAGGACGCGTAGGCAACCGTCATCTCTGCGCCCTTGAGCGGAGCGTAGCTGCCGTCGTAGTAAGTGTGAGCCATTGATGGCTCGTAGAAGAACGTCAGGAAGGTTCCCGAGAGCACAACTACAACAAAGGACCACAGCGCCACCTCACCGAGCATGAAGCTCCAGTGGTCCGGGAATACCTTTCGACCAAACTGCTTGATGACGGTGCCGAGTGACAACCTCTCATCTAGGTAGTCTGCGGTCTTACCTACGGGTGTCTTTGGTTCGGTTACTGAACTCATGTGCTTACTTCCTTATGTCCCAGAATGATGGGCCAATTGGCTCGAGGAAGTCGCTCTGGGCGACCAGGTATCCTTCGTCATCCACAGCAATGGGTAGCTGGGGGAGAGGACGGGCTGCAGGCCCAAAGACCACTTTGCAGTGATCTGCCAAGTCAAACGTTGACTGGTGGCAAGGGCATAGCAGGTGGTGTGTGTGCTGCTCATACAGAGCCACAGGGCAGCCCACGTGGGTGCAGATTTTGGAGTACGCGACTATGCCGTCGTAGCTCCAGTTGGCCTTAGCAGGGTCTTCCTTTAGGTCGCCTGGATTGACGCGCACCAAAAGAACTGCAGCTTTGGCTTTTTCCTCCAGTTTGTGCTCTTCCAAGTCCTTAAGCCCCTCAGGGATGACGTGGAAAACCGATCCGATTGTTACCTCGGAAGCTTTAATTGGGATGCCAGTTGGGTCCTTGGTAAGCCTCGTTCCCGCACGCCACATTGTGTGCTTGAGGGTGTCACCAACCTGGGGACCTAGGTCACCAAAAATTACAACTGCTGGGATCGGGAAAAAGGCCAATGCTCCATACAGGGTCCGCCTAATGAGCTTTCTGCGCGTGAAACCCGACTCTCCATCTGCTAGCTTCACAATTTCGATAGCCTTCGCGCGAGCCTCATCGGAGCTTCGGGCTGGGTGTCGAGCCTCAGAAATCTCGTTATCAGGCATCAAAGTCTTGGCCCAGTGAACCGCCCCAAAGCCAATTCCAAGCAGCGACAGCGCCATACCAATACCCATCCAGAACGCATTATTTCTAGTGGCGGATAGGTCACCATCGACAATTGGGAAAGCTACGAAACCCCAGACGGCAATGATTGCGCCCACGATGGAGACGAGGAACATGAAGGAGATTTGTCGCTCTGCGGTCTTGGCGTGCTTTTCGCTCTTGTCCGTCATTCGGACGCGGTGCGGCTCAATTCCAGGATCCGAAATAGGGCGCTCGATGTTGGTGGCACTACCGGCGTCAAACTTCTGAACTTCACTCATTAGTTAGCCTTCGCTCCCAACCAAACCGTAATTGCGATTATGAACCCTAACCCGAAAATCCAGGTAAACAGTCCCTCGGCTACCGGGCCAATCGAACCAAGCTCAAAACCTCCGACAGAGCCGTT
>JBMUBK010000115.1:0-2575 GCA_049457355.1 Aquiluna sp.
TTGCCGAGTTCCTTAACCACGATTCTCTCGATCTCCTTAGTATTCTCTACCTGACCACCTGAGTCGGTTTGGGGTACGGGCAGCTAGAACCTCGCGTCGATGCTTTTCTCGGCAGCATAGGATCACTGATTTCCCCCGTGAGGGGTACGCGTCGGATCTCAGGCTATGTGAGGAACGGATTTGCCTATTCCTCGCCCTACATCCTTACACCGGGACAACCATCGCCCGGCTCAGCTACCTTCCTGCGTCACACCTGTTAATACGCTAGCCGCCTCAGCGTAGGGTCGAGTGCTAGCTCCCAATCCTCACCCCGAAGGGATCAGAAAGAGAATTCGGACTCTTAGCATTACTGAATTAGCTCTTGCGGTTCTTCGCCGGTACGGGAATATCAACCCGTTGTCCATCGACTACGCCTGTCGGCCTCGCCTTAGGTCCCGACTTACCCAGGGCGGATTAGCCTGGCCCTGGAACCCTTGGTCATCCGGCGGACGGGTTTCTCACCCGTCTTTCGCTACTCATGCCTGCATTCTCACTCGTGTGGCGTCCACGGCTGGGTTTCCCCGCCGCTTCGCTCGCCACACGACGCTCCCCTACCCATCCACACTCCTGGACCTGCACACGGATGTACAGGCCGAGATATCGGTGTGAATGCCACAACTTCGGCGATGTGCTTGAGCCCCGCTACATTGTCGGCGCGGAATCACTTGACCAGTGAGCTATTACGCACTCTTTCAAGGGTGGCTGCTTCTAAGCCAACCTCCTGGTTGTCTATGCAACTCCACATCCTTTTCCACTTAGCACACGCTTTGGGACCTTAGTCGGTAGTCTGGGTTGTTTCCCTCTCGACGATGAAGCTTATCCCCCACCGTCTCACTGCTGCGCTCTCACTTACCGGCATTCGGAGTTTGGCTGACGTCAGTAACCTTGTAGGGCCCATCGGCCATCCAGTAGCTCTACCTCCGGCAAGAAACACGCAACGCTGCACCTAAATGCATTTCGGAGAGAACCAGCTATCACGAAGTTTGATTGGCCTTTCACCCCTATCCACAGCTCATCCCCTCGGTTTTCAACCCAAGTGGGTTCGGTCCTCCACGACGTCTTACCGTCGCTTCAACCTGGCCATGGATAGATCACTTCGCTTCGGGTCTAGGACATGCGACTGAATCGCCCTATTCAGACTCGCTTTCGCTACGGCTACCCCTCACGGGTTAACCTCGCCACATATCGCTAACTCGCAGGCTCATTCTTCAAAAGGCACGCTGTCACCCCTACAAGGAGGCTCCAACGGTTTGTAAGCAAACGGTTTCAGGTACTATTTCACTCCCCTCCCGGGGTACTTTTCACCTTTCCCTCACGGTACTTGTCCGCTATCGGTCATCTGGGAGTATTTAGGCTTACCAGGTGGTCCTGGCAGATTCACACGGGATTTCTCGGGCCCCGTGATACTTGGGATCCTCTTCGCGTTAGTGCTGCATTTCGACTACGGGGTTGGCACCCTCTGTGACTGGCCTTTCAAGACCATTCGTCTATACAACAACTATCCGCGTGCTGTCCGGCAGAACAGCGTAAGAGTCCCACAACCCCGACCATGCAACGCCCGCCGGCTATCACACATGGTCGGTTTGGCCTGTTCCGGTTTCGCTCGCCACTACTACCGGAATCACTGTTGTTTTCTCTTCCTGTGGGTACTGAGATGTTTCACTTCCCCACGTTCCCTCTACCTGCCCTATACATTCAGGCAGGAGTAACCAGATCGAGTCTGGCTGGGTTTCCCCATTCGGAAATCCTCGGATCAGGGCCCGCTTATCGGCTCCCCGAGGCTTATCGCAGATTGCTACGTCCTTCTTCGGCTCCAGATGCCAAGGCATCCACCGTTTGCTCTTAGAAACTTGACTACATGAGTATGAATCGATCGTGAGGCCCTCCCGAAGGAGTGCCTCAGATTGACCAATGATCTATATAAATCTAGATCTGTAGATCGACACCCGAGGGTGCCTATCTAAGATGCTCGCGTCCACTGTGTAGTTCTCAACATACGGGCGGCACCAGCCACGAACGGAGAATCCTCCGCGCGTACCCTGGTCCGATCGAGGCGCGCCCACCGATTTCTCGATGTGCCCGGTCCCTCAGGACCCAACAGTGTGCAGGTGAGGCTACTGGGCTCTACTGCTCTTTCCTTGCCCCGAGGGGCCGTACTCGTGCTGCAGTGCCGTTCACATCACCAAAGTCAATGTTCCACCCATGAGCAACCACCCTGGAACATTCGTCCAGGTTGTGGCTCTAGACACTCGAAAGTGTCAGATGCTCCTTAGAAAGGAGGTGATCCAGCCGCACCTTCCGGTACGGCTACCTTGTTACGACTTAGTCCTAATCACCGATCCCACCTTCGACAGCTCCCTCCTTGCGGTTGGGCCACCGGCTTCGGGTGTTACCGACTTTCATGACTTGACGGGCGGTGTGTACAAGGCCCGGGAACGTATTCACCGTGGCGTTGCTGATCCACGATTACTAGCGACTCCAACTTCATGAGGTCGAGTTGCAGACCTCAATCCGAACTGAGACCGGCTTTTTGGGA
>JBMUBK010000116.1:0-2533 GCA_049457355.1 Aquiluna sp.
GGTGAAGTCGTAACAAGGTAGCCGTACCGGAAGGTGTGGCTGGATCACCTCCTTTCTAAGGAGAAAAGAGAGCGAGTCGCTGAGAAGACATCCGTCTTCTGTGACATCGTCCTCTTTGTTGGTGCACTGTCGGATCAGTCGTCCCAGCGCAGGTCGAGGCATTGTTCTCCCTGATTTGGTGCGACAGATTTTGTCTTCTCTTCCGTTTTGAGGGAGTCGATCCCTCTCGACGCGTGAACCGTCCACTGAGGTGGGCGATGTGACGCGGCGTGGCTCCTTGAGAACTGCAGAGCAAGCACGAGCATCTTCAAATATCAATTTTGAAAGAGTTTTTCCAAGCTACAAAGAGCCAACGGTGGATGCCTTGGCGCCTAGAACCGACGAAGGACGTGGGCGACTGCGAAAAGCCACGGGGAGCTGTCTACCTAGCTTCGATCCGTGGATGTCCGAATGGGGAAACCCAGCACTCGTCATGGAGTGTTACTCAGGTCTGAATACATAGGGCCTGGAGAGGGAACCGGGGGAATTGAAACATCTCAGTACCCCGAGGAAAGGAAAGCAACCGCGACTCCCTTAGTAGCGGCGAGCGAAGAGGGAAGAGACTAAACCGTGTCAGTGTCAAGCCTGGTGGCGTTGCTGATGCGGGGTCGTGGGATCACCAGAAAGAGCACCAGATCTTTCACAGAGTTACCAAGTTGCTGTGTAGTAGAACCGTCTGGAAAGTCGGGCCGTAGTGGGTAATAGCCCCGTACACGAAACACACGCAGCCTCTGGGTGCGATCCCAAGTAGCGCCGGGACCGTGAAAACCGGCGTGAATCTGCGAGGACCACCTCGTAAGTCTAAGTATTCCTAGGCGACCGATAGTGAACCAGTACCGTGAGGGAAAGGTGAAAAGCACCCCGGGAGGGGAGTGAAATAGTCCCTGAAACCGTTGGTTTACAAACAGTCGAAGTGTCGTCGGCGTAAGCCGGCCACGACGGCGTGCCTTTTGAAGAATGAGCCTGCGAGTTACGGTATGTGGCGAGGTTAACCCGTTGAGGGGGAGCCGGAGCGAAAGCGAGTCTGAACAGGGCGTTCAGTCGCATGCTGTAGACCCGAAGCTGAGTGATCTATCCATGGTCAGGGTGAAGCGGGGGTAAGACCCCGTGGAGGCCCGAACACACGTCAGTTGAAAATGGCGGTGATGAACTGTGGATAGGGGTGAAAGGCCAAACAAACTCAGCGATAGCTGGTTCTCCTCGAAATGCATTTAGGTGCAGCGTCGTGCGTTCAGTACCGGAGGTAGAGCACTGGTTGGGCTAGGGGGCCTACAAGCTTACCGAACTCAGTCAAACTCCGAATACCGGTACTCCAGAGCACGGCAGTGAGTCCACGGGGGATGAGCTTCGTTGGACGAAAGGGAAACAGCCCAGACCATCAGCTAAGGCCCCAAATTCTGAACTAAGTGGAAAACGATGTGGGATTGCCCAGACAGCCAGGAGGTTGGCTTAGAAGCAGCCACCCTTGAAAGAGTGCGTAATAGCTCACTGGTCGAGTGGTCCTGCGCGGACAATGTAACGGGGCTCAAGTTCAGAGCCGAAGCTATGGGTTCGTACTTTGTACGAGCGGTAGAGGAGCGTTGATGCTGCAGCGAAGCGGCTGTGTGAACAGTCGTGGAGCGGTATCAAGTGAGAATGCAGGCATGAGTAGCGAGAGAGGGGTGAGAAACCCCTCCGCCGAAAGCCCAAGGGTTCCTGGGGAAGGCTATTCCCCCCAGGGTTAGTCGGGAGCTAAGGCGAGGCCGAAAGGCGTAGTCGATGCACAACTGGTCAATATTCCAGTACCACCGTGTCCGCGCCAGGTCCAATGGTTGCAACGTCGGGGCTGTTTCCTTCGGGAAGCGAACCGACCGAGTTGCCGGCGGATAGCTGAAGGGGGACGCAGGAGGGTAGGTGAGCCGGGGCGATGGTAGTCCCCGGGTAAGCGTGTAGGCGGGTTCCGATGAGAGTTGGAGCCGTAACGCTGAGACGTGATGCCGAGCCGTTTAGGCGAAGTCACTGATCCCATGCTGCCAAGAAAATCCCAGCAGTGAGTTGGCACGGTGCCCGTACCCCAAACCGACACAGGTGGGCGGGTAGAGAATACCAAGGCGATCGGGAGAACTATGGTTAAGGAACTCGGCAAATTACCTCCGTAACTTCGGGAGAAGGAGGACCTCTGATGGTGACGATCCATGCGATCCGAGCTGTCGGAGGTGGCACAGACCAGGGGGTAGCGACTGTTTACCAAAAACACAGCAGCGTGCGAAGCCGTAAGGCGCTGTATACGCTGTGACGCCTGCCCAATGCTGGAAGGTCACGGGGAACGGTTAGCTCTTCGGGGCGAAGCTGTGAACCTAAGCCCCAGTGAATGGCGGCCGTAACTATAACGGTCCTAAGGTAGCGAAATTCCTTGTCGGGTAAGTTCCGACCTGCACGAATGGCGTAACGACTTCCCCACTGTCTCAACCATAGACCCGGCGAAATTGAAGTACGAGTAAAGATGCTCGTTAGC
>JBMUBK010000117.1:0-2529 GCA_049457355.1 Aquiluna sp.
AACACTGCCTCTGGGCCAAGCGCATCAACCGCAATTGCTGCAGTTAGAGCACTGTCAATGCCGCCTGAGAAGCCAAGCAAAACCTTGTCTTGGCCGGTCTTGCCGCAGTAGTCGCGCAGGCCTGTAACCAGCACCTCGTAGAGCCTCTGTGGCTCGTCGTCGAGGACCGGCTCTAGTTCGCTTGTCTCGGCTATGAAAAGGCCGGGCCCCATATCCGCGCGGAAGAGCTCCTTTCCGTCCTTACTCATTAGGAAACTATCGCCATCAAAGACCAGGTCATCCTGCCCGCCGGCAAGGTTTGCATAGGCGATAGCGAAGCCATTTTGGTAGCTACCTGCCGCCATACGCCTGCGCGACTGAATGTCACGGGTGTATGGAGAGCCATTTGGTACTACGAGAAGGTCAATTCCAGCAGCTGCGAGCTCAACACGTTGAGGAGCTTCCGGATGCCAAATGTCCTCGCAAATTGCTACGGCGACCCTCTGCCCTTTGAGTTCAAAGAGAAGCTCGCTAGAGCCCGGTACGAAGTTGCGCCAGTCGTCAAAAACGTCGTAGTTAGGCAGGTATTTCTTGTCGTAGCGTCCGATAACCGCACCGCTTGCGAAGACGGTCGCGGAGTTATGGGCAGATGCGTAAGAAGACTGCTTGTCCGAATGCGTCGCTGCAGCGCTGACGTGACCCAGAACTACGGTCAGCGAGGCAAGCCTGTCGTCTGAACTCTTGGCCACAAGCTGCTCTAGCGCTTCCTGGGTTGCAGAGATAATGTCCGCGCGATAGCTGAGATCTCCAAGCGGATAGCCGCAGAGAGCGAGCTCCCCAAAGATCAAGAGATCGACCTTTCCGGCCGCATCATTCATTATTTGAAGAATCTGCTTTGAGTTATGTGCAAAGTCACCCACGACGGGGTTTATCTGGCCAAAGCCAATACGGATTTCTTGCACAAGCACTAGCCTATTAGGAGTGTCAGGAGGCTGTAATGGACAAGCAACAAGAGTTCGTACTTCGCACCATTGAGGAGCGCGGCGTAAAGTTCATCAGGCTCTGGTTTACCGACGTTGCCGGAACCCTGAAATCTGTCGCCGTTGCACCTGCCGAAATCGAAGGCGCCTTTGCGGAGGGCATCGGGTTTGACGGAAGCGCTATCGAGGGTCTCGCCCGCACTTCAGAGGCAGACATGCTGGCAATCCCAGACCCCAGCACCTTCCAAATCTTGCCTTGGCGAGGCAGCGTTGACCCTGCCGCCAGGATGTTCTGCGACATCGCTACACCAGATGGCCAGCCCGCGGCTGCAGACCCTAGGAATGTGCTTCGTAAGGCCTTAGACAAGGCTGCTGCGCTTGGTTTTAGTTTCTATGTCCATCCTGAGATCGAGTTTTATCTCCTGAAGTCAGCGGAGCTTGGTGGAGACGGCCTTCCCATGCCTGTAGATCAGGCCGGTTATTTTGACAATGTGCCTGGTGGCACGGCGCACGACTTTAGGCGCAGAGCTGTCACAATGCTTGAACAGCTCGGGATTTCGGTCGAGTTCTCTCACCACGAGGGAGGGCCAGGCCAGAACGAGATTGACCTTCGCTACGCCGATGCACTTTCCATGGCTGACAACGTCATGACCTTTAAAACCGTTGTCAAGGAGGTGGCAATTGAGCAGGGGGTTTATGCAACCTTTATGCCCAAGCCATTTACCGACCAACCCGGTAGCGGTATGCACACACACTTCTCGCTTTTTGAAGGGGACAAGAACGCTTTCTTCGACGCGAGCGCGGAATACCACCTTTCCAACACCGCTAGAAAGTTCATGGCCGGCGTTCTCAAGCACGCTCCAGAGATCACGCTGGTCACAAACCAGTTCGTGAATAGCTATAAGCGCCTTTGGGGCGGGGGAGAGGCACCAAGCTATGTCAGCTGGGGCCACAACAATCGCAGCGCATTAATTCGCGTTCCGCTTCACAAACCGGAGAAGGCGCAGAGTACCCGCATCGAATACCGCGCAATGGACAGTGCGGCAAACCCATACCTTGCGTACTCACTGCTGCTCTCAGCAGGCCTAAAGGGCATCGAGGAGAACTACGAGCTGCAGGTCGAGACCGAGGATGACGTCTGGTCTCTAAGCGACATGGAGCGCCGTGCAATGGGCATTGAGGCCTTGCCGCAGTCGCTAGACCACGCAATTCGCAAGCTAGAGGAAAGCGAGCTAGCAGCCGAGGTCCTCGGCGAGCGAGTCTTTAGCTATGTGCTTGCCAACAAGAGAAATGAGTGGGCAGAGTATCGCTCTCAGGTCACTCCTTTTGAAATCGAGCAAAACCTCCGCACTCTCTAAATGACCAGAGGTCGCAGCAATCCGCTAAGCGAGCTGGCAAAGCTAGGCTTCGAAAACCTTAGTGAGACCGTTTCAAAGCTAGATCGCCTCGTTGAGCTTGTGGGGGACTGGGGCCACTCCGCCCTATATCCATTAGCCTGTGCGGCGTCACCAGATAAGGCTCTTGACTTTCTCCTTAGGATGGCCGAAATCCAACCAAAGGCAGTTTCCAA
>JBMUBK010000118.1:0-2492 GCA_049457355.1 Aquiluna sp.
ATTCCACAAGCGGCGGGGGACTATGGGTGCATCTGCGGCACGGTTTGGGTAAGCAGCAAAAAACCGCCTCAGATTAGCTAGACTTTTTGATGACCTTTTTAATGCTGAACCCTAATACCGTTTGCTCCTCCACAGAGATTAGCCTTGTTTTGTGGTGTCTACGAAACGGCTGGCGGCTAAGACTATCGGGGTGTAGTTCAAATCTTAGTAACCCATAGAGTTGATTGATTGTGATTTTGCGGTAGTGAAGCTTACCATCAGACCCCTTTTTAAATCGTCCCCATTCTAGGTGGTCACTGTTACTGGGATCGGTTCCAGACATGCTAAGGACACCTACTCCAAAACCCCAGATCAGGCTATTGTTAACAACCTGTTTGGTGTTAGACAACAGGTGCCACTTATACAGCGTGTCAGTTTGCGACTGATGTGGTTTACCACTGCGCGACTTTACTTCCAGCATCATCATCGCCTGGATTTCCCTGCTTCCTATTCCGTCTATAGATGTTAGGTAGCGGTGTATAACTAGGTCCACGTCCGTTGCAACGAAACCCACAGTCTGGCTATAGGAGGGAAGCTCCTTGCGCTGTTTCCGGAGCCATGCACAAAAATCAGGGTCAGTCCCAAAAACTCGTTCTCTTACCATGTGCTATACCTCCCAGACAATGATCTCACGGGTCAGGACGAGGCACTGCTTGTTAGCCTTGGCCCACTCCACCATCTGAGCGTTGCATTGCTGAGATTCGTAAGGCACAGAGTAGCGCATCTTGACGGGTAACTTGACCAGCCGGAGCATATCGCCAACATGGTCAACAAACTCGCGGTTATCGGATTTCCACTGTGTTGGCTGGATTATTAATGCGATGTACTTGGGATCCCCTGCCTTAAGTTTTTTGCTAAACCCGTTGATGATCCCAGACAATGCTGTGTTGAATTGCTCCAACGGCATATTGGCTAAGTCTGTCGGATCGTTGCTGTACTGGCTCTCTGCCTGCTTCCAGTAGGGAGGGTCAAGGTAGACAAGCTTAACGTCTTTCCACCGTGGCAAAGATGGCAGGTTGATCGAGCCGTCTTCAGCGATTAGGTCGTGCTTGCGGATCTCATTCTCCCGCTCAACGATTGGCTTGCGATCGGATACCCAATAGCGGCGAAACCGTTTCTTGCACAGGTCAATGGTTGAACCCCCACCACCAAAGGGATCCACAACAATGTCAAAGGGATCTGTGTAGAGATAGAGCAGATTGTCTAGCCACTTGACCTCACTATTCCCGAAGTGGCTAGAGCCGGAAGTCTTCTCTTTTTGCTTCCAAACGTTGTAGATGGGAAGTTCAAAATCAGTCGCGTGTTCAGCGGCGGATTGTAGATTTTTTGGCAAGTCTGCCGAATTATCCGAAATCGCATCCTTTACAACCTGGACACTTACGGATTCCCGTTCCGCAATTTCTTCTTGCGTATAGCACTGCATCCACAGATCGAAAATCCGTTTGTTCCGCGCTTCCTTAGCGTCCTTGTCGATGCGGCTAGTCCATTCCCGGACGGTTCGCTCACTGACACTGAGGATTTTCGCAAGGTGTTTTTTCTTGGCATCCCGCTCAGACTCCGGCGTTACATGGTAAATGCTCCGTGCCATGTTGCGCTTGTCTTCCTGCGATAGCTGCAACCCGTGGGTCGCGTTAGCCTCGATCGCTAATTCAAGGAGGTGAGCATCGCTTGAGGTTTGGATAATCTCAACGGCGATTTCTTCGACTTCATTCTTCTTGTGCGCTGTCCAGCGGTGCCACCCGTCAATTAATTCGTAATGCTGATTTACCTTGATTGGCGGTAAAACGCTTAGATCTTCTGCATACTTCTGGACTGTTGTTGCGCTCGTCTCAATCCGGGGATAAACGTCAGTCCTGAATTTTACGTCCTGAACCTTGATCGTTTGGACGGTTGCGCTAATATTATCCATGTGTGGCCTCCTGTGTAGGCTGTACTGCCCCTGGGTGTTTGCGCGCCGCGAGGGGTGTTTGTATCTTAGCATAGTCCAGAAAGACCGGTAGCCGTGCTAGACTGTGGGAACCCATCACCGAATGGACTGGAGGGAACCGGCGGCACTGACCGCCCCCTACAGTGTTATTAAGCGCCGACCTGAGGACACCGGCAGTGCAAGCTGCACACTATGGCCTCAGACGCAACACCCCAAAACAAAGAGGCTCCCTGCACAATGTAGGGAGCCTTTTTGGTGTCTGTCGCTAGAGTGAGCCCTCAGGGGTAAAAGTGCTCAGAGGTTAGAGCCCTCAGAGGTTAGACCCTTGAGGGGTGAGACCCTTCAGGGGTTAGAGCCCTCGGGAGTTAGAGCCCTGAGGGGTAAAAGCCTTCAGGGGTCAGAGGGTGTGGGGGTTAGAGCCCTGAGGGGTAAGACCCCTGAGGGGTAAGCCCCCTAGTGGGTTAGGGGACTTGGGGGTAGCGCCCTAGGGGGCGCGTGTGGGTTAGTAGGCGTATTCAGTGAGCAG
>JBMUBK010000119.1:0-2434 GCA_049457355.1 Aquiluna sp.
CAACGGCATGGATAGATCGTGCGCAGCCACGATCTATCCGGTGTTGGACAAGCCCCGCATCTCTGGGACCTTTCAAGACAGGAGATAGATCGGGGCTCTCTTCAGATCACCTTTATCTTTCGGCTAGGTAGAAATTCTGAGGAAGGTGCGGAATGGATTGCTTGAGGGTGTTGTCATCCAGTGTAAGCACAAACAGCCTATTCAGGCGAGATCTCTTTGATCTGCCTGTGCGTGAATGGCTGCTATGGATAGAGATCTCTGCCTCTCAACCGGTTAAACCTCAACAAAGAATCGACATTCTCTCCCGCTGGCGCACCATCAACAGCTGCAGAGACCCCCCACATCGCGGGCAGACCATCGGCGTTGGTTCCCTTGGCGGTGTAGGCCAGGGCACTCTGACGCTGAGCACGAGCTGCACAAGCAGGATCAGACGTTTCGCATTGCTGTGCAGTAGGCCAAAGTCTCGGACACGCCTGAATCGTTTGGGCAAGACATGAAGCAACAGGCGCCAGAGGAACTCTGCACCGGAGAGGCGTTGGATCACTTCCTGGCCTGTGTTCTCTTTGATCCGAAAGGTGATGACCCCTTGACTGTCGCTAAGGATGTTTTTCTCCGAGATCACGCCGCGATAGAGATAGCGGCCTAGATAGATCAAGGCCTGCTCTCCTCGCCCAACTGACTTGCAGTGAACCACCCATTCCTCTGGCAGCGTCTCCTTTGCCTTCAGGCCAAGTGCTTTGATCCCAGCCAGGATCTTGGCCCGGAAGACCTTGGCCAGGTTATGCGCAGGGAAGAGGTAGTGCTCCGACTTGTAGCGCCAATGACCTCTCTTTTCATCGACCACTCCGGCAGGCACAATCATGTGCACATGTGGGTGGAAGTCAAGCTTTCGATTGTGGGTATGCAGCACGGAATGAGCACCAATCCTTCCCTTTAGCTTTGGATCTCGGCGGGCGAAACCATCAATGGTTTGCCAAGAAGCCTTGATCAGTAGATCGTACATCGCCTTTTGATGCTGCCATACCGTGCTTCGAAGTTGTGCTGGAACTGTAAATGTGACCATAAAATAGGTGACCGGTAACAACTTGGCGGTCTGGCGTAAGATCCATTGTTGGCTGTCATGATGTTGACAATGGGGACAACTTCGATGGCCACAAGAATGAGGAACTCGGAACCTGGTCCCACAGGGTTTACATTCGAGCAGCATGTGCTCACTGCCTTCCCGTCGGCAACGACGCATCGCCCGCAAGGCCTGATGGTGGCTGGGCAGCATCTCATGGCCATGGATTCTTTCCAGTTCCTTTTGGTAGTGATCAATCAGTTGCGAGAGGAGAATCATGGCTGATCCTCCCAGCGCAGAACAAATCCTTCCAATAACAGTTGCAGTCGGTCTGCAGTGTGATCACGGCAGGTCTTGGTGATATGGGCATAGCGGGCTGTGGTTTTACTGTCTTCGTGGCCCATTAAATCCTGAATCAGCCTCATATCCATTCCCAACTCCAAAAGATGGGTTGCATAGGCATGACGCAATGATCGAATCGTCAGCCGTTTGTGAATGCGACATTCCAGCAGGGTGGCTCGAAATGCCGCCTGGACAGAGCTTGCATCCATGCTCGCCCCAGCGCGCCTGCTAAGTTCTGCATCAAAGACAGGGCTTGGAAATAAAAGCCTCGGATGTCGATGGGTTGTCCAGAAGCGCCGCAACGCTTGGAGTGTCAGTTTGGGCATAACAACGTAGCGATCCTTTCCACCTTTGCTGTCGCGAATGTGAACCCTATGTTGGCTTGCGTCGACATCACCAACCTCGAGCTTGAGTCCTTCAGTAGTTCTTAAGCCCAGGCTATAGACAACAAGCAAGAAGATGCGGAAGCGTAGTTTTCTGACAGAGTTGATGATGTGGCGAACTTCTTCTCTCGTGGGGATGTCAGGGAGTAACTTTGGGCTTCTCTGCCTGATGATCTTTCCCCATTCAACTTCTCGATTTAGGACGTAGCGATAGAGAAAGATGAGACTTGCGGCTTGCACATTGACCGTGTTTGGCGCATAGCGACTCAGCATCAAAGCAAAATAGCCCTTGATCTCCTCTGCGCTCAGATCATCTGGGCATCGATTGAAATGTTTGGCTGCTTTCCACAAGTACTGGCAATAGGTTTGGATCGTTCTTTCTCGCATTCTCTGGAGACGCAGCGCCTGGCCATAGGCGGTAAGCAACTGCTTGAACTTCTCAAGTTCTTCTGCATTCATAGAAACATTCTCCTTGGGGAACAATCACGACATCAGATGCAATCAGCCTTGCCGCTGAATGCACTCCTCACAGTGTCTTGACTGTCCTGCCCGCCAAGCTGTTCAGGCAGGCGGGGTCAGAAGAACCTTCGGTTTGAATTAAGCTGTGTGGCCTTTTGGGGCCTGCGCCCGTGCCACTATCGTATGCTTA
>JBMUBK010000120.1:0-2398 GCA_049457355.1 Aquiluna sp.
AAGCAACCGGGCCAGCCGAAGCCGGAGCCGGGTACCAGCAAAATCTTTTCTTCCTGGGCTCGGCGCACGAAGGCCACGTCATCTTCCTCCAGCGCCTGCGGGAACAGGTAAAATGCTCCCTGGGGCCGCACACAAGAAATTCCTACCTCTTCCATCAAGCCACAGACCTGATCCCGCAGCTGTTGGTAGAAGCCGATATCGACCTGTACTCCACGCAGATGAGGCAGCGCCCGTTGCATCAGCGCCGGAGCATTGACAAAGCCCAGGATTCGATTGGTGAAGACCAACGCCTCCTGCCAAAGAGCCCGGTCTGGTACTTCCGGATGCAGAGCGATGTAGCCGATCCGCTCTCCGGCCAGTCCCAGGTCCTTGGAGTGCGAAGTGATCAGGATTGAGTGGGGGTGAGCCTTGAGTACGGAGCCGTTGGTCACCTCATCAAAAAGCAGCTTGCGGTAAGGTTCATCAGCGATCAGGTAAATCGGACGACCAAAACGCTGCTCCTGGGTGCGTAACCAGGCACCGAGCTCATCGAGTACCTCCTGTGAATAGACCACACCGGTTGGGTTGTTGGGCGAGTTGACAATGATCGCCCGGGTCTTCGGAGTCATCACCGCTTCCAGCGCGTCCAGATCGGGTAGAAAATCCTCCTGCCGAGTCTTGGCCACGGTCAACACTCCCCCGTGATTCTGCACATAGAAACCATACTCCACGAAGTAGGGTGCCAGCGCAACGACCTCATCTCCCGGTTCCAGCAAGGCCTTGGCGACCACGTTCAGTCCTCCTCCCGCACCAACGCAGAGCACCACGTCTGCAGCTACAAAAGGCAGATCCTGCTCTTCCTTCAGCTCGTTGGCCAAATACTCCCGCACCGCAGCAAAGCCTCCGTTGGGCATGTAGCGATGGTGTCCGGGGGCTGGGTCATCAAGCAGGGCGTGCAGGGTCTCGTGTACCTTGGCAGGAGGTTCGAGGATCGGGTTACCAAGCGAGAAGTCAAAGACCTGGTCGGCCCCATACTGCTGCTTGAGTCGGGCGCCGGCTTCGAACATCTGGCGGATCCAGGAGGCACGTTGGAGGGAGTTGGCAATCGGAGCGGCAATGGTCATGGTTCCTGTTTGAGAGCAAGGACAAAGGATTGTTGAAGATCGTTCAGGGACTGCACGTTGGAGGCCTCGGGCCAGCGCTGCCAGTGAGCACAGCTGCGATAGACTGCTGCCGGTGTGTATCCCTGTTCTTTCAGTATATGTAAAGACAAGGCGCCATCCGACTTGGAAAATTTACGATTGCCCTCATCGGTCAGCAGTGAGTGGTGCAGCACGACCGGAGGTGCTCGTTCGGGTTCCAGCAGTCGAAGCAGATGAGACTGGGCAGCGGTGGAGGGTCGCAGGTCCACACCACGGATCAGCAGGTTCATCTGCCAGTCAAGGTCATCCACGCAGGACGCCAGCTGGTAGGCGACTTGTCCGTCACGACGTTGGATCACAAAATCGCCCATCTCGTCTGTGAGATCCAGTTCTTCCCGACCACTTGGCCAATTCTGCCAACACACCGTAGCTGCTGCTGGTAGCCGAATCCGCCAACTACCGGGTTGTTCGGCAGAGTGCTGTTGATGACGACAGGTTCCCGGGTAGCGTCCTTCTTCACCAACGAGAGCCTGCCACTGGCGACGACTACAGGTGCAGCGATAGAGTGCTCCAGTATTTTTGAGTGTTGTCAAGGCGGATAGGTAGCGCTCCGTACGCAGCTGCTGGGACCAGCTTTGTTGAAGTGCAGCCACACTGCGAGGGCCCTGGTCAGTATCCAGTCCAAGCCAGTCCAGTTGCTGGAAGATGTCTTCGACGTATTCAGGACGTACCCGAGCTTGATCCAGATCATCGATTCGCAGCCACAGTTCCCCACCGAGATGGCGAATCCAGAGCCAGGTCAGCAGGAAGTTGCAGGCATTGCCGAGGTGCAAATAACCGCTGGGGGTCGGAGCCAAGCGGCTACGCCAGTGGGTGGACTCAGAGCTGTTCGCAGAGAGCACGGATCTGGCCGCGGGCTTCCTGTGGTAGGTTTTGGAGTTGCTCCGTAAAGTCCTTACTCTCCAGGTTCTCAAGAGCTTCCAGTGGCAGGTACTCACTCAGGAAGTTGTCCTCTCCCAGTGACTGGGCACCGAGTCCGAAGGTGATCGCACCACCAGTCAGCAGCAGTACCCAGAAGAGCAAGCTGAAGCCCTGCAACAGAATTCGATAGGCAGCAAAGAGTCCAATCAGGGAACCAATCGCCAGCATCGTATAGGAACCCCAGGCAATATCAGGCATGGGTCAGTTTTTGTGAGGAGGTTGTGTCAGCGGGTGTGGAATGTGGGAAGCAGGAACTGAGCAGGCTTCCCACGAAACCTGCCCAGAGATCGTTTAGA
>JBMUBK010000121.1:0-2387 GCA_049457355.1 Aquiluna sp.
GCTGACGTTTCGCTGGATCAACTGGTGCGGGCATTCACGGCTGCAGGCGGACAAATTGTCATCAAGTCGGTCAAGGCAAAGGCAAGCAAAGGGCGGAAGGCAGCGGGGGAGAAGGATACGCTTGTGCTCGAAGTGGCGACTGCAAAATGACCAACCGGGTGCCAAATGCCATGGAGGGTTTCTGCGGGGCCATCCAAATCTGGACACGTGCGACAAAAGTCGCTGGCGTTTATGTTCAGACAAGGTGACGACCGGGAGATTTTGTTCTGCAGCATGACCGGATCACTTCTCAGGCGGCAAGGAGCGTGTTGAAGTAAACCTTGCGGCGAGTCGACATCAAAAAAATCAGCGCAGACTGCCCTGACTTGCTACCTTTCGTGAGTTTGGCGATCAGTTCGCGCACCCTGGCTGCTCGCAGCAGATTCCAGCCCGCAACTTTCAGCAGGATGCTCGAAAACACCGCCGGTCGACCACGCACTCGCAGGCGGTCCAGTCCTGTCACGCGTTTCAGAATCGAGTTGGTCGATTCGATACCACCGCGGAGGCGATACTCCGTTTTGAACGAGTCTGTTTTCTCAGACGCTCGTCGCTGAGCAAGTCGCAGGTCCTTGCCGTACAGTCGCAGTTGGCACAACATCGGATCACGACGGATCGGGCACTGGCCCTGCAGCGAACACGTGGCACATGTGCTGCCCAGCATGAGCAACACGTGTTGATCTTCGTATTCCCGATAGTGAGCTCTGTGCAGTTCCAGACCCGCCGGGCAGTGCGTGAAGCGATTGCGTTGTGCGTCATAGCAGAAGTCCAGAATTGTCAGAGACGGGCCAGAACCGCTCGTCCCTGGGGCCGACGCATTTGCAGCGGTCGAGCTCAGTTCCGGGGAAGCCAGACCCGCGTCCCTTGAACTTCTTTCCTGCCCGCTGGCCGGGCTGATCAGTTTCATCACAGGATTCACAGTGCCTTCATGGTGCGAAGGCCCGAAGTAACTTTGCGAAGAGTTGCGAGCACACACCATGAAGTTCTCATCGCTGCCGTAAGCCGTATCTGCCAGCAGAGTGTCCGGACGATGGCCATGCTCATCGAAATGCCTGACCAGTTTGGCAACGGCCCTGCTGTCGGATTCGCATGCGGTTTCGGGAAGAGCGGCAATGATCAGCTGCACGCTGTTGTCAGGTGAGTACGTTTCGCACAACTGCACTTGATAGCCTGAGCCTTTGTGGCCATCGAATGTGGCATCCGGATCTGACGGATTGCAGATAATGTCGCCTCCCGTTTTTTTCTTCACCACCACTTTTTCGTCAATGACTTCGCACTGCTGCTCAAACACTTTCACGAGCATCAGGTATGTCGATCGCGTGTTATGGCGTCTGTTGCGACGGTAGCGTTCGACCAGCCAGGCAAGATCTTCGGCAATGCTCTGGCGAAGCGTGTTCACGCCGTCGTCATCCAGTGCCCTCCAGCCGAACACGGCTGCATCAGAGGCTTCATAACGCTCGCGGACTGCCTTCTTCAGAGCGTTGTAGCTGCCTTCATCGTGCCGCCTGACCTGGTTCAGAAATCTGCGAATGGCGGTGGCCATCAGCTTCATGCGACCGAACTTTGCCATGTTTGATTCAATGTGAGTGGAATCGAGACGCTGTTTCGAAACGTCCAGCTCCAGCAACCGCACCAGTTCATCGGTCACATCCTGCATGATCGCCTGAGCCATTTCGTCATTTCGAAACAGCTTGATGTAGCGTTCAATCGTCCGCCGGCAGAGGCTTTGCTTTTCCGGTTGCAGATTGAGTGCATACTGCACATCCACGGCAAACATGTATGCGTCGGCAGCCTCTTCGTGCGTGAGGTTACGGAACTCCATAATGAAGAGCAGTCCGGCGATGGAATAGAGTTCCTTTGTTGGGCGTCCCATCGCCGGATCAAAGTGCTCGGCCAGTTTTGCTGCTGGCATCAGGTTCAAAATGGCACAGCGAAACAGATGCTGCCAGCCGCTGGTTAATCGGCGATAGGCCACCGGGGACAGGATCTCGGCAAAGACATCAAAGAGTTCACTTTGTCGAGGATCTTCCAGATACCGCATTCCGTCGCTCCTTCTGCAACACACAGCAGAAAAGTAGCGCCAGCCCACTTATCACGCCAGGCCAGAACCAGGCATTTCCGCAGAAATGCCAAGTACTTTTGTCGCACGTGTCCACCACACCAGGCAGTCCCACCAGGCAGCCCGCTCACCAGACAATCTGCTGTCGCCACGCTTGGGTGCCACGCACCGCGTTCTTTCCTGAAAGCTGTATGATCCTGGCACGGTTTCTTCTAATCAGGGGCTGCTGTTACTCATTCGGAAGTCGCCGGAATTCAGGAAGCGGCCTGGTCGGTAAAGCCGCTGAGTGGGT
>JBMUBK010000122.1:0-2367 GCA_049457355.1 Aquiluna sp.
GTGGCAGTGGAGATTCTTGATGCAGAGCTCTGCACCGGCACCCCAGGAAACGTGGTTTTGGAGCAGTCGATCCTCCCTGGTGAAGCCAAACAGAAGCAGAACATTGTGCTTTATGTTGAGTGCATCGGTGGAATTGACCCTGAGAACCCAGATCCACTAGCTCCAGGCGAAGAGACCATGGAGCCTGCCCCTACCGAGGAACCTGCTCCCTAAGAAACTGGGCCAACTCTGGGAGAGAGGTGCTTAGCCTTTTCCCTGGCTCCTTCAAGCCCCAAGGATTCAAGCCAGTTCGCGAGCATGGTGTAGCCACCCTCTGTCATGACCGACTCTGGGTGGAACTGAACGCCAAAGATTGGCTTTTCCTTGTGTTGCAGGCTCATGATTACCCCGGACTCGGTCTGACCGGTAATGACCAGATCCTCAGGAACGGTTTCTCTGACAACTGCAAGTGAGTGGTAGCGGGTAGCGGTAAAACCCTGGGGAAGCCCCTCAAAGATCGGGCTGCCCTCGTGGTTTACCTGAGAGGTCTTGCCGTGCATCAACTCAGGGGCGCTCTGCACCGTTGCCCCCATCGCTTCAGCTATGGCCTGGTGACCCAGACACACACCAAACACGGGGTAATTGCTCTCTAGGGCTAGCTTGACCGTGGGAATTGAAAGCCCTGCGCTTGCCGGTGTTCCTGGTCCCGGAGAGATCAAAACTGCGTCAAATTTTGACAAAAGGTTTGGAAGCTCGGCCTCGTCGATGGCGTCATTGCGGATAACCTCTGTCTCCGCGCCAAGCTGGCGAAGATAGCCGTTTAGCGTGTAGACGAAGCTGTCGTAGTTATCGAGCACCAGTATCTTGACCACGTGATTAGCCTACTTTGGTTCCCGAGGCAGCCTCCGTGGTAATAAACTTGCAGCCATGTCGGAATCCAGAGACAACAAGAAAAGCTCGAAGCCTGTAAAGCCAAAGATTGTTGGCGAAGAGGACGAGAACCCGCTTTGGTACAAAATCGCCATGTTTGGTTTCATGATTTTGGGCCTGATCTGGATCTTGGTCTTCTACATCTCCTCCGCTAGATTCCCGCTCGGAAGCTCGACCCCAATCAACCTTTCAAACTGGAACATTTTGATTGGGTTTGGCATTGCCATGATCGGGTTCTCGATGACTACCCGCTGGAAGTAGTTAGAACCACATCCCGACCCGAAGCTGGGTCAAAAGATAGATAACTGCCCACACTCCTCCAACCCCGGCTAGCTGCAAAACCCGCTGGTTCGGCTTTCTGGTTGCAGCGTAAATACCGGCAATCAATAGCCCGGTGACCAGTCCGCCAAGGTGGCCCTCCCAAGAGATACCAGGGATAAATATTCCCAGGGCAAAGTTGATGCCGACCAAGATAAAGATCTGCGAGGCATTTCCACCAAGGCTGCGAATCACGATGAAGTAGGCGCCCATAAGGCCAAAAAGAGCCCCGGATGCCCCTACGACAGGCTGCTGGGGATCCGATATCCACAGCACAGCCAGCGATCCTCCAACAATTGAGGTCAGATACAGCGCCAGAAACCTAAAGGTTCCCAGCATTGGCTCTAGTGCTCTACCAAATATCCAGATCGCATAGGAGTTGAAAAGGATGTGCATCGGCCCAGACCAGTCGTGAACAAACCCACTGGTGAGCATTCTCCAGGGCTCAAAGGCCGCAAGCAGCGGAGCAAAGAAGAACTGATTCGTGAAGATGTAGCCAAGCGGGGAGATCTGGCCGAGCCAAATCAACACATTCACAATCAGAAGCGCCGAGGTTATCGGCGCCTGCGAGGCTCGAGCCAGCCTTCTTGCCAATTTAGAGAGTTTCGATAGAGACCGAGGTAAGCACTACATCTTCGACTGGGCGGTCCTGACCGGCGGTCTCCACTGCTGCAATCTTGTCAACGATCTTCTTGCTTGCATCGTCTGCCACCTCACCAAAGATGGTGTGGCGACCCTGAAGCCAGGTGGTTGGTGCAACGGTGATAAAGAACTGGCTGCCATTGGTGCCCGGTCCGGCGTTTGCCATGGCGAGCTTGTAGGGCTCAGCAAAGTTGAGCTCTGGGTGAATCTCATCCTTGAACTGGTAGCCAGGGCCTCCCATACCGGTTCCGGTTGGGTCACCACCCTGAATCATGAAGTCCGGGATGATGCGGTGGAAGATTACGTTCTCATAGAGAGGTCCGGTCTTCATCTCGCCGCTCTTTGGGTCACGCCATTCGATGGCACCCATTGCGAGACCCTCGAAGTTCTCGACTGTTTGCGGGGCGTGTAGGCCAAAGAGGTTGACCTTGATGTCGCCGTGATTGGTGTGCAGGGTAGCTACTGAGGTGGGATTTGTCATTGCTCCATTGTGTCACG
>JBMUBK010000123.1:0-2356 GCA_049457355.1 Aquiluna sp.
AAAGCCACTAAGACTTCAGCTGCTCCTGAATCGCTTGGTTGGTGCTGGCTTTCTCGCTGAACCAGGCCTTGAGGAGATCTTTGGCGAGAGCGCGAAGGGCTTCAGGGTCACTCTGAGCATCGATGTCGCGCTTGAGGCGTTCAACCTCGAAGGTTTGCGCCATGGTGAGCTCGATCGGGGCCATCGGTTGGATGCGATGGGACAGGCAGAAGCTATGGCGTTTCACGCTCCAGATCGTCACCTGGACTACCGAATACCTGCTCTGTCAGCAGCCACAAACGGTGACTGTTTGTGACACACTCGGCTCCGGCACGCGCTGCCTGGCTGTATTCGCTAGGACACACGAACGATGGATTGATGTCATGCGCCTGAGTTGGAGTCAGCACCTGGCAGCCGCCAGAACACTCGAACTCGCCGGGCGCGAAGAGACAGGCACAGCGCTGGCGTTGATGGGGATGGCGCTCGTGATGCTTCTCCAGGACCTCCAGGGCATCACCGCATCAGAGTCATCGGCTACCGATCAGTCCTGAGCCAGGTTGTTCTGGTAACAGCAACGACATTTTCCAGGAATCTTCCACAACATCCTGTGTTCGTTGAGCCACGGAAGTCGATCGATTCCATAGTTTGTGAGGACTTGCTGTTGCGTTCGTGTCGGATTTCCAGCGCTCCGTCCAGCCAGCCAGCTTGAAATGGCAAGAAGACGGCGAGCTCTCTGCTCAGGACATTTTCAACCTGGTATGCCGCCTGCGAGGGGTGGAGCCCGGCGAGAACAGCAATGAGCTGTGGCGACTGGGGCAGAAATATCCAAGGCCCACACGCCGCCGTCCGCAAGCCAGTTGAATCGCTTGCACATGACGCACGAGGGCGATGGCAGCAGATTCGGAAGAGCACTGATCAAAGAGGCTAATCAGACCAGTTAATCCGTCTGATTGAAGCGTTCTTTTCGCTGTTGATTTGCCCACATCCACCTAATACGTAGTTTTTGCTACGAAGAAACAGATGCCCGCCGATAACGTTGGCGCGTTGTTCACTGATGTGGTCATGTCGAGCACGCAAGAACTCACGATTGGCCAGCAGTTTGAGGTGGAACGCTTTTCTCGGGCGATTGACGCCACTGCGGATCCCGAGCAGCTGAAGGCTTTGGCGAAACAGTTGCTGCAGGCCTGGCATACGCAGAAGGCCGCCACCGAATGGGTGAAGTCTCAGCAGCTCTGATGGTCCATTGCATGACAACAGAGTCCAACAGTGCCTGGTGCTGATGCGTATGAGCGATTGTTCTGGGTCATCATCACGCCATACCCATCAGCGGATCGTGCAGGAACGGACTCGCAGACTCCTGACTCAGCTTGACCAGGATCATCTCCGCCGGCGCATGGCGCTCGAGCCCCAACGTGCCGCTCAGGTTGATCAGGAGGTGGTCCAGACGTTTGGATCATGGTTCGATCCTCAGTCATTGAATCGGCCAAGGCTGCTCTGGAACCGCAGCCATGGCGATGATTAAATCCGCCGCCAGGATCTGCTGACGCAGCACTCAAAAGGACGTGAAACGCACAATTCATGCGCTGGTGAATTGCAACAGTTGATGAAACTTCCTTTTGACAATGCGCACCTCACGTTCGATCGAGCTGCTCTCTGCGCGTTCCAGCGGATCAGGCGCCACGTTCTTCTCCGAGCCGCTCGCCAGCGATGAAACCTTGATCGCAGAAGTGCGCCATAGCGAACACGGCGAACTGTTTTGCCACCGCTTTCAGACCGATCAGTTGCAGGTGATCAGCGGCAGTCTGGATCTGATCGTGTTGCAAGATCGGCGCCTGCGTTGCATTCATCTGCGAGACGATGAGCCGATGTGGCTGCGGATTCCCCCCGGAGTCCCGCACGGTGCCATCAACCGCAGTTCACGTCCGGCTGTGGTGGTGAATGCGGTGCTGCGTCATGGCGCCAGTGATCCGCGTGACTACCAGCCGCGGGCGGTTCCCAGGGCTCTTGCCCAGATGTGGTCCGACCTGCAAGCGGCCTGAGAGCAGGGATGAAGGAGTTCGGGCGGAGACTTGCCCAAGGGCTAGCTGCCGTGTCTGGATGGTTGTTGCTTGCCTGCGATGACGCCCGAACTCGCTGCTTGCGTTTTGGAGGGGCTGCTCCTGCTCCATGAGGAGCTTTCAGTGGATCCAGAAGCCCCTTGGTACGTGGGGACGCCGGATCAGACGCAGGTGTTGCATGACGAGCTCTGGTTGCTGGCCGGGGAGCTCACGCCCAGCTCCAGCGCGGCACTGGTGGAGGCTTGGTACAACTCCGGCCGTTCTGCCTTGCTGCCCGTTGAATGCACCGGAGAGCTGGTGAGCAGCCGCCATCAGGCGGC
>JBMUBK010000124.1:0-2356 GCA_049457355.1 Aquiluna sp.
GGAAGTGATGCCAGGAATGACCAAGAAGCCGTTCAAGGTTTGTGCGAAGTGCCCGTCACCGGGCAAGTGTAAGGCGGCAGGGCGCTGTCTCAAGAAGTACGGGCCCACCAAAAAGAAATGACACGCAACGAAGAGGCGGACGCCTACGTTCAGCAGCAATGGCTGGAAGAGGTCGATGAGGTTCTGAAGCTGCGGGACTTGTACGAAGAGACGCGGCGCACCAGGGCCTTTGACTTCTATGAGCCCTACCCGTTTCAGTTGCGCTTCCATGAGGCGCGAGACGATCAGGGCAACCGGGCGCGGCAGCGCTGTTTGATGGCCGGGAACAAGACGGGCAAGACCTACTCCGGTGCAATGGAGGTGGCCTATCACCTGACGGGGATTTACCCGGACTGGTGGAAGGGTGTGCGCTTTGAGAGGCCGATTCAAGCCTGGTGTGCAGGCAAGAGCCACTACGCCACCCGCGACATCGTGCAGGCGGAGTTGTTGGGCGAGTCAGGAGATCCTGATGCGTTTGGGACCGGTGCGATTCCACGGGACTTGATTATCAAGACAGAGCGCAACCCTGGCGTGCCGAATGCGATTGGCTTTGCGCTGATCAAGCATGTCAGTGGTCGCAACAGCCGCTTACAGTTCAAGAGTTATGATTCGGGTCCAGCGGCCTGGATGGGGGTAGCGGTGGACTATGTCTGGCTGGATGAGGAGCCACCCCAGGAGATTTACAGCCAGGCGCTGCGTTCTACGCTGAAGTCTGGGGGTCCGGTAGCGTTGACCTTTACGCCAGAGAATGGCGTCACCGGCGTGGTGGGCATGTTTTTAAACGAGCGCAAGGCGGGTCAGTCGTTGATTCAGGCGACCTGGGATGATGCGCCCCACCTGAGTTTGGAGGTACGCGAAGAGATCCTGGCAGCGCTCCCTCCGCATGAGCGGTTGATGCGCTCCAAGGGCATCCCGATGCTGGGTTCAGGGCAAGTGTTCCCGGTACCGGAAGACAACATCAGTTGCCCGGCCTTTCCGATTCCAGAGCATTGGGCGCGGATTGCGGGAATTGACTTTGGCTTTGACCACCCTACGGCCTGTGTCTGGCTGGCTCATGACCGCGACACCGACACGGTGTACTTGTATGACGCCTATCGCGAGAAGGGCAGTGGGATGTTGCAGCACGCCGAAGCGATCAAGCACAGAGGCCCCTGGATTCCGGTAGCCTGGCCGCATGACGGTAGTATCCATGACAAGGGTTCTGGAGAGGCGTTGGCGACACAGTACCGGCGGGCAGGGATTCGCTTTCTGGGAAGCCACTTCACGAACCCGGAAGGCGGGATCGCGGTCGAGCCGGGGATCATGGCGCTACTGACGCGGATGCAGACGGGGCGCTTCAAGGTCTTCAATCATCTCGACACCTGGTTTCAGGAGTTTCGGATGTACCACAGCAAGGACGGCAAGATTGTGCGCAAGGTCGATGACTTGATGAGTGCCACCCGATATGCCGCACAGAGCCTCAGATACGCCATCACGAACAGTTTCCAGCCCAGACCTTCTGTAGCCGTGGGCAGTCTCTCAGACGGCACCTTCGACCCCTTTGACTTCTGGGTCAAACACCCCACCCCGGAAAGCTATGGCCCGCTCAATTGACTTCAACCCCAGAGCCACGCTAGGCCAGCGTCAGCGTGAGTTCCAGCAACTGCAGGAATCGGGACGCTCCGCACAGGAAGCGTATCAGAAACTCTACCCGGACTACCAGACCGCCTATGACCAGGCGGTGGCCTTTCAGGATACCGTACAAGCCGCCTATGACGCTTTTCAGGCGAACAGAACCCAGGCCAACCTCGACAGCTACAACGCCTTGAGCGCTCAGTACAGCCAGTTGCAGACCAACTACCGGCAGTATGAGCCACAGCTTCAGGAGCTGCAGGCGACAATGGCGGGAGCCTCTACACGCTTGCAGGAGATTGAAGGCGAGTTACCGGAGCTGCAACGATCCCTACAGATTGACCGCGAAGCGCCGAAGCGTCAGGTCCGTGAGCGCAGTGGCACTTCCATCCTGACCCGTGGCACCAGGAGGGCCGGTTCGGTTCGATGATTGAAAAGTGTACCCTTGCCGATGTCGATGCCCTGATGGCGGATCTGCGCAACATGTACACCGAGATGGCACCCTTTGGCAAGATGGATGAGGCCAAGTGTGTGGCCTTTCTATCAGACAGTATTGAGCATCATGTGGTCCTGAAAGCGACCGACGGCCCCCACCTGTTGGGGCACATGGGCCTACGCGCAGAAAGCCACTGGTACACCAAGGACGTAGCGCTCTACGAATACTACTGTTACGTCAACCCAAGACACCGCAAGACCCGTACTGCTT
>JBMUBK010000125.1:0-2329 GCA_049457355.1 Aquiluna sp.
CCGTCTCTTTCCATTAGCTCAGTTAGCCAAATCCTTGCTCCAACATTGAACCTGAGGCTTGCCTCGAGGATGGCAATGCCTAGGCCACCCTCAGAGACATCGTGTGCGGCTTCAATGAGGCCCTGCTGGGTTGCTCCATAGAGGAGGCTTGCAAGCTCCTTCTCTTTCTGGAGATCAACCTTTGGAGGTCTTCCTCCAAGGTGGTTGTGGAGGTCCTTGGCCCAGGCTGAACCATCAAGTTCGTCATAGGTGGTTCCTAGGAGGTAGATGTTGTTGCCATCGTCCTGCCAACCAGAGGGGACTCTTCTTGCTACATCGTCAATCACACCTAGAACACCAACTACTGGGGTTGGGTAAATAGCAGTGTCACCGGTCTGGTTATAGAAGCTCACGTTGCCACCGGTGACAGGAATGCCCAGTTCCTGGCAGGCATCTGCCAAACCGGCAGTTGCCTGCTTGAATTGCCACATCACCTCTGGGTTCTCCGGAGAACCAAAGTTGAGGCAGTTTGTTACCGCTCTTGGGGCTGCTCCCGTGACAGCGACGTTGCGATAGGCCTCGGCGAGTGCTTGCCTTGCGCCCTCATAGGGGTCTAGGTAGCAGTACTTGCCATTGGCATCTGTTGCTAAGGCAACACCTAGGCCTGTCTCTTCGCTGATGCGGATCATGCCGCCATCGTCTGGCATGGCAAGTGCTGTGTTGCCCATGACGTACTTGTCGTATTGGTTTGTAATCCAGGACTTGTCTGCATGGTTTGGTGAGGAGATCAGCTCCATGAGCTGGGCTGCAGCCTCGGTCTCGTTCTCTGCTCGCTTTAGCTTGCTTGAGCTGTCTGCGTTTAGAGCATCTTGGTATTTGGGGTATTCGACGGGGCGGTCATAGACAGGCCCGTCATGGGCAACTGTTCTTGGGGGGACATTGACGATTTCTTCGTGGCCCCAGTCAATGTAGAGCCTGTCCTCGTCGATTACCTCACCTAGAACTGAGTACTCGACCTCCCACTTGTTTACGATCTTCTCGAAGTCCTTGAGCTTCTTCTTTGGAACCACCGCACACATGCGCTCTTGGCTCTCGCTCATGAGGATCTCTTCAGGGGTGAGGCTCTCGTCTCTAAGCAGCACGTTCTTGAGCTGAATCTTCATGCCCTTGCCTCCGTTGGAGGCAAGCTCACTGGTTGCGCAGGAGATTCCTGCGCCACCTAGGTCTTGAATGCCTGCAACCACTCCTGCGTGGAAGAGCTCTAGGCAGCACTCAATGAGAACCTTCTCGGCAAATGGGTCTCCGACCTGAACCGCAGGTCTCTTTGTTGGGCCTTCGTCACCAAAGGTTTCTGAGGCTAGGACGCTAACGCCACCAATGCCGTCGGCTCCGGTTCTGGCTCCAAAGAGAATTACCAGGTCGCCGGGATTGGTTGCTTTGGCTAGCTGGAGGTCTTCGTGCTTTAGGGCCCCAATGGAGAGAGCATTGACAAGTGGGTTGCCCTGGTAGACCTTGTCAAAGACAGTCTCGCCACCAATGTTTGGAAGCCCCAGGCAGTTGCCATAAAAGCTAATGCCGTCTACTACGCCGTGAACAACTCTTGCAGTGTCGGGGTCTTGGGGTGCTCCGAAGCGGAGCTGGTCCATGACCGCAACCGGCCTCGCACCCATAGACAGGATGTCTCTTACGATGCCGCCAACGCCGGTTGCCGCTCCCTGGAAGGGTTCGATGTAGCTGGGGTGGTTGTGGCTCTCTACCTTGAAGGTGACAGCTAGGCCCTCACCGATGTCTACAACACCGGCGTTCTCTCCCATGCCGACCATGAGGTGTTTTTTCATCTCCGGGGTTACCTTCTCGCCAAACTGGCGGAGGTAGATCTTCGATGACTTATAGCTGCAGTGCTCTGACCACATGACCGAATACATCGCTAGCTCTGAGGAGGTTGGCCTGCGGCCAAGGATCTCCTTGATGCTCTCGTATTCGTCCTGTTTGAGCCCAAGCTCTTTCCAGGGTTGTTCTTTGTCTGGTTCTGCGCTTGCGTTTTCTACAGTGTCGACGCCTGATGGCTGGTTTTTGTTTTTGAACATCAGCTGTTCACCAGCGCCTTCAGTGCGCTCTGGAAAAACTTGAGGCCGTCGATGCCGCTTCTTGTTGCTACCGCGGTGTCTGGGCCAAAGCCTGGCTCGACTGCGTGCTCGGGGTGGGGCATTAGGCCAACGACATTGCCGCGCTCATTGGTGAGGCCCGCAATGTCGTTCATGGAGCCGTTGGGGTTTAGTTCTAGGTAGCGGAAGACAACACGGTTTTCCTCTTCGAGCATCTTGATGGTGTCATCGGTTGCGATGTAGCC
>JBMUBK010000126.1:0-2323 GCA_049457355.1 Aquiluna sp.
GATTGGCACCTTGGTCAAAAGCTCTGCAACCTGGAGCGCTTTGCCGAGCATGATTTCTTCCTCGAACATCTACTGCAACTGATTCGAGAGCAGCAAGTCGATTGTCTGCTCCACGCTGGTGATATTTTCGATACAGCCAACCCACCAAACCAGGCACTGCGCCAATACTTCAACTTCCTGCGCCGACTTCACGAAGAGACCAACTGCCGACAGGCGATTCTAGTCGGAGGGAATCACGACTCTGTGCTGACCCTCCAGGCACCACAGCGCTTGCTGGAAGTCCTACAGGTCCATGTCGTTGGTGGACTTCCAGCTGATCCTGCGGAGCAATTGATTCCAATTTGTGGGGCCGATGGAGAAGAAGCACTGGTCTGTGCGGTTCCCTTCCTGCGTGATGCTGATTTGCGCAACATTCTACCCGGAGAGAGCTATGAAGCGCGCCAGCAACGTCTGCGAGAAGGTATCGCTACACACTACCAAAAACTAGCGCAATTGGCTGCTCCCTGGAAGCAACGAGGTCAATTTGTCTGCGCAACAGGGCATCTGTTCGTGGCCAATGGTCAGTCTAGCGATTCGGAAAAGGAGATTCACATTGGCCTACAGGATCGCTTTCCTGTGGCAGACTTTCCAGACTTCTTTGACTACCTTGCGCTGGGGCATTTGCATCGACCTCAGCGAGTGGCAGGAATGAATCATGTTCGTTATTCCGGATCTCCGTTACCACTGAGCTTCAGCGAGCGTCAAGATTCCAAGTCGGTTCTGCTACTGGAAGTGGAAAAAGGAACGCTGCAACAGGTTCGTGAGCTACCTTTGCCAATTCCACGTCGACTGTTGCGTCTGCAGGGAACGGTCGAAGAAGTTTGTGAAAAGCTCCAGGCGCTGGAGGAGCCAGCAGGAGATTTTGAAGACTGGGTTGAAGCCCGGGTCCAGCTAGAGGCTCCTGAGCCAGAGGTTGATCGCAAATTACAGGAGATCGCCGAAGCCAAGCCTCGACTCCATCTGCTCCAGGTGCGCACGGAGTACACACGCCAGGCAAGTGGACTGGAGGAACAAGCGCCTGTCCAGAATCTGGAAGACCTGCAGCCCAGAGAAGTCTTTCAAGAGTTGTGCTTGTCTCATGAGCTGGCAGAGGACGAAACCCAGCGTCAGCTCAGCACTTTTGGAGAGCTGTTGGAGCGCCATGAGGAGGCAAAGAGCCAATGAGAATTCTGCGCCTGCACCTTCAGAATGTGCACGCCTTGCGCAACCAGTGGACGATTCAATTCGATCAATTTCCACTTTATGAAGCGGGTTTGTTTGCGATCACGGGCCCAACGGGTGGAGGCAAGAGCAGTCTACTGGATGCGATGATTGTTGCCCTCTATGGCCGCGTTCCGCGTTATGGACACAACACTCCTACGGAGTTGATGACACGGCATACTGCGGAGACTCTGATAGAGCTGGATTTTGCCGTTCAGCAGGGTCGCTTCCGAGCACGTTGGAACCTGCGTCGAGCCCGTGGTCAAGCAACAGGAAGAGTTCAGCCGGCGCGTCATGAACTCCAGAATCTGGACACCAACCAAACCCTGGACCTGCGCTCCAGTGATGTTCCCAAGGAAGTCGAGAGGCTCACGGGTTTGAACATGGAGCGTTTTCTCCGCTCTGTCATTCTGCCACAAGGGGACTTTGCCGCGTTCCTGCGAGCCAAGGAAAAGGAACGGGGAGAGTTGCTGGAGGAGTTGACAGGCCTGCATGTTTACTCTGAGCTGAGCGAGTTGGCCTTCAGCTGTAGCCGGGAATCTCGAGAAGCGCTGGAAAAACTCCAGCAGCAACTGGGCACGCTTCCCCTGCTGGAAGAAGAAGCATTGCGCACCTTGCGACAGCGTCTTGATGAGTACATGCAACAGCGTCCGAAACTGCAGGCCACAGAACAACGACTGCAAGGTGAACTCGGGTGGTTGCGCCAGTTACGAGAGAGCCGAGCGACTTGTTCTCGACTAGAACAGGAGATTGTAGCTGCTCAGCAGGCTCTGGCAGCCTTTGCCCCACAGCAACAACGCTTGCAAAGGCACCATCAACTTCAGCCTTTCCAGCCTCAGTGGCAATCCCAGCAAAAGCAGGCAAAGCAGTTGGAGCAGCAGCAATTCACCCAGCAACGCATACGGGAGGTGCTAGGCATCAAGCAACAGGAAGTGCAGCAATTGGAGGTGTCTGCACAACAGGATCAGGAACGTTTGCAGGAGCAGGAAAAGCAATACCAACAGCTAATTGAACCCATCCGCTTGGCCTTGGAAGTTGATGCACAGATCCAAACCCAGCAGGTGCGTTGGGAGTCTCGTCAACA
>JBMUBK010000127.1:0-2307 GCA_049457355.1 Aquiluna sp.
CCTGCAACATAATTACTCGCTCTTCGACTCTTCGCCGGCCTCTTCAGCTGCCTCTGCGGCAGGTGCCTCTTCTGCTGGTGCTTCTGCTGCTGGCTCTGCTGGAGTCTCTTCCGCAGGAGCTTCTGCAGGAACCTCTGACGCAGGTGCCTCAACAGCCTCGGCTGCTGGCTCTGCTGGGGCCTCCGCTGGAGTTTCCTCAGCTACCGCAGCCTCTTCGGCCACTGGAGCGTCAGCTGGAGCTTCTGCGACTGGAGTCTCTTCCTTTACAGGCTCTGGCTTCTTCTCTTCCTTTGGAAGGATTACGGACTTCTTCTTGGTGTCCGCTGCGAAAGTCTCTTTTGTTGCCTGGGGCTTGACGGTGTTCTTCTTCTCACCCTTTTCGTTAGCAACATCACCGGTCAGCTTGAGAATAACCGCAGCTGGCTCGGTTGGCTGAGCGCCAACGGATAGCCAGTACTGAGCGCGCTCAGAGTTGACCTCAATGATTGAAGGGTCGGTGGTTGGTACGTAGCGACCAATCTCCTCGATGACTCTTCCGTCACGGTGTGTTTTTGAATCTGCTACCACGATGCGGTAGTGGGGGTTGCGCTTCTTACCAATGCGCTTTAGGCGGATCTTTACAGCCACAATTCTCCTGTGAGTTTAGGGGCGAGGCTCCACCGTGAGCGTGGGGGCACACTCGGAGGCTTCTCAGGGTTTCTCGTACGTCTTGATAGAGGGTCGAGACGCTCGAACAAGGGAAGAGTCTGCCAGAAAATTCGCCATTTGGCTAGTTTCAAAGCCCGAAAGAACTGCCTTTTGCGTTGTCAGTGCCAAAGGTGAGGCCTGCATTTTCGGCAGCACGCTTGGCTGGGTTGCCGCTCTTGGAGCCCTTTTTCTTCTTGTCCTTCTTCTTGCCGCCGATGTAGCCGCCGCCCTTAGCGCCGCCCATCATGACAGGGTTGGTGCCGGGAAGGGTTGGCGCTCCGCCTTTAGCCATGGTCTTCATCATCTTTGCGGCCTGCTCAAAGCGCTGCATTAGCTGGTTCACATCGGTAACAGTGGTCCCCGATCCCTTTGCAATCCTCATGCGCCTGGAGCCATTGAGAAGCTTGGGTTGCTCGCGTTCCTTCGGAGTCATCGAACGAATGATGGCTTCGGTGCGGTCAATCATTTTTTCGTCAAAATCTTCAATGTTCTGCTTCATCTGGCCAGCCCCTGGCAGCATGGCCATGATGCCCTTCATGCTGCCAAGTTTTCTCAGCTGCTGCATCTGATCCAGAAAGTCCTGCAGTGTGAACTGGTCCTGAGCAATCTTTTGAGCAAGCTTCTCGCTCTCCTCTTCATCAAATGCCCTTTGAGCCTGCTCGATAAGGGTAAGGATGTCTCCCATGTCGAGAATTCGGCTAGCCATGCGGTCTGGGTAGAAGGGCTCGAAGGCATCCAGCCCCTCGCCAGTTGAGCTAAAGAGAATTGGCGCACCTGTGATGGTTGCAACCGACAGTGCCGCACCACCTCTGGCATCACCATCGAGCTTGGTTAGAACCACTCCTGTTACCCCGACACCATCCTTGAAGGCGTTCGCAACGTTGACCGCGTCCTGACCAAGCATTGAGTCGATAACAAAGAGCATTTCATCGGGAGAGGTGGCATCGCGAATATCTCTCGCCTGCTTCATCATCTCCTCATCGATACCGGTCCTACCTGCGGTGTCGATGATCACTACTGAGTGCTGGTCCTTTTTTGCTTTTTCGACACCCTTCTTAGCTACCGCCACAGGGTCACCTGATCCGTTACCAGCCTCGGGAGCAAAGACCGGAACTCCGACCTTCTCCCCCAGCACCTGAAGCTGGTTTACGGCATTTGGTCGTTGAAGGTCGCAAGCTACCAACAAAGGTGTCTGGTTTTGGTCCTTGAGCCATTTTGCGAGCTTGCCGGCGAGCGTTGTCTTACCCGAACCCTGAAGACCTGCGAGCATTAGGACTGTCGGTGGGTTCTTGGAAAATGTCAGCTTTCTGGCTTCTCCTCCAAGAATGCCAATTAGCTCATCTTGGACAATCTGAACCACTTGCTGAGAGGGGTTTAGTGCCTTGGAGACTTCGTCTCCCATGGCTCGCTCGCGAATCCTGGAGATGAAGTCCTTTACAACCTCGAGCGCGACATCTGCCTCGAGTAGAGCGCGACGGATGTCCCTTAGGGTTTCGTCAATATCGGCAGCGGAGAGCTTTCCCTTGCCCTTAAGGCTCTTGAACGTCCCGCTCAGGCGATCCGAAAGATTGTCGAACAATCCATTTCTCCTTCGCTTACGGCCAAAAGCCTAATCTAGGG
>JBMUBK010000128.1:0-2274 GCA_049457355.1 Aquiluna sp.
GTCCTCGTCACGCCACTGGCGATAGAAGCCGCGAAGCTCACCTATCTGCTTGGCGCTGAGACCCTCGAGGGCCTCGACCTTACCCCACGCCAGAATGTCTTCCACACTGACGTTCATCTCAGCGAAGGCTGAGACCATGAGAGGGCCAAACAAAGGAGTTACCGGAGCTTCCTTTGTTGGCTCTGGCGTCTCCTCGCGATGCGGGTCCTCTACCGCAACGCGTGCCCATAGCTCTGCAGCCAGGCCAAAGGAGAATGCCGCTGACGTGCAGATGCACCGTCGGTGAGCATCGGTTAGGTCACGCGAACTAACCATGTCTGCAGGAATCGGGCGATTCCGATTGTCCATGATAGACTGCGGAAAGTCCGGCGTAATCATGCCGTTCTCTAAGTTCACCCAGCGACCTACGAGGTAGGCCGAACCATCGGGAGCGCGATGCACAGACTGCTGCTGCGCATTCTCTGGCCCGAAGGTACGAAGCTCGAAGGTCCACCCAGGAGCATGTTTGTGCATGAGGCTCATGGTGAGAGCCCAGTTTACGTAATCGGCAGCATAGTTGCCGCCACCCTTTTGAGAAACGTCTTTCGGGGTGATGACCCCCCATAGGTTTGGGATAGCACTCATGACTGCTCCTCCTTATCGAAGTAGGTGTACTGAAGGTTGACCGTTGCATTTGCGTGGGATGTATCGAAGACAAGCTCGAGCATCAGCCCACTGTATTTAATACCAAAGATGTACTCGCCATCTTCAAACGCATTAAGGAACTGCCAAACGTCGTAGTCGTGATCATCCGCCACGCACTGGTAGACGCTCTCCACCTTGCAGATGTTAAGGCTGTTCCCTGGGAAACTCACGCGACTCCAATCGCTGAAGTTTCCCTTCTCCTGCATCAGTACGCCGTCGCAGACGTAGTTATCCCCGCAGGCTTCCTCTAGCTCGAAGAGTGCCTCTGTCAGGCTGTCGAACAACATCTTTCCGCCGTAGTTTCTGGTTTTAACGCTTCGCCCCAAGGGGTAAACTTCGACTGGCACATGATGCCATAGCCATTCCTGTAATTTTACATTGGTTTTCATGATGCACCTCACTTCCAATATACGCGCAAGGGTCGTGCCCCACGCTTGTTTGTTTTGAATGTTACCTTAGTCTTTGTACCTGACACCCATAGCTCCTCGTGATCCCCCATAGATGCACGAAGACGATTCTCAATCCCTTTCTTTTGCTTCTCTAGTCTTGTTATCTCTGCGTCCAACTCAGCCCACTGAGCAGTGTCTCGCCACTCCTCCTGGGTGAACTCTCGACGCTTCTCTGACACGCTCTCAAAGTGAGCCCAGTACTTGCGGCACTGCTCTGACTCGTCGTCTGCAGGTGGCACTCTGGCTTCGACATTGAAGGTCCAGAAGTTGCCGATGATTGCCATCATCTCATCGATGCGCTCTTGGTCGCGCTCTACAATGAACTGCTCAAGGTCCTGCGCAATGCCGAACCAGACTGCAACGTATGCACGCTTTACGTGCTCACCCATTACATGCATCTGCCACTGAACCTGGTCGTAGTCTGATGCCATGACGTCGCTGCTGCCCTCCTCGCCGTAGAAGTCACGGTCTCGGAAGAACCGCACCTTGCACTCAAGAATCGCGCTACCATCCTCAAGCTCACCGTCGGGTGTAGCTCGGCATGGAATACCATCGATGACACGCTCGTACGTTTTACCCGGCAGAAACTTACCAGCGTCTGCGTGCTTGGTATTGTGCCGGGCGATGATAACCGGCTCGGCCAAGTGACCTAACTCGATGTGCGCACCCTCGACTGGCGGTACCAGCTCAGGGTGGTGAATCATGCAATAAACCGTATGCGCGTTACCATTAGGGCTCGTTCCGCAAATCATTGGAGCAGTGTGGCTGCCTACTTGTCTTGGATCTTTCTTCATTGAATGCACCTTGTTAAGTTGTTAGGGTATGGAAACCCTTTTATTGATGGAGACAAACTATGTCAAGCAATAGCGGACCAAAAAGTAATTTAGTTGAAATTGGTGCCCTGTGGTACTCAACCAAAACACCCGGTGTCATGACTGGCAAGCTGGGCAATGCCCGTCTGGTTTTGCTTCCCAATGACCGTAAGGAAGGCTCACAGCCTGACTGCAGAATCTTCGTTGCGCCATTCGAGAAGCAGGACCAGCAGAAGCCTCGGCCACAGCGCAACCTCGACTGGCGGCAGGACGAGCAGAAGCCTCGACAGCAACAGCCTCGACAGCAGCAGGACGACGTGCCGTGGTGA
>JBMUBK010000129.1:0-2265 GCA_049457355.1 Aquiluna sp.
AGCAACTTCGTCAAGGCAGGGCTGGTGGACGAGTTCATTATCTACCTAGCCCCCACGCTGCTTGGCGGTCCAAGGGTTGCCCTCGAGGACATTGGGGTTGGCTCGATGGCTGAGGCCATCGACATTGAGATTGTCGAGCAAAAGCTGCTCGATAAAGACCTATTTATTAGAGCAAGGAGAAGCTAAATGTTCACAGGAATCATTGAAGAGCTGGGCAAGGTGCTGGCCATTGAGAAGCAGCCGGATGCGATCAGGCTGACCATTGGTTGCGACAAGGTGCTCTCGGATCTTGGTCGCGGAGACTCAATCTCCTGCTCCGGTACCTGCCTCACCGCCATTGAGATTGACGACAAAGGCTTCACCGCAGACGTGATGCTCGAGACTCTGAAGCGCTCTAGCCTCGATGGTGTTCAGGTGGGCGACCCAATAAACCTAGAGCGGGCAATGAGTAACAAGACCCGATTTGGTGGTCACATCGTCCAGGGTCATGTTGACGGAGTTGGCGAGTTTGTCTCTCGAGAGAAGAGCGATAACTGGGACTGGGTGAAGATTCGCATTCCTGCCGACCTGATGAAGTACGTCGTGCACAAGGGCTCCATCACTCTCGATGGCATCTCATTGACCGTGAACGATATCGAAGACGACGTAATTGCTCTGAGTCTGATTCCAGAGACCCTGACTGTAACCACACTTGGTTATAAGAAGCCCGGGGACAAGGTAAATGTTGAGGCCGACGTGCTGGCAAAGCACATCGAAAGGCTAATGGAGTACAAGTGAACATCAAATACAGCGGCATAGAGGAGGTGCTGGCAGCCCTCAGGGAGGGCAAGCCAGTCATCATCTCTGATGCCGAAGATCGGGAGAATGAGGGTGACGCGATCATCGCTGCCCAGTTCGCGACTCCCGAGTGGGTGGCCTGGATGGTGCGCTACACCTCTGGGTATCTTTGCGCGCCAATGAGCGAGGAGCGAGCAAACCAACTAGAGCTTCCGCTTATGTGGCTCAATAGCGAGGACCCGCACCAGACCGCCTACACCGTGAGTGTCGACGCTGCAAACCGCAAGTCAACCGGCATCTCGGCGGCAGAGCGGGCGAACACCGCAAACGTGCTTGCCAACCCGCACTCGACTCCAGCCTCGCTGATTCGACCCGGGCACGTCATCCCACTCCGCGCGGTTCCTGGCGGAGTGAAAGAACGCGCTGGCCACACCGAAGCTGCCGTGGAACTTCTGGAAATGGCAGGCCTAGAACCGGTAGCACTGATGGCTGAATTGGTAAACGACGATGGAACCATGATGCGGGGAGGGGAATTATTTGAGGTAGCTAAGAGGTTTGACTTACCTATGAGCACAATTTCGCACCTCCGTGACCACCTGGAGAAGCGCTCCCCGGAGCGAAAGAGCAGCACCAACCGAATCAGGTTTGAGGCAGAGGCAAAGCTTCCTACCACCCACGGCGACTTCAAAGTGCGCGGCTATTACGACGTGCAGACCACAGCAGACCACGTGGCAATCATTGCCGGTGACATCGGTAGCGAGGACGTTCTCGTGAGACTTCACTCCGAGTGCATCACCGGAGAAGCTTTTGGATCACTCAAGTGTGAGTGTGGACCCCAGCTAGAAGGCGCTATGGACGCGATCGGTCTTGAGAAGACCGGTGGAGTAGTTGTTTACCTTCGCGGCCAGGAAGGTCGCGGCATCGGCCTGCTGAACAAGCTAAAGGCTTACTCGCTTCAAGAGGAGGGCCTCGACACAGTCGACGCCAACCTCGCTCTGGGTCTTCCTAGCGAAGCAAGAGAGTATGGAGCAGCCGTTGCAATCTTGCGCGACCTCGGAGTTAAGAGTGTCCGCCTGCTAACTAACAACCCAGCCAAGAAGCGCTACCTCGAAGATGGCGGCATCCCCGTCAACGAGACCGTGCCGCTAATTGTTGGGCTTGCGGACGAAAACCTTGGCTACCTAGAGGCAAAGCGCGCTCGCATGGGCCACACGATTCCCGCTAACCTGAAGTAGTGAGTGGGAGCGGAGCACCGCAACTAGATGTAAGCGGCGAGGGCCTAAAAATATATGTCCTTGCCACCTCTTGGCACACCCAAATCATGGATGGGCTGCTTGCCGGTGCTCGCAAAGAGCTTGCAAAATCTGGAGCCACCGATGTCACAATTTGGAGAGTGCCCGGGGCCTTTGAACTGCCCCTTGCCGCCCAAAGGGCTGCGGACCAGGGAGCCCAGGCAATCATTGCCCTAGGTGTTGTAATCCAAGGCGA
>JBMUBK010000130.1:0-2248 GCA_049457355.1 Aquiluna sp.
GGCGGTTCCGAGGCTCCGTGCCGCAGGAGCCAATCAGGTGTGGAGCTGGGACATCGAGCGCCACGAGGCGCCATGGGAGCGTGCGGTGATGAAAGGGCACCGCCATCGGCCTGTCGCAGCAGGTCGATGAAGCTGAGGGCAGTCCAATCTCCGGTACGGGAGTGCGGGCGGAAAGCAGCCCTGACAACGCCGGGACGCACCAGCACTGCCAGATGGTGCGGGTCCGGCAAGCAACACAGGACGGTGTACGTGAGGAACCAGCACTTGAAAGCCCCTCAAGAGAGAACCACCAGCTCCAACCTGGCGGATATGGGCTGGGTTGCGGTGCGCATCCCCGTTTCGGTGGGGAGAACTCTGCTCGCGGTTGATGTCGCCGTGAGGGAGGCCATGGAGAAAGCCTGCGGCGTATCCATGGCGAAGCCGCTGGGGCATAGCTGGGCACCAAGCCTGTGGAACGCTGCCAAGGTGAACGTGGGAACCACTCCGGTGGTCCCTCCCTGCCATCTCTCTGGGATGACAGGTGGGAACGCCCGTCGCCGGCCGATGCTGCCGGAGTGGGGCGGAGGATCCGTAGTAGTCCGGGGACGGGAAAGCCGTCCACATGGCGAAGGGATCCAGCAGGGTCAGCAGCCCAATGCAGAACCAGGAGGTCGCTGATGAATATCGGCGCACCGTGGCCCAGCCTCAACGAGGCGGAAGCTCGGGTACTGGGTCTGCAGAGAAAGCTGCACCAGTGGGCGTTGGCCGATGGCCAGCGCCGGTTTGATGATTTGTTCAACCTCGTCTGCGACCCGGCCTTCCTGGTCGTGGCGTGGCAGAGAGTCCGGGGGAACAAGGGAGCCCGCACGGCAGGAGTTGATGGCATCGCACCGCGATCCATTGGCGAGGACGCTGATGCGTTCCTGATGGGGTTGCGAGCCCAGCTCAAAGCCCAGCAGTTCAGGGCACTGCCCGTGCGCCAGACGTGGATCCCCAAAGCCAACGGCAAGTTCCGGCGGCTGGGAATCCCCGTGACGGCGGATCGGGTGGTGCAGGCCTCACTGAAGCTGGTGATGGAGCCTATTTTCGAGGCAGATTTCAAGCCATGTTCCTATGGCTTTCGCCCGAATCGACGTGCACAGGATGCAATTGCGGAGATTCACTTTCTCAGCAAGCCCTCTCTGAAATATGACTGGGTTTTTGAGGGTGATATCAAAGCCTGTTTCGATGAGATCGACCACACGGCCCTCATGGACCGTGTGCGACATCGCATCACAGACAGACGCATCCTCGCTCTGATCAAGGCATTCCTCAAAGCTGGCCTCCTCACCGAGGCTGGCCAGCCACGGAAAACCATCACCGGTACACCCCAGGGTGGGATTCTGTCTCCACTACTCGCCAATATTGCCCTCTCCGTGCTGGACGAGCACTTCACTGCCAAGTGGGATGCTCTCGGCCCGTACTGGATGCGGAGCAAGCATCGCCGCGCTGGTCACCCCGTGATGCGATTGATCCGCTATGCGGATGATTTCGTTGTCATGGTTTCTGGCCAGCGTAGTGATACTGACGCTCTCAGGCATGAGGTGGGAGGTGTACTCTTCTCAATGGGCTTACGCTTATCAGAGGAGAAGACAAGAATCGTCCATATGGACGAAGGGTTCGACTTCCTCGGCTGGCACATTCAGCGCCGTCGCTGGAGAGGCCGGTGCGAGAAACGTGCGACCTACACCTATCCATCCAAGCAGAGCTTGCTCTCGGTGATGGAAAAGGTTCGTTCACTCACTCGCAGGAACAAACACCACTCACTTGCCGAGCTCATTCAGGCGTTAAATCGCGTGCTGAGAGGATGGTGTAACTACTTCCGCCACGGAGTGTCATCGCGTACGTTTGGCTATCTCGACCATTTCACCTTCTGGCGAATTGTCGGGTGGCTACGGAAGCGGCACCTCGGGCTGAATTGGGGAACATTGCATCGCCGCTACCTTCCTGGCTGGGAGGTACGGGAAAGCAGCAGCGAATTGTTCAGGCCCGCGAGGGTCGAAATCGTTCGCTATCGCTACCGAGGCAGTCGCATCCCCACGCCATGGGCAACTGAGGCACTGGCATGAGCCTGTGGAGAGCCGGATGCGGTGAGAGTCGCACGTCCGGTTCGGAGGGCGGGCCGGGGAAACCCACCAGCTGAAAGGCTGGTAGGGCGCCCCGGTCCGACCCCTACACCTACATCCGCACCACAGCCGGGTGGCGCTATCTGGCGGTGTGGATGGATCTG
>JBMUBK010000131.1:0-2243 GCA_049457355.1 Aquiluna sp.
TAAAAAGGCGTAGTTTGTAGTTAGGCAATGAAGCCTGTTATGGAGGTAATCATGGAACTAAGAATCACAGCCAAAAACCTCACAGTCTCGGACCGCTTCCGAGATTACGTCTCCGAAAAATCTGGCAAGGTCGAGCAGTTTGCTCACCGCCCACAGGAGCTAAATATCAAGGTCACAAGACACGACCATTCAAAAAATGCCGGCCAAGAGGATCAGGTAGAGCTCACGGTTTACGAGCCGGGTCACGTAGTCCGAGCCGAGGCCAAATCCAACGACAAATTTTCAGCCTTCGACATCGCATTTGGAAAACTGCTGGAGCGGCTGCGCCGCTACGCAGATAAGCAAAAGGTCCACAGGGGAGGTCGTCACAAAAACCTTGGTGCGAGTGAACTTTCCGCATCCGATTTTGCATCGCTCGACATCACTCCCATTGATCACGACAAGCTGACCGGAGAAATCCCGATCATCGGCGAGGAGGAGTCAAGCCCCGTCGTGATTCGGGCCAAAGAGTTCGAGAAGGTTCCAATGACTCAGCAGGAGGCGGTGGATCACATGGAGCTGGTGGGACACGACTTCTACCTGTTTCACAACTCCGAGACGAATCGGGAGTCCGTGGTTTACAGGCGCAAGGGTTATAGCTACGGGGTAATCAGCCTCACCAGCTAGAAAATGGCCCGTTAGAATTGCACGGGTCTTACTTAGGAGCTTTATTTGGCAAACGTCCTAGACAGCCTCTTGCGCGTTGGAGAGGGTCGTGTCCTCAAGAAACTTCAGAGCATCGCGCGCGAGGTCAATGCACTCGAACCTGACTACCAACAGCTCAGCGACGAGGAGCTAAAGGACGAGACCAGGGCGCTGAGAGAGCGCTACGGAGCCGGAGAGTCTCTGGACGATCTGCTACCTGAGGCATTTGCTGCCGTTCGGGAGGCCTCGGTCAGGACCCTTGGCCTTCGCCATTTCGATGTCCAGATCATGGGTGGTGCCGCTCTGCACATGGGCAACATTGCCGAGATGAAGACCGGTGAGGGTAAGACTCTGGTTGCGACCCTAGCCGCCTACCTAAATGCCATCCCAGGTAGGGGAGTGCACGTCGTTACCGTGAATGACTTCCTCGCCAGCTATCAGTCCGATCTCATGGGCCGCATTTATAGGGCCCTCGGAATGACCATCGGTTGCATTACTGGTGGGCAGGAGCCCCCGGTGAGACGCGAGCAGTACAACTGCGACATTACCTACGGCACCAATAATGAGTACGGCTTTGATTACCTTCGCGACAACATGGCACTTGCCAAGCAGGACCTGGTTCAGCGCGGGCACTTCTTTGCCATCGTGGATGAGGTCGACTCGATTCTGATCGATGAGGCTCGTACGCCGCTAATTATTTCTGGGCCAGCTGCACAGGACGTAAACCGTTGGTTTGGGGTCTTCGCAAAGCTCGTTCTAACCCTCAAGGCAGGCGAGGACTACGAGGTCGATGAGAAAAAGCGCACCATTGGCGTTCTGGAGTCCGGCATTGACAAGGTCGAAGACTACCTAGGCATTGAAAACCTCTACGAGACCGCGAACACTCCACTCATCTCTTTCCTCAATAACTCCATCAGAGCAAAAGAGCTCTTCCGCAAGGACCGCGACTATGTGGTTGTAAACGGTGAGGTGCAGATTGTTGATGAGCACACTGGCCGCATTCTTCCCGGTCGCCGCTACAACGAGGGCATGCATCAGGCCATCGAGGCAAAAGAGGGCGTTCAGATTAAGGCAGAAAACCAGACTCTGGCATCGGTCACCCTGCAGAACTACTTCAGGCTCTACTCAAAACTCTCGGGTATGACGGGTACTGCCGAGACTGAAGCTGCAGAGTTCATGTCGACCTACAAGCTCGGCGTAGTACCGATCCCCACCAACAGGCCAATGGTTCGCAAGGACCAGTCAGACCTCATCTACAAAAATGAAGAGGCAAAGTTCAACATGGTGGTTGCCGACATCGCAGAGCGACACAAAAAAGGCCAGCCCGTCCTGGTTGGTACTACCTCCGTTGAGAAGAGCGAATACCTCTCCAAGCTGTTGGCAAAGGCGGGTATTCGCCACGAGGTTCTCAACGCCAAGAACAACGCCCGTGAGGCGGTAATTGTTGCTCAGGCAGGTCGCTTCGGTGCCGTCACGGTTGCCACCAACATGGCTGGTCGAGGCACCGACATCATGCTCGGTGGTAACGCAGAGTTTCTTGCCGTGCAGGAGATGCAGCG
>JBMUBK010000132.1:0-2182 GCA_049457355.1 Aquiluna sp.
GTGGTTAACCATGACCTCAGAGGGTCGCAAGGTTTTCACAAGGAGGCTGCATCACACTCCAGTCTTGTTAGCAACCAAGGAGGCGTGATGAGGGTTCTGCAGCAAGTATTCATGATGAAGGCTGACAGCATCGCTCGGGGATCCGAAGCGTTTGCGGCGATGTCTTCCTACTGGAACGAAAAGGCAGGCCTACCCGGCTACACCTACTCAGTTACTCTCGGGATGCCCCAGGGCACCTCAGCGGTCTCGATCAGAGCTGATTCCATGGCCGCAATTTCGGCGGCACTTTGGCCGATGATGGCCGACCCTGAATTCCAACGTTTGACTAACGAGGTGAATGCGTGTCTCGCGAGCCCAGCTGAAGCCGTGATGTGGCAGGTCTTGCACGCCGCAGGTGAGATGCCACCACAACCTTCTACGATCGTTCATCAGATCACGCTTCGCACCACTGATCCAGGTGCAATTCCGTGGGCAGTCGAGATCGCCAACCATGCGAGCAGCGTGATCGAACGTCCCGTGGTTGTTGCCGGCACGACCTACGGTTCGGGTCTTACTGGGACTCCTGCGAACTCACTGACCTTCTTCACCTACTGGGACGACCCTGCGCAAATCGACGAATCTGGACCCAAGTTGATGATCGATGCCGACTACGCAGCATTACAACGGCGATCCAGTGGCCTGATCGATCCATCTTTCATGTCTTCGGTTCTTGCCCGGCGAAGCAACTGACACGGTCCGTACGACACTGCACGCTGTGATATTTCGCCTGCTTTCTGGCTCGTTGTGACTTTCGCACAACGCTTTCGACCCGATCCAAATAGAAAACAAACACAATCAAAGGAGCAGTCATGAACAACGAGGATCTTCACAAGTGGGTCTGTCATCGAGCGGACATGCTCTTTGTCTGCCTGAAAGTTCTGGGTTTGCTGACGATAGGTGTCACCGTTGCAGTCGCACTGGATGGACTGAGTGACGACGCGGCTCTTGCACTATCAATAGCGATCGGTGCATTTGGTGTACTGCTCTGGTTCTGCGCCTTCGGTGCAGTCTTGGACATCTCTGCGATGCGCAAAGACATGAGTAGCGATCTCAAAACTTCGGCATTTGGGTCGCAGTTCTCGAAGGCGCCGTTCCCGGTGTACATACTCCTGACGACGATCGTCATGCTTGGCGTACCCGTCATGCTCATCATCGCTTTGAACTCCTGACCCATCGGATCGATGGTGGTGACTCCCGGTTTGTAAGGCCACCCGGCTTCGTTGTGGTCAAGTCCTGATTTAGCACTAAAGGGCGTCGCGTCGCCCCAGGTCACAGTGTCTTTTTGCACAGAATCTTTCCTTCTCCACGATTTAGTGGAACGGTTCTCACAAGCTTCTTTCCCCTACAGGAGGTTTCTATGAATGAAGTGATGCTTACGGGCGATTCGTACACCCTTGTGTACAACGTTTTGTCTTTCGGTACCGCCGTCATGCTGGGTGCATTCGTGTACTTCTTGACCCAGATCAACAGCGTCTCGAAGGCCTATCGATCTGGAGTCGCCGTCTCGGCGATCGTGGTCGGCATCGCCGGCTACCACTACTTCCGGATCTTCTCCGGCTTCGCCAACGGAGAAATGAACGAGGGCTACCGCTACGCCGACTGGCTGATCACGGTTCCCCTGCTCGTCATCGAACTTCTGATCGTGCTCGGGGTCGCTCCCGCTGCTCGCAAGAAGTTGATGCAGCGTCTGGTACCGGCAACCGTCGCCATGATCGCTCTCGGCTACCCGGGAGAGGTGTCCACCGAAAGTGGCACCAAGTGGTTGTGGTGGGTCCTCGCCATGATCCCGTTCGTCTACATCCTCTGGGTGCTGAACGGTGAACTCAAGGCAGCATCGTCACGTGAATCCGGTGCCGTCTCCTCGGCCATCAAGAACGCCACCATCGTCCTGCTCGTGACCTGGTGCGTGTATCCGATCGCCTATCTCTTCCCCGTCTTCGACGACACCTCGGAAACACTCGAGGTCATCCGTCAGGTCGGGTACACGATCGCCGACATCACGGCCAAGGCTCTCTACGGCCTCATGATTCTCGGTATCGCGAAGGCACGGACCGCCCAGGAGAACTGACCTTTCCGATCGAACGACCGGAAGGAAGAGTCGAGGGAGTTACCCCGTGGGGTGGCTCCCTCGATTCGCGTCCGA
>JBMUBK010000133.1:0-2128 GCA_049457355.1 Aquiluna sp.
GACGCCAACGCCCCGAATCTAGGCGATGACAAGGTATTCAGTGATCTGGAAACCGGCACAGGCAAGGGCTCTCAGATGTCCGAAGAGGAGCGCCTACGCCGCATCCGCCGCCTGCTGACCAACCGCTATGGCCGTGAAAAGACCATTCTAGGCGGTGCAGGAGACACAACCAGCCGCCGCAGGTATGCCGTATGAGCGAACTAGCCAGCACTTTGGTGCAGGAATACGAAGCGCTCAAGGGAGAGCGTGGCAACTGGGAAAACATGTGGCAGGACATTGCCGAGCTGATGATCCCAAGGCGTGCCGACTTCACCAACCGCTACCGCGCACCGGGGGAGCAGCGGCGTGACCGGATCTACGAAAGCTCTGCCGTCCGGGCCTTGGTCCGCGCAGCCTCCGGGTTGCACAACACGCTGACCAGTTCTACCGTCCCCTGGTTTGCCCTGGAAACCGAAGACCGCGAGTTAATGAAAAACCGGCAGGTACAGCTCTGGCTGGAAGACGCTACCCGCCGCTGCAACGGGATCTTCAATGCCCCCCGCAGTGGCTTTCACCAAAGCGCCCATGAGTTCTACCTGGACCTGTTGGCCTTTGGCACGGGGTGCATGTATGTGACGCAGGAGCCGGGCATGGGGCCTGTGTTCAAGTCTTACTTTCTGGGCCACACCTACATTGCTGAAAACAAGACGGGCATGGTGGACAGCGTCTACCGGCGTTTCGATGACACCGCCAGAAGCCTCTACCGCCAGTTTGGCAACAAGCTCCCCGATGAGATCATCAAGGCTGCCGACAAGGAGCCGTTCCAGCGCTTTGAGTTGTTGCATGTGGTCCGCCCCCGTTTGAACGCACCAGGCAAGACTTCCAAGCAGAAGCCCTTCCTGTCGATCTACATCCACCCAGAGAGCCGCAAGGTGGTGCAGGAGGGCGGCTTTGAAGAGATGCCCTACATTGTCAGCCGCTGGCAAAAGAATTCGATGGAAGTCTATGGGCGAGGCCCCGGCGTAGAAGCGCTGCCTGATGTGCGAATGATTAACGAGATGGAGCGTGTCGGCCTGATTGCCCTGCAGAAGGTAGTCGATCCACCGTTGTTAGTGCCAGACGAGGGGTTCCTATCGCCAATCAGAACCACCCCTGGTGGACTGAACTACTACCGCGCAGGCTTGGGGCCACAGGACCGGATTGCGCCTTTGCAGACCGGCGGACGGGTAGACCTCAATGAAGCGAAGATTGGGCAGGTACGAGCTGCGATTGACCGCACCTTCTTTTTAGATTTACTAGAGTTACCAGGCCCCACGGCAGCCGATGGGGATGTACTGCGCTTCAGCGCAACAGAGATTGCGGCACGACAACGTGACCGACTTTCGATTCTAGGCCCGATTGTGGCGCGTCAGGAGGCCGAAATGCTAGGCCCCTTGGTAATCCGCACCCTATCGGTGATGCTGCGCTCTGGGATGCTCCCACCGCCACCACAGGTGCTGCTCGATGCCGACTTCAAGGTGGCCTACAGCAACCCGGTGGCGATTGCGATGCGCTCAGGCGAGTTGGCTTCCATCAGTCAGTTGATTCAGTTTTTGGTGCCTTTTGCGCAACTGGACCCCACGGTCATTCAGCGTTTCCAGACAGGGCGGGTAGCGGAGTTGGCGGCAGAGATACTGAAGGTCAGCCCCAGCGTATTCAAGTCTGGCGAAGAGCTGGAAGCTGAACAACGTGCGGCAGCAGAGCAGCAGGCCCAACAGCAGGAGCTGGTACAAGCCAACGCGATTGCCGAACAACAAAACCTCATCAGCCAGAGCCGCCGCAATGAGTCGGTGGCCTATCTGAACGAAGCACGGGCACAGCGACAATGAGACTAAGCGAAAAGGAAAAGCGGCGTCTAGCGGACTACCGCACGGTCTTTCAAAGCGTTCATGGAGAGCGTGTGCTAGCGGATTTGTGTCAACGACATGGGATTTTTGATCCCTGTCATGTTCCAGGGGATGCGTATTCCACCGCCTACAACGATGGGCGGCGCAGTGTAGTGGTAGACCTGCTACGCTACCTGAATACCGACCTGGAGCGTCTTACCAACCTTTTAGACAGTCCTTATGGAGACTACGACCCAAGAGGCGACAGCGTCGCAGCCATCTGA
>JBMUBK010000134.1:0-2124 GCA_049457355.1 Aquiluna sp.
AAGGACCGCGCCAAGGCTGAAAAACAAGCCAAAGCCACCAAGAACGCCAGGAGACATCGATAATGCGTAACGCTTTAGAAGTGCTCGTCTCTGTCGTGGATCAAGCGACGGGGCCACTTAAGAAAATACTAGGCGGCGTTGAGGATATCCAAGGCGTTGGCAGCCGCTTGCAGTCCGTCGGTATGGCGGCGGCAGGGGTGGGGGCTGGCATGGTGGGCTTGGCGGCTCCAGTCCTTGCGCTAGGGGCCGGGGCGATCCAGACTGCGGGTAGTTTTGAGGCCAGTATGAATAAGGTTGCCGCAGTCACGGGAGCAACCGGCGATGAGTTTGAGCAGTTGCGGTCTCAAGCGATGCAGATGGGCGCTACAACCCAGTTCTCAGCATCCCAAGCCGCTGAAGCTCAACAGTACTTGAGTATGGCGGGGTTTAACACTCAGCAAACTATGGAGGCGCTACCCCACACCCTGAACCTGGCGGCTGCAGGTGCGTTGGATTTAGGACAGGCAGCGGACATCAGCAGCAATATCCTGTCAGGAATGGGGATGGCCATCTCGGAGTTGCCACACCTCAATAATGTTCTGGCTCAGACGGCACGAAGCGCTAACGTAGACGTGGCCATGATGGGCGAAAGTTTCAAGTACGTGGGTCCAGTCGCCAATGCCACCGGCCAAAGTGTGGAAATGATGGCGGCAGCGATCGGGATCCTGGGAAATGCAGGCATCCAGGGGAGCCAAGCCGGGACCGTGCTTCGAGCCGGTTTAATACGCCTAGCCAACCCGCCTCGAATGGCGAGGGAGGCTCTGGAGGAGCTACGCACAGAAATTCACAACAGCGACGGATCAATGCGTAGTTTTGACTCCATTTTGAGGGATATGAGCGAAAGCGGTGCCAGCATTGGACAGATGGCCACAATTTTTGGAACAGAAGCGGCACCGGGGATTATGGCCTTGATGGAGTCCTTGAGTAATGAGGATCCTAGGGGAAACTTAAGCGGTCTAACGGAGGAGCTAGGAAACACCGGTACCGTCGCCCAGGAAATGGCGGATATACAGATGCAAGGTTTTGCGGGTGGGGTTATGCTGCTTCAGTCGGCAATGGAGGGCTTAGCTATTGCCGTTGGAGATACTGGCCTACTGGATTGGGCTGCGGGAGCTGTTCAGGGACTGGCTGGTTTTGTTTCCTGGCTAACGCAACTCAACCCAAACATCCTGAAATTCGCGGTTCTTATCGGCGGGCTTGGGGCGGGTCTATTGGCGATCGGTGGCACCATCTTGATCGTCGCAGGTGGCCTTGCGGCAGCGGTTGGCACACTGATCACTACGTTCGGAGCCGGTGGAGCGCTGGCTTTCGCGGTCCCCTTGCTGACCAGTATCGCCAGCGGGATCGCTGCGGTGATCGCCGGAGTAGTGGGAGGGATGGCGGCGATTATTGGGGTGCCGCTGCTTATCTTCAAGATCGGCGCTGCAATGGCTGGAGTCCAACTAACTTGGGGGGAGGTTATAGGAACGATACGGTCTTCGCTGGCACAGCTTCCGGCCTTACTGAGTCAGGTACCGGAGGCGGTTGGTGGCGCGTTCTCGGCAGCGGTGGTCAAAGCACGCCTATTTCTTAACCAGATAGTCACCGCAGTGACGACCCGTGCCGTTCAGTTGGTAGAGGCAATCCGAAGCGCTGGAGCACAAATGGTGGAAACTATAACCGGGCTAGCAGGTCAGTTCCTCGCGGCAGGCAAAAATATTATTACCAGTTTGATCGCAGGGATCCAGTCAAAAATTGGAGAGGCTAAAGCCGCTATCGCAAACGTTGCCGAAACTATCCGAGGCGCGCTACCGTTCAGTCCTCCGAAGTGGGGTCCACTGTCGGACATCATGAGCGCAGGCGGCAACATTGTGACCTCGATCGCCAGTGGCATCACTCCAGCGCCACTCGCTAGCGCTATGCGTCAGGCATTGATCCCCACACAGCAGCAGCTTACTTCAGGCGGTGGCACGGCTGGCACCACGGCTGGCGGTGGCACCACATCGATCAACTTTGCTCCCACCATCAACGCCGCACCGGGGACTGATATCGCGGCGATCGAGTCGGTGCTGCGGGATCAGCTAGAGATTCTATTGGAGCGGATTG
>JBMUBK010000136.1:0-2052 GCA_049457355.1 Aquiluna sp.
TGGGATGGGATGGATTCCATCGGGGACGGCTCCGAGGCTCTCAGACGGCTCTGTGAGCGGCTCTGGCCGGCTGCTGAGGCAAAACCCGTTCAGATGGTCCGGATCGGCTCTGTGAGCGATCTGGCTGACCGTGCGCGGCAATACGTCGAGCGGGTGCCAGGGGAAGTCCGTGGCAACCTGCGGAATGCGGCGTTTAAGCTGGCCGGAAATCTCCATGCGTTCGTCGGTGATTCTGGCGAGCGGCTGTCAGATGCTGACGTCGAGGAGCTGCTGACCGAATGGAACCAGCGTAACTCGCCACCACTTCGACAGGATGAGCTGGCCGAAGCGACTGTCAACGGCCGGAAGAACGGGACGCTGCCGGCTGACAAGGTTCCGGGGGTGATCAGGATTGAACAGGATTCAGAAGTCGACATCTCCGGCATTCTGTCGGGTGGTCAGTCTGAGCCGGAACCGGAACCATCAGCCGACAAGCTCTTCGATCCGGGTGATTTCCCGGAGGAGCTGCGAAATATCGAAGGGCTGATCGGTGATCTCGTGGATTTTAATCTCCGGACAGCCCAGTACCCGCTTCCGGAGCTGGCTCTCGGTGGTGCGCTGGCTCTGATGTCGACGCTGACTGCCGGCAAGGTTGAGACATCACAGCAGGGGCGGTCGAATCTTTATGTGCTCGGGCTGGCTCCTTCCGGGGCTGGCAAGGATCACAGCCGGAAACTGAACAGACGGATTCTGGCAGAGATCGGGCTGGCCAATCGCATCGGGCCGGAAGCCATCGGCAGTCATGCCGGGATTGTCAGCCAGATGGACGCGGAATGGTGTACTCTGTTCCAGATCGACGAAATCGCCCATCTGATCCATGCAATGCAGCACAGGTCAGCGCCCCATCTGGCTCAGATTGCAGCCAGACTGATGACGATCTACAGCTCAGCCGGAGATCCGCACGTCCCGATGGACGCATACGGCGACAGGGCAAAAGTCAAGACACTGCACTATCCACATGCGGTGATCTACGGGACGAGCGTCCCGGAGGGATTCTGGGAGGCAGTCACTGAGGACAACATGAAGAACGGGCTGATTGGCCGTTTTCTGGTCTTCGAGGCGATGAACTACGTCGATTATCAAGATCCCGAACCAAGCCGGGGGATTCCAGACAGCATCATTCAGGCGGCGAAATCGTGGGCGGAACTTCGCACACATGGAGGCAACCTTGATTCAGGTGGAGCGCATCCAAAGCTGCTGAACTACACTCCGGAAGCGTACCAGCGACATAAAGAGCATTCCGTGAACATCAGCAAGCGACGGCAGAAGGAGGATCCGGTTCCGGCGGCTATCTGGTCACGAGTTGCCGAGAAAACCGCAAAGCTGACCATGCTGATCGCCTGCTCCCGGTTTGATGGCGGCGAATGGCCTGAGATGACTCTGGAGGACGTCGAACTGGCGATCCGGCTGAACAACTGGATCACGCGGCGGATGCTGTGGCAGGCTGACAGGCACATCTCACAAAGCGACTTTCATCGGGATTGCCAGTATGTTCTCCGGAAGCTGCAGGAGAAGAAACGACAATGGTTTTCGCTATCTGAACTGACACGCAAAACCCGGAAGCTGTCGCCGAGAGATCGACAGGAAGTCCTGAAGCATCTGCTGACAGAGAAGTCGATCGACGCTGAGGAGATCCCGCCAGCCACTGCAGGAGGGCGGCCGACTCAGCGATTCAGGTCTGTCGACTGAAAAAATCTGGCCGGGAATTTCGGTGGAAACTACTGGGAAACTACTGGTTTTTGGCCTGTTTCGGCCAGTAGTTTCCCGGTAGTTTCCCGGTCCCGGAGGGAAACTACTGGCTCAGGAAAACCAGTGTTTTTACTATGTAATATAGTATATTTATAGTAATTTCCATATTTCCATATGGGGTAAGGTGGTACGTGTTTCCTGTTCTCTTATACGCGGGGGTGGAGGAAACTGTGAATCTCACCATCTGGCGACATGCCAAGAATTTTCTATTGCACAGCTCGGGCGGGTTGGTAAATTTTGGCCATGGCGTAGGCGGCCTCAACG
>JBMUBK010000137.1:0-1999 GCA_049457355.1 Aquiluna sp.
CCCGGCTTACCGCCACGAGGCTTATCACCCGGCTTACCGCCACGACTGGGCGCAGACTCAGGTGAGCGAGGGGCGCCCGTCATGCGTGCATCCTGTCATCCACCGGCGTCCGGACATGCGACAGGGGCCGCATCCGAAGATGCGGCCCCTGTCGAAAGAATGTCCGGCGGCGTCCTACTCTCCCACGCGGTCACCCGCGCAGTACCATCGGCGCTGAGAGGCTTAGCTTCCGGGTTCGGAATGGAGCCGGGCGTTTCCCTCTCGCTATGGCCACCGAAACTCTATGGAGTTATCGACCGGTTCCCGACCGTAACTCGGGAACCGCACAGTGGACGCAAATACGCAAAGTAGAAAGAGATAAGAGTCAAGTCCTCGGCCTATTAGTACCGGTCAGCTGCACGCATTGCTGCGCTTCCACTTCCGGCCTATCAACCCAGTGTTCTCGCTGGGGGCCTTACCAGGTTAACCCTGTGGGAGTCCTCATCTTGGAGCGAGCTTCCCGCTTAGATGCTTTCAGCGGTTATCCCTTCCGAACGTAGCCAACCAGCCGTGCCCTTGGCAGGACAACTGGCACACCAGAGGTTCGTCCGTCCCGGTCCTCTCGTACTAGGGACAGCCCTCCTCAAGACTCCTGCGCGCGCGGCGGATAGGGACCGAACTGTCTCACGACGTTCTAAACCCAGCTCGCGTGCCGCTTTAATGGGCGAACAGCCCAACCCTTGGGACCTACTCCAGCCCCAGGATGCGACGAGCCGACATCGAGGTGCCAAACCATGCCGTCGATATGGACTCTTGGGCAAGATCAGCCTGTTATCCCCGGGGTACCTTTTATCCGTTGAGCGACACCGCTTCCACATGCCGGTGCCGGATCACTAGTTCCGACTTTCGTCCCTGCTCGACCCGTCGGTCTCACAGTCAAGCTCCCTTGTGTACTTGCACTCGACACCTGATTGCCAACCAGGCTGAGGGAACCTTTGAGCGCCTCCGTTACTTTTTGGGAGGCAACCGCCCCAGTTAAACTACCCACCAGGCACTGTCCCTGATCCGGATCACGGACCGAGGTTAGACAGCCAATACGATCAGAGTGGTATTTCAAGGACGACTCCACCCGAACTGGCGTCCGGGCTTCACAGTCTCCCACCTATCCTACACAAACCGAATCGACCACCAATACCAAGCTGTAGTAAAGGTCCCGGGGTCTTTCCGTCCTGCCACGCGTAACGAGCATCTTTACTCGTAGTGCAATTTCGCCGAGTCTATGGTTGAGACAGTTGAGAAGTCGTTACGCCATTCGTGCAGGTCGGAACTTACCCGACAAGGAATTTCGCTACCTTAGGATGGTTATAGTTACCACCGCCGTTTACTGGCGCTTAAGTTCTCAGCTTCGCCTTGCGGCTAACCGGTCCCCTTAACGTTCCAGCACCGGGCAGGCGTCAGTCCATATACGTCGTCTTGCGACTTTGCATGGACCTGTGTTTTTAGTAAACAGTCGCTTCCACCTGGTCTCTGCGGCCGTAGCCAGCTCAGGGAGCAAGTCCCATCACCAGCCGCGGCCCCCCTTCTCCCGAAGTTACGGGGGCATTTTGCCGAGTTCCTTAACCACGGTTCTCTCGATCGCCTCGGTATTCTCTACCTGACCACCTGTGTCGGTTTGGGGTACGGGCGGCTACATCACTCGCTAGAGGCTTTTCTCGGCAGCATAGGATCACTCACTTCACCTCAATCGGCTCCCCATCAGCTCTCAGGCATGTGAGACGCGGATTTGCCTACGTCTCGCCCTACAGCCTTGGCCGCGGACTACCATCGCCGCGGTTGAGCTACCTTCCTGCGTCACCCCATCGCTTACCTACTACCGGTTCGGGTCGCGCGCTCCACTCATTCACTCCGAAGAGGTCCTGAGCTTCGGGCGCTTAGCATCACCGGGCTCGGTATGGTCGCGATGCAGCCGGTACGGGAATATCAACCCGTTGTCCATCGACTACGCCTGTCGGCCTCGCCT
>JBMUBK010000138.1:0-1948 GCA_049457355.1 Aquiluna sp.
CCATGATTACCTCCATAACAGGCTTCATTGCCTAACTACAAACTACGCCTTTTTAGACTCTCGCGTTTGACTAGGTGAGATTCTCCTAGCAACTACACAGATTCCTGCCACCTCATAGCCAGCAGCCGCTGATGCGCTGGCCAGTGAAAGGGCCGTTGCTCCGGTCGTAACTACATCATCAACAATCAACAGGGAACCGGAGCCAGATTCAACCTCAAATGCCCCCTCGAGATTTTCTCTCCGGTCCTTCGCGCTCAGCCCCCTTTGGTCAAGGGTCAGCTTGATGCTTCGAGCTCTCACCCTCTTAAGGGAGCGCAACTGGACACTCTTTGAGCAAATCAGCTCGACCGGGTTATATCCCCTCCGAGCAAAGTTCTTTTGGGACGAGGGCGGGACAAGGAACTTGGCCGGTTCTCCTGGGTGCTGCCCAATCGCTAGATCGAGATAGCCGGCCAAATTGCTTGCGAGTGCGAGCTTTGATTGGTCCTTATAGCCCGTGATCAGCTTCTCGGCAGCACCCTCCAGATCCAGCGCATAACTAAGCCGATGGCCGGTCAAAAGCTCGCTATGAGGCCTAGGTGTTGGAAGGCAACCAGAACAAACCAGCTGTGGTGGTCTTTCACAGACCACGCATTTCGAAGGAAACACGAAATCCAAGAGCGCGCTCATGGCTAGATGTTGCCTCAACCATTTTCTTGCTCAGCCAAGCTGACAAATTCTGTGAGAACAGAGGCTAGCTAGCGACCTGTTGAAATATCGAGAACCTCGGTGCTCACCCTTCGCCAAGCGTTGGAACTGAATGCCCAGACCTCGGCGTTTTCGGTGAGTAGGTAGCTGGAAATAAGTGTTGAGCCGCTTTCAAGCCGTTCTCCGATTGCAGGTGGCATGTTTAACTGCTCCCTCGGACCGGTCAGCGGATATTCGCTGAGCGCGGTAAGCCCGGAGGCTGTGCGCTCGAGAATCCTCAGGCTCGTCAGCCCCTGCCATGCGACAGAAATCGAGTCACCCAAGACCGGTGTGAATTCCAACCCCTGCTGCAGTCTGAAAGGTTTGCCAGAGGAGTCCCTTAGGACGCCCATCAGATGAAGGACCACCTCTTCGCCCGATGCGACCAGCAGAGCCACTCGAGCCCCCTCGGGCGAAACCGCACCAGCCATCAGTTCGCCCTCTAAGCCCGTCTCGAGGAACCTGGCTGAATCTTCCCTGTCATAGATGGTCACCGAGGTTGCGTTCGAGTTGTACGCCCAAAGATTTCCGTCCCGATCAAACTCAATTTCCCGATACACAGAGTCTGAGAGCTGGCGCTCGGTATAACCAAGACCCTGCCTCTGCAATAGGAATAGGCCAGATTCACCGACTAGGGCGATATCGGATCCATCCCCGACTGCGGCGAAGCTAGTTGGCTGATTGGCTGCCACCGAATCGTCAGTTCCGCTAACCACGCCCGCCTCCGAGCCGGAGAGTCTCAGCACCTCGTCCGCAGTGAGCGCAAATGTGGTTGTGGGACCTAGAGGAGAAGGAATTGTGGCTGGGTTAATGTCCTGGGTTGAGTTGTTGACCGACAACGCCACGTCCAGAACCCCGGGGAGCTGAAGGAGTGTTGAGCGAAGTTGCGACAGCATAAGTCCGCGCTGTCTGGCGTTGGCCTCGAGAGCATTGGCATCAAAGTCCACTCTCGCTACACCCTCAACGATGCGAACGGCATTGACCGTTAGGGCGGTGCCAGTGGGTATGGCAGAGACCACAGTCTCCTTGAGCCATTCTGCGGGCCCCGCCAGCACGGCATTGACTAGGCGGGTAGCGGTGGAGGCTCTCGATGGGAACCAGCGCAAATCCGGAACAAGCTGAGTGCTGTTGGTGTCAAGGAAGTAGATGGGAAGCGCGCTAAAGACCACGGTAAACACGGGAAGCGTGACAACCGTGAGGTTTGGAGCGCTGGTTATTCGCC
>JBMUBK010000139.1:0-1932 GCA_049457355.1 Aquiluna sp.
GTTATCTTCCTGGAGCCACCTGCCAGAATCGAACTGGCGACCTGCTCTTTACGAGAGAGAAATAGTGTTTCCGCTGGGCAGGTTGCAGGCTAGGGCGCCAAGAGCTCGAGAGTTGCCATAGCAGCGTTGTGGCCAGAGATGCCGCTAACCGCGCCTCCCCGCCTCGCGCTTGAGCCGCAAATCAGCACGCGGTTATTGGAACTGGTTACCCCCCAGCGCTGCGCCGGGGTCTCTAAAATCTCGTCGTCTTCGGCAAAAGGCCAACTTAGAGGATCATGGAAAATGTTTCCCCCCGGTAATCGTAGTTCCGTCTCAAGATCTCGAGTGGTCTTGGTTTCTATACATGGCTTGCCGTTTACATCTCTAAGCAACAGCTCTTCAATTGGCTCGGCTAAAACCGAATTTAACGATGCCAGCACTCCCTTCTGGAGCTTCAATCTCATCGCCTCGTGCTCGGTTTCCCCCAAGCTGCTCACAAGCGAGTGCGGGGCCTGCAACGCGAAAACAGTCATAGTTTGTGCGCCTGAATTTCGTAGGTCCATACCCAGAATGCTGGCATCGGTGAGTGAGTGGCAATAGATTTCGCAGGGAAGCGGGTCTGGTATTTCTCCACTTTGCGCTTGGTCATAGGCCCTTTGCAGCTGCGTAAAGCTCTCATTTATATGGAAGGTCCCCCCGAAGGCAGCCTCAGGGCCAACTAATTGATCCTTCAACCTGGGTAAACGACTCAGCAGAAGATTGACCTTTAGTTGCGCACCAAATTGATAGGCCCCTTCTTGATTCTCCGACAAGTAAGGGGTTTGCACCTCACCCATTAGCCTTGCAAGCTCCGTTGCGGAGACGTTTGCCAGCACGTACTCGGCTCGAATTTCGCTTTCCTGAGAACCTACCCGATATCGAACCGTTGCTGAATCTGAGCCTGTCAGAATTTCTAGCACCTCTGCGGATGGAACAAGATTGGCCCCAAAGCCAGTTGCGGCCTGCTCCAGCGAGCCTGAAACTGCGCCCATGCCGCCGACAGGGACGTTCCATTCCCCAGTTCCGCCTCCAATCACGTGATACAAAAAGCACTTGTTAGCGGAGAAGCTTGCATCGCTAATTGGTGCGAAGGTGCCAATGAGCGCATCTGTATAAACGATGCCTTTTACATAGTCATCCAAAAACGCAGCCGAGATGGCGTCTCCGAGCGGGCGCTCAATAAATTTGTCCCAAACCTCAGGATTGGCTAACTCACTTTTGAGCTCAGAGCGCCTTCTCAATGGCTCCAAAACCGTTGGCCAAAAACCGGCTGCAAGTTCCGCAGTCTCCGCATAGAAACTTTTCCAGGCAGGGTAATCCTCTGTTGAACCCAGACGCGCAAATGACGCTTCGGTCTCATTCCAGTCTTCATTGTCTATGAGGAGACCTTTTTCAGAGCCAGGAACTGGCGTGTAGGAAGAGTACCTCCTTCTAGCCAACGAGACACTTAGTCCAAGGTCAGAAATAATTTGCTTTGGTAGCAGGCTCACAAGATAGGAGTATCTCGAGAGCCTCGCGTCAACGCCGTCAAAGGATCGATGGGAAACAGCGGCTCCACCAAACTGGGGAAGTCGCTCCAAGACGGTTACAGACACACCCGCCCGAGCAAGATAGGCTGCGGCTGTCAGGCCGTTGTGGCCTCCACCCACGACCACTACCGAATTTTTCCACTCCTTTCCCATCTCAAACGCCCTCTCAAATCAGCCGAAAAGCAACCTAGAAGTTTTCTGGATCGAAATCTACCTCCTGGCTTCCTGAAATTTTCTAATTTTCGAAGCTGGGGTAATTCGACTCCACTATCTCAATTCACGCCAGAGAGGGCACACGGCAATTCACTTGCTGAGCTCGCACCTAAGCAAATGGTTGTTCGAGAGCCACCTGCCAGAATCGAACTGGCGACCTGCTCTTTACGAG
>JBMUBK010000140.1:0-1928 GCA_049457355.1 Aquiluna sp.
GTCAGCTCGTGTCGTGAGATGTTGGGTTAAGTCCCGCAACGAGCGCAACCCTTGTTCCATGTTGCCAGCAGGTAAAGCTGGGGACTCATGGAAGACCGCCGGGGTCAACTCGGAGGAAGGTGGGGATGACGTCAAGTCCTCATGCCCCTTATGTCCAGGGCTGCAAACACGCTACAATGGCCGGTACAAAGAGATGCTAGAACGCGAGTTCATGCCAATCTCATAAAGCCGGTCTCAGTTCGGATTGAAGTCTGCAACTCGACTTCATGAAGCTGGAGTTGCTAGTAATCCCGGATCAGCACGCCGGGGTGAATACGTTCCCGGGCCTTGTACACACCGCCCGTCACACCACGAAAGTCGGCAACACCCGAAGCCGGTGGCCTAACCGTAAGGAAGGAGCCGTCGAAGGTGGGGTCGGTGATTGGGGTGAAGTCGTAACAAGGTAGCCGTACCGGAAGGTGCGGCTGGATCACCTCCTTTCTAAGGAGATGAAGCTTCGTTTTCGACATTCGTCGAAAGCGGGTGGATTCACTTGATTGGTGCACTGTCGGATCAGTCGTCGTGTTTCTGAAGATCGAGCTTGCTCTCAACAGTTACACGCGGCTGGTTTTGTCTTCTCTTTCGTTTTGAGGGATCTTCCCTCCACAAGCGGATCGATTTCGATCGGTCGGCCTCTGTGTGTCCTTTGAGAATTTCAGAGTAAGCACGAGCATCTAGAAATTTGTAACGAAATTTCTTCCAAGCTACAAAGAGCCAACGGTGAATGCCTTGGCGCCTATGACCGAAGAAGGACGTGGATGACTGCGAAAAGTTACGGTGAGCCGTCTATCAGGCTTTGACCCGTAAATGTCCGAATGAGGAAACTCAGCACTCGTTATTGAGTGTTATTCCAGTGTGAATACATAGCACTGGTAAAGGGAACCGGGGGAATTGAAACATCTCAGTACCCCGAGGAAAGAAAAGCAAACGCGACTCCCTTAGTAGCGGCGAGCGAAAAGGGAACAGGCTAAACCGCAACGACGTGACACCCTGAAGGGGTTGTCGGTGCGGTGTCGTGGGATATCGAGGTACGGCTTCAGACGTACCACGGAGTTACCAAAGTGCTGCGTAGTAGAACACGTCTGGAAAGGCGGACCACAGGGGGTAATAGTCCCGTACACGAAACGCACGCACTCTCCGCGATCGATCCCAAGTAATGGCGGGGCCGAGCAACCTGCCATGAATCCGTGGGGACCACCCCATAAGCCTCAGTATCAATAGGCGACCGATAGTGAACCAGTACCGTGAGGGAAAGGTGAAAAGAACCCCGGGAGGGGAGTGAAATAGTACCTGAAACCGTTGGTTTACAAGCAGTCAGAGAGTCGTTGTACCGCTTGCGGTGCAGCCTCGATGGCGTGCCTTTTGAAGAATGAGCCTACGAGTTGCGGTATGTGGCGAGGTTAACCCGAGAGGGGTAGCCGAAGCGAAAGCGAGTCTGAACAGGGCGTTCAGTCGCATGCTGTAGACCCGAAGCCAAGTGATCTTGCCATGGTCAGGTTGAAGCGGGGGTAAGACCCCGTGGAGGACCGAACAGGTACCAGTTGAAAATGGTTCTGATGAACTGTGGTAAGGGGCGAAAGACCAATCAAACTTGGCGATAGCTGGTTCTCCTCGAAATGCATTTAGGTGCAGCGTTGCACGTTCAATTCCGGAGGTAGAGCACTGGATGGGCTAGAGGTCCAACAAGATTATCGACCCCAGCCAAACTCCGAATTACGGAATTCCAGAGTGCAGCAGTGAGACCATGGGGGATGAGCTTCATTGGTCGAAAGGGAAACAGCCCAGATCATCAGCTAAGGCCCCAAATTCAGGACTAAGTGTAAAACGATGTGAAATTGCTTAGACAGCCAGGAGGTTGGCTTAGAAGCAGCCACCCTTGAAAGAGTGCG
>JBMUBK010000141.1:0-1915 GCA_049457355.1 Aquiluna sp.
AAGTAGGGCGGGACACGTGAAATCCTGTCTGAACATGGGGGGACCATCCTCCAAGGCTAAATACTACTTACCAACCGATAGTGAACCAGTACCGTGAGGGAAAGGCGAAAAGAACCCCTGTTAGGGGAGTGAAATAGAACCTGAAACCGTGTGCGTACAAGCAGTGGGAGCCTGGCTTCGGCCGGGTGACTGCGTACCTTTTGTATAATGGGTCAGCGACTTACATCTCAGTGGCAAGCTTAACCGTATAGGGTAGGCGTAGCGAAAGCGAGTCTTAATAGGGCGTCATAGTCGCTGGGATTAGACCCGAAACCGGACGATCTAGCCATGGCCAGGTTGAAGGTCGGGTAATACCGACTGGAGGACCGAACCAACTGATGTTGAAAAATCAGTGGATGAGCTGTGGCTAGGAGTGAAAGGCTAAACAAGTCCGGAGATAGCTGGTTCTCCCCGAAAACTATTTAGGTAGTGCCTCGTGTCTCACTTCTGGGGGTAGAGCACTGTTATGGCTAGGGCTACGTCTAGTGGTACCAAACCATTGCAAACTCCGAATACCAGAAAGTGCAATCACGGGAGACAGACGGCGGGAGATAAGTTTCGTCGTCGAAAGGGAAACAGCCCAGACCGCCAGTTAAGGTCCCCAAATCACAACTAAGTGGGAAACGATGTGGGAAGGCCCAGACAGCCAGGAGGTTGGCTTAGAAGCAGCCACCCTTTAAAGATAGCGTAATAGCTCACTGGTCGAGTCGGCCTGCGCGGAAGATGTACCGGGGCTAAGTTGTGTACCGAAACTGCGGATGCAAGCTTGCTTGCATGGTAGGGGAGCGTTCTGTAGGCCTGCGAAGGTGTGCCGTGAGGCATGCTGGAGGTATCAGAAGTGCGAATGCTGACATGAGTAACGATAAAGGGGGTGAAAGACCCCCTCGCCGGAAGTCCAAGGTTTCCTGCGCAATGTTAATCAGCGCAGGGTTAGTCGGGTCCTAAGATGAGGCCGAAAGGAGTAATCGATGGAAAACAGGTTAATATTCCTGTACCACGCCTAACTGCGATGGGGTGACGGAGAAGGCTAGGCCAGCCGGGTGTTGGATGTCCCGGTTTAAGCGAGTAGGGAGTGTTCTTAGGCAAATCCGGGAACACAATCTCGAGACGTGATGACGAGGTTTCTTTTGAAACCGAAGTGGTTGATGCCATGCTTCCAGGAAAAACCTCTAAGCTTCAGGTTAGGTGTGTCCGTACCCTAAACCGACACAGGTGGACAGGGCGAGAAGCCCAAGGCGCTTGAGACAACTCGGGTGAAGGAACTCGGCAAAATGACACCGTAACTTCGGGAGAAGGTGTGCCTCTGTTAGGTGAAGGCCCTCGCGGCCAGAGCTGAAGGAGGTTGCAACAAAGAGGTGGCTGCGACTGTTTATTAAAAACATAGCACTCTGCAAACTCGAAAGAGGACGTATAGGGTGTGACGCCTGCCCGGTGCCGGAAGGTTAATTGATGGGGTTAGCTTCGGCGAAGCTCTTGATCGAAGCCCCGGTGAACGGCGGCCGTAACTATAACGGTCCTAAGGTAGCGAAATTCCTTGTCGGGTAAGTTCCGACCTGCACGAATGGCGTAACGATGGCCACACTGTCTCCACCCGGGACTCAGTGAAATTGAACTTGCTGTGAAGATGCAGTGTACCCGCACCAAGACGGAAAGACCCCGTGCACCTTTACTACAGCTTTACGCTGGACTTTGAACATGTTTGTGTAGGATAGGTGGGAGGCTTTGAAGCGTGAACGCCAGTTTGCGTGGAGCCAACCTTGAAATACCACCCTGACATGTTTGAGGCTCTAACCGAGGCCCATTATCTGGGTCCGGGACCGCGTATGGTGGGTAGTTTGACTGGGGCGGTCTCCTCCCAAAGAGTAACGGAGGAGCG
>JBMUBK010000142.1:0-1906 GCA_049457355.1 Aquiluna sp.
CCGCACTCACCAGGTCGTGCTTTCCTGTCGCCGCTCGCCTCAGCGCAGCCCTCGCCAACCGATCGAGCGCTCTCATGTTCCCCCTGGAGATCTCATAGAGGGCGTCAATAGACTCCGGGGCAAAGACACTGAGCGAACTGCCAGCCTCGCGAACCCTGTGGAAGATGTATTCCTTTGTTTCGTCACGGCTGAGAAGCCGGAGTTCTACACATGAGACGAGTCGCTGGTGAACGTCTTCTAGTTCCGGGGTGAGGAGGATCTGCTTGAGCGGAGGTTGCCCAACAAGAACAAAGCTCACCACAAGCCTCGAGTCCATTTCAAAGTTGGTGAGCAGGCGAACAAGCTTAAACGCAGGGCGCCTGAGTTCATGCACGTCGTCGAGCACGATCACCGGGCGGACAGCACGGTTGAAGTAACCATCATGCAGCGCTTCTTCAATAGACTGCAGCAGGCCGGGAAGAGTGCCCGCTGAACCGAGTCCCAGAACAGAAGCGATCTTGCGGCAAAAGTCCCGAGGTGCGAGCTCCGCCAGTTTCACATAGGCACAGTTGAAGCGCGCTTCTGGCAGTTCAGACAAGAGGCTGCGCAAAAGAACGGTCTTGCCGCACCCTGCCGGGCCTACCACTGCTGCAGACTGGCTTTCGCTGATGGCAGCCATCAGCGACTCCTTGGCCTGCTGAAGGAAGCCAAATCCAGCTCTGTTTTCAATGCGCAGCTCACGGCTGAAGGGAACCTTTGTAAAGTGCCAGCGAGCCAGGTCTGCAGAGTTTCGATCAGTCGTCATCGTGGAATCCTCCGTGTTCATCAGTGATGGGCATGTGGTCCTGCAAAAAACTCAGATCTGCCGCAGATGGTGGCAAAGGCCTGTCGTTCTTCGGATCTGCAGGAGAGTGCCTTCCTGTTCTCCGCTCGTGAGCGTTTGCAACTTTGTCGGGGGGCTGCAGCTGTATGCGTTTGCCGTTGTGGGTGAAGAAGACAGATCCCGAGAGGAGGTCTTCTTCGAGAATCACCATGGTTCCTGCCGTTCCAAGAGGCATCTCCAGCAGCTTGCCGCTCACGCTCACCAGATGGTGAGTAGAGACGCGGCGGCTGCGGCTGACCAGACACGCGCTGCGCAGCTGTTCTTCCGATACAGGCTGAAGGGGCAGGGCATCCCGCAACCAGCGCTCGTCAGGGCTGAGGCCGTTTAGGGATTTGTGCGGCCTTTTGTTATACACTTCAAAGCAGTAGTGGCGCAGGCGCAATTCCAGACTGGCTATGTCAGTTGGGGTGTCACGAGATTTTTCCCATGTGCGCAAAACATCATTTTTGAGAGTTTTGTTGAACCTCTCGATCTTTCCCCTGCCCTCTGGATAACCTTCAGTACCAAGAATCAGGTGCATATTGAGGCGAGCGCAGACCAGTGCACTGTCACTTGCCCGAAAGCCCGGCCCTCTGTCGAGGAACACCCTGTCTGCCACCCCCACCCTGAGCACAGATCGAAACAAGACTCTGATAAAAAGCTCTTTGCTCTCTGCAGTGCCGACAGCAAGATCAATGACCTTTCTGCTGGCATCATCAATCCAGATGAAAACGACTCGTTTCACATGCGTGGGACCCACAGTGAAATGCTTGCCATCACACAGAACACATTGCATGCGGTGGGCAAATTCAAAGGCGCGGACATTGCCAGGGTCGCCAGCCTCTGAAACAGGCCCTGTCGGCAATCCCATCCTGCTCACAGCGCGCCAGACGGTCGTGCGGCTGAGGGGTGAGCTCTTATCGAGGTTCAGACGTATGACCACACGACGGATCACCTCTGGAATCGATGCGCCAGCATCCTTCATCTTTTCGGCTCGTATGGCTTCCAGAGCTGCTGCAGACAACGCTTGTTGAGGGCGGTGCCTACCCTGCACCTGCAAGGCAT
>JBMUBK010000143.1:0-1871 GCA_049457355.1 Aquiluna sp.
CCTTTTTGTTTTGGGGTGTTGGTGTGGGTTACGCTGCCCCGTTCAGTAGGTCCACCGTATGCTGGCGCTCAGCAGCGGTCAATGCGTAGGGAGAGGGGTTAGGATCTGGCTCTGGGTCGGGTTCGGTCCCAAACTGGGTTGATTGGTAGATCGCCGCCAGTTCCTGAGCACCGCTGTAGTCCCCCTCCGCCAGCAGGGTCATGGCACCGTCAGTAATAGCTTGCATTGTGGCCTTACTCACCCTGCCGTCCAGTAGTTCACCCAAGATCTGCGCTAGCACAGTAGCCAGACGGGTCTGGTTGGACAACACTGCCGCGATTAAAGCCTTGGTCAGTTCTTCCACTAGTTGGCGTTTCATAGTGTCTCCTGTGTTTGGTCGATGATCGCTTCTGCTAAGGCGACCGCTAGCTGCTGATTGTGGTCTAGCAGTTTTTGGGCCAGGGCATCCAGATCGGTCTTAGGTCCAAGGCTGAAGTTTTTGGACTTGACCAGCCCCGCTAACTTCATGCCTTGGTTGGCGCTAATCTCTCCAGATTCCACACGGGTTGCTATTTCGGGAGCATCACGCATTAGGCGGGCTTGGCAATATTCTTCGGATGTTCCGTACTGGCTTGGGCGTTGTGCTTCGTCGGTAGTGGTACCAACAGACCTTATATTATAAGGTGTATCGGTCCTGTCCATTGATATCAGCTTTCTGACCATCCGATCTGAGCAACCCAACTCCTCCCCGACTTGCTTTTGGGTAAGACCCTGCTCCCTCAACTCCCTGGCCTTGGCAGCCTTGGCTAGGGTCTCGGGAGACTTTTGCCGTTTGCGATCGGGGGCTGTGGTCGCTTTGAGCTGGACTGCTCGGATAGCGTCGCTGGGGGTTTGGGGCTGTTTTGGGTCTAGCAGCTTTGTTCCTTCTGCAACATAATCGAGCCACTCGGCGGGGCGCTCGAAATACTGCATGCAAAATTCTTTCCAGTCATCGCAAAAGTGTTTGTACAGCCCTTTGCCTCGCCACTCCTCTAAAAACTTCGTAGTTTGACGACAGTCACGCTCCACTGCGGTCAAGAAGTACTTTTTCGCAGTCTCTAGGCGTTTTTCTAGCTTATCGGGTGGTAACTCCGACGGCGACAGGAAACACTCTGAAACGACTTCTGTGATGCCTACAGGCTCAACCATGTTGGGAATCCTCCATCATTGACTTGAGCCGCAATTTCTTGAAGCCACTTGTTTTTGGCTATCAAGTCTTCCTTGGTCGCGGTGGATTGACTACCGTGCTGCTTTTTCCACTGGGAATGGATAGCAGAGTAGTAGTCTTTTAGCGCTGTCTTTGGAATGGATTTTCCAAAACGCTTACTCAGGACGGCATTAACGAGCTTGCCAGTGTTTCTTTTAACCTGGTCCTGCACGATTTTTCGCTCCTCCTCCGAGGATAGCGGCTTGGGTTGGGGGATGTGCTTCTTAACCCAGTGCTCCATCATGGTCTCTAGCGCAGCCTTTGCATCCGGCATTGATTCAGTAATTGACTTGGCCTCTGGGCATTCTTCTAGGAATTTACTAATAGCAGCCTCTTTGCTGCCATACGGATAGACTGTAACTTCAGAGTGGTACTCGGTATTTAAGATGAAGATATCCGGGATTTTTAACTGGATATCTTTATCGCCATTGCGACCAGACTCAGATTTTCCGTCCTTCTCGGTGGGCATCTGATCTTCTAAGTTGATAAGCAATTCCCGGCAAGGGTGGTCACTGCTGATAAACACGACGGCCTCACAGTCAGGAGCCTCACTGTTAACTCGCAAGAACCGACCGATGTGTTGCCGCTTCTGGGGTGTGTCGCCCACCATGTCTAACATCAGACCGATGCTACAGCGCTTGTTGTT
>JBMUBK010000144.1:0-1852 GCA_049457355.1 Aquiluna sp.
TGCAAGCCTATCGCAAGATGCGTCAGATCCGGGCCTTTGAGGACCGAGTCCACGACGAGTTTGCCACGGGAGAGATTCCCGGCTTCGTCCATCTTTATGCTGGCGAGGAAGCCTCTGCAGTGGGCTTCTGCATGCACCTCAACGATGAAGACCGGATCGCCAGTACCCACCGGGGTCACGGACACTGCATCGCCAAGGGGGTCGAGATCAACGGGATGATGTCGGAGATCTACGGTCGCCGCAACGGCACCTGTGCCGGCAAGGGTGGCTCGATGCATATCGCCGACTTGGAAAAGGGGATGATGGGCGCCAACGGGATCGTCGGTGCGGGGCCTCCCTTGATCTGTGGTGCCGGCCTGGCCGCCAAGTTCCGCAAGAATGGTGCGGTGGCGATCGCCTTTGTTGGCGATGGTGGCTCCAACCAGGGGACGACCCTGGAGTCCCTGAACCTGGCAACCGTCTGGAACCTGCCCTGTATCTTTGTGGCGGAGAACAACGGCTACGCTGAGTCAACCGGCAGCAAGTGGTCGGTCTCCTGTGAGAACATCGCTGACCGTGCAGCAGCCTTTGGGATGCCGGGGGTCGTGGTTGATGGTCACGACTTCTTTGCAGTCTACGAGGTGGCTGGGGAAGCGATCAAGCGGGCCCGTGAAGGGGGAGGTCCGACGCTGATTGAGTGCAAGCTCAACCGCTACTATGGACACTTTGAAGGGGATGCCCAGACCTACCGTGGGGTGGATGAGGTCAAGAAGGTCAAGGAGAGCAAGGACTGCCTGATGCTCTTCAGCAAGCGGGTGACCGAGCAGGGGTTGCTGACCCAGGCGCAGTTGGATGCCATCGACAAGGAGGTGGCCGCAGAGATTGAAGCCTCGGTAGCGCATGCGAAGTCCTCAGCGAAGCCGACGGCGGTCGACCTGATGACTGACGTCTACGTAAGCTATCCCTGAACGAAGAACGGCAACACAAAGGAGAACAAGACATGGCCAGAGAGTTAACATTCAAGGACGCAATCAACGAGGCGTTGGCCCAGGAGATGGCCCGCGATGAGACGGTGATTGCGATGGGCGAGGACAACGTTGGTGGGATGGGTGCCGAAGGAGAGATCGATGCCTGGGGTGGGGTGCTTGGGGTGACCAAGGGCCTGCATGCCAAGGTGGGGGACCGGATCATGGACACACCGATCACGGAGTCAGCCTTCATTGGGGCGGCAGCGGGGGCAGCAGCCTGTGGGATGCGTCCGGTGGCGGAGTTGATGTTCATCGACTTCATGGGGGTCTGTTTTGACCAGATCTTCAACCAGGCGGCGAAGTTCAAGTACATGTTTGGAGGCAAGGCGGAGACGCCGCTGGTGGTGCGGACGATGATTGGGGCCGGTTTACGGGCAGCTTCACAGCACTCGCAGTGTCTGTATCCGATCTTCACGCACATTCCGGGATTGAAGGTGGTGATTCCTTCGACGCCGTATGATGCCAAGGGCTTGATGATCCAGTCGATCCGGGACAATGACCCGGTGATTTTCTGTGAGCACAAGTCACTCTACGGGCTCAAGGGAGAGGTTCCGGAAGGTTCGTATGCGATCCCGTTCAATGAGGCCAACGTGGTCCGGGAAGGGGGCGATGTGACGGTGGTAGCGATTGGGATGATGGTCCACAAGGCGTTGGAAGCGGCGACGGCGTTGGCCAAGGAGGGGATCCAGTGTGAGGTGATTGATCCGAGGACGACCTCGCCGTTGGATCTGGACACGATCATTGAGAGTGTGGAGAACACGGGTCGGTTGGTGGTGGTGGATGAGTCGAACCCCCGCTGCAGCATGGCTGCGGACATCAGCGCGCAGGTGACGGAGCAGGCCTTT
>JBMUBK010000145.1:0-1814 GCA_049457355.1 Aquiluna sp.
AACTGGAACAAGATTGAGGACTCTGTAGACCTCGACGTCTGGAACCGTCTAACCCAGAACTTCTGGCTGCCGGAGAAGGTGCCACTATCGAACGATGTGCAGTCATGGGGAACCCTACGTCCTCACGAGCAGAAGCTCACGATGCACGTATTCACCGGACTAACCATGCTCGACACCATTCAGGGAACCGTCGGAGCCATGAGCCTGATGCCAGATGCTCGCACTCAGCATGAAGAGGCTGTAATCACCAACATCGCCTTCATGGAGTCCGTCCACGCCAAGAGCTACTCCAGCGTGTTTTCAACCCTCTGCTCGACCACTGAGATTGAGGAAGCCTTCCGCTGGTCAGAGGACAACCCCTACCTGCAGAAGAAGGCAGAGATCGTTCTTGGCTACTACAACGGAGATGACCCACTGAAGCGTAAGGTCGCCTCGACGCTGCTCGAGTCCTTCCTCTTCTACAGCGGCTTTTACCTACCGATGTACTGGTCCTCTAGGGCAAAGCTGACCAACACTGCTGACCTTATTCGTCTAATCATTCGCGATGAGGCTATCCACGGCTACTACATCGGCTATAAGTTCCAGCTCGGTTACAACGAGGCAAGCAAGGAGCGCCAGGAGGAGCTGAGAAGCTACACCTACGACCTGCTTCTGGAGCTCTACGAGAACGAGGTCAAGTACACGGCCGACCTCTACGACGAGATTGGACTGACTCACGATGTGAAGCAGTTCCTCCACTACAACGGCAACAAGGCGCTGATGAACCTTGGGTTTGACCCGCTGTTCCCGAAGGATGACGCAGAGGTCTCTCCCGCAATCCTGAGCGCCCTAAGCCCAGCCAGCGATGAGAACCACGACTTCTTCTCTGGCTCCGGTTCGTCTTACGTAATTGGTAAGCACGAGGCCACAACCGATGATGACTGGGACTTCTAAGGAGGGACTCATGGACTGCAACTGCGGCAAGGATTCTTGCAACTGCGGCAAGCACTAAGTACTAACTGAGTTGCCGGGTGACCAATTGGTTACCCGGCTTCTTTGTCCCTAGAGTGAAGGAATGAACATGGACAGCGCACTGATTCTTGCATTCGCTGTCACTTTGGGTGCTGGGCTCGCAACGGGCATTGGTTCAACCATTGCCTTCTTTGCAAAGACCACCAACAAGGGTTTCTTCGCCACATCCATGGGCTTCTCAGCCGGGGTCATGATCTACCTGAGCTTTGTTGAGATCATGCCCAAGTCCACCGGCTACCTCAGTGAATACATGCCAGAGGTTGAGGCTGCAGCTGTCGCCGCAGGAGCCCTAGTCGCGGGACTTGTTCTCATGGCCGTCATCGATGCACTCGTTCCATCGGGGGCAAACCCCCACGAAAACACCCAGGTTGAGTTGCTGGGTGAGTCTCAGACTCCACTACCGGAGCTCCAGGACGCCAAGGACAAGGCGCTATTGCGCATGGGTGTATTCGTGGCGCTAGCAATCGCCATCCACAACTTTCCCGAAGGTCTCGCCACATTCCTGCTCGTTCTTGATGATCCAGAAATCGGCATTGCCCTGGCCATCGCTGTTGCCATGCACAACATCCCAGAGGGCATCGCGGTTTCTGTGCCGGTTTACTATGCAACCAAGAGCCGCCTAAAGGCCTTCAGGCTTAGCTTTCTCTCTGGGCTTGCCGAACCTGCGGGAGCAGTAATCGGCTACCTGATTCTTGCCCAGTTCCTAAACAACTTTGTGCTCGGCATCATCTTCGCCATGGTTGCTGGCGTCATGGTTTTTCTAGCCATAGACACTCTGCTGCCAACCGCTAGAAACTCAGCCA
>JBMUBK010000146.1:0-1796 GCA_049457355.1 Aquiluna sp.
AGGTGGACAAGTCGGTCATTGATGCCGGTCGCGGGATGGGCTATACCTCGAGGCAGATTTTGATGAAGATCGAGCTGCCACTTTCTGTGGAGGTCATAATTGCCGGCATCCGCACCGCCATCGTCATCAACGTTGGCATGTCGGCGCTCGCCTTTCTTGTAGGTGGCGGAGGGCTCGGTGAGACGATCAACTCGGGTCTAAAACTTGACCGCGGACCGGCAATCCTTATCGGTGCCGTGATGGTTGCCATCCTGGCCCTGGTCTTTGACTTCCTCAGCGCCCTGGCCCAAAAGTATCTAAAGCCCAAGGGGCTATAAAAAAGCGGGCTAGGTTTCCCCAGCCCGCCTCTTTAGTTGTTTCTATTCGATGTCCCGCCTGAGGCTTGTGGCGATTGCAAGTGTGGCGAAGACAGCCCCATAGCCAAGTAGCACAACCACTGCGGTTATTGGGGGCAAATATGCGGCGGTGTCGATGCCAAATTCTGGTGCCTCGATATCCAGCGCCAGCATGGCGGTTATCAGGCCTACGGGCAGATACTTACCCGTATCTGGAGCAAGGGTCAGAAGAATTGGGTCAATGACGAAGAGATAAATGAGCGCACCCGTGATTGCAAGCATCTGGTTCCTGATGAGCGTTCCCAGCGCCACCCCGACCAATCCGAGAATTGCTCCTGAGATCACCGCGGCCAGCATGGTGTTTATGAACACCTCGTTTGTTGGGCTAGCTGCGTCGGGATAGAACGACAGCACCACCCAGCCACCGGCGAGACCGGCAGCCGTCGAGATAACCATCACCAACATGCCGCCGATAGCCGCAATAGCAAGCTTGGTCGCAAGAACCGTGCCACGTTTTGGCGCCGTTAGAAAGGTTGCGACAGCGGTGCCATGACGGAACTCACCAGACATCAGCATGATGCCGATGATGATCGCGAAAAAGTAAGCGGAAATCGCATTTGCATAAACCGCATCCACTGCCTGAGTCTGGTCAAGCGACAGACCAAAGCTAGTGGCCGGGTTGTCCAGGATCACTGGTGTTACCGCTGTGCCGAGTCCCGACAAGAGGATTCCGGCAATGAGTAGGCCCCAGTGCGCGCGAGCGTAGATCAGCTTGCGCCATTCAGATTTCAGTAGTGCTCCCATTACAGCTCACCTCCGGTTAGTGCCAAGAAGGCGTCTTCTAAGCTGCCGTCTCCAATGACTTCTTTCATTGATCCCGAGGCAATGAGCTTGCCCTTATTGATGATGATCACGTCGTCAACCGTGTTTTGCATCTCAGCAAGCTGATGCGAGGAAACCAGGATTGTCCGGCCACCCTCCGCAAGCTTCCTAAGAAACTTTCTCAGCCAGGCAATTCCCGCAGGGTCTAGGCCGTTGGCAGGCTCATCCAGAATGAGAATCTCTGGGTCACCAAGGATGGCTCCAGCGAGTGCTAAACGTTGCTTCATTCCCAGCGAATAGTTCTTCATCCGCTTTCCGGCAGCGTCCTTTAGCTCGACCATTTCCAATACTTCGTCAACTCTCGAGTCCGGTATTCCGGCCGCCGCGGCAACGACCCTGAGGTTTTGTTTGCCAGTGAGGGCTGAGTGGAAGCCTCGGCTATCAAGGACCGTTCCAACTTTGCTAAGCGGGTTATCTAAGTCTCGATAGGGCTTGTCATAGATAAGAGCCGTCCCGCTAGTCGGGGCGGATAGCCCCACAAGACAACGAAGCGTCGTCGATTTTCCGGCGCCGTTAGGGCCTAAAAAGCCCGTGATTCGCCCTTTCGCTATGTTGGCCGTCAAGTTGTCCACGGCATTT
>JBMUBK010000147.1:0-1796 GCA_049457355.1 Aquiluna sp.
GCGGATCGCCTTCCGATGGCGACGGTGTCTCAGAGCCACTCACTGTTTCCTGATCGGGATCCGCAAGGTCCTTCACCTCGGGGGTTTCCCAAGGGAAAGGCTCTGGAACCTTTCCGTCGAGAGCAGCCATTCGTCTGCTTTCAAAGAGCCGGTCAACCTCATTGACCCGAGTGGGGCTGGCATCACCAGCAAGGTGACTGGCGTTTGCCAACTGCCGCAGCATCTCGAGGTAAACGGGAACAGCGCGCTCTGCCACTACCCCGAGGAAACGCCCAATGTTTGCACGGTGGAAGATCGGCATATTGCCTAGCAGGCGCCCGATGCGGTGCATAGGCATCAGGAAGCCGACTGTGAGGACCACCAAGTTGACCATGCTGCGCAACGTGACCTGATATCCCCTCAAAGCGAGGGTGTCTGGTTGGGCGCTGATCGTTGTGCCTGTCGCAGGATCGCGCAGCACATCAGTAGTGACTTTCCAAGTGCCGGTGCTGAAAGTGAAGTCAAAACGGCTTGACTGATAGGAACTGACACGGCTGACATTGGAGGCGCCCTTGGACAACGTTGCCAGCACTTCTGGATCGAATTCGAAACTCAGAGACTGATTGGTCGAGGCTGCACTACCGACACCGAAAAGTTCTTCTCGTGCATGGGGAACTTCCTCGCCAGAATCTCTGCCGAGCTCGAGCTGCTTATTCATCAGCTCTCCGATAGCCTCTTCGGCCGCTTCGTCATCCTTCATATCAGAGATGGCCTCGAGGCCAGTCATGCCAGGTACATTTTTCAATTCAGGAGGAACCGCCCCACTCATGTTCTCAACGTCTCCTTCAGTGGCTTGCGTTGGGGTAACCGGTGTCGTCATAGCACCCACAGGTGCCAAGGGGCCAGTCGATTTTCTCTCCTTAGGGTCACTCTTGAAACCTGCCTTATGCTTCATCAAAATGGACAGGCTCATTCGGATGGAGCGTCTCGCCTTAGTGATCAGCCTATCGCAATCGTCAGAGGGTCTCCGCTTCCGTCCTGTTCCCTTTTCAGACGGTGGGTTTATCTTTCCCGACGCCATAATCTTTGAAAGAGCCGCGGTTGCGGATCGCACACCGGTTTCGATCTTGAGAGCTGCACCAAGTACCAAGAGGATCGTTGCCAGAATGGGCTGTGGGCAGTGCTCCTTCTGTCCTTCAATCCAAGCTATAGCCGCGCGGAGATCGTCAAGAGACACAGAAGGAGAAGGCTTTCGTCGGCCATTTCTCGATCGCTTTCGTTTGGTCCTTGCTGCACATTCGTGTTCCATAAATGCGCTACATATTCATTCCTGAAGAAACTGGCAATAGCCTCAACTCGTTAACTCTGTCGAATTCCTTGATCTGAGCTCCATCGAGCAGAAGTGACAGTTCAGATTTTGAGATCTCGACAAAGCTCTCGACCGCAAGAAACGGAAAGCGCTGCTTCAGGGCGCCCGCCTCAAAGAACTTCACAATCATCCAGAGACCAGTTGATGTGGCGCCAATCAGACGAATCTGCCGAAAGGAATGGTGTACAAAGATACAGCAGTCTCCGGCATACGGATCGAGTTGCATCCGAATCATCTCAGCCCGCATCCCGAACGGACCCTTTCGAAAGTCCACGCGGTGTTGAGCGACAAAGACTTCCTTGATGTGCTCAATCATACGCCACACCTCAAGAGAAGAAGCAGGCTCTCGCTTGTAAGTGGAAGGTTGCGCAGCACGATGCCGTTCGGCAAGGTAGCTTCGACCTTGGCCTCAGATTGATATTGTGGAGCAACAGGAACAGCCGGCGTT
>JBMUBK010000148.1:0-1767 GCA_049457355.1 Aquiluna sp.
CTTATTTCGCGATTACAATATCCATTCAGTCCCAGGAGAAAACTTGAAATCTAGCTATGCCCTGTTATTCGCGGCAATTCTTACCCTCACCGGCTGTTCCAACACCACTGAGTTTGCAAGTGATGGAAGCTGCGATGGAGTTGCTGTAGTCATTAACTTCTCCGGAGAGGCAGAGAACCTGGAGCGTTGCGTATTGCTCAACGGCAATAGCGAGACTGCCAAGAATGTCTTGGCCTCAGCTGGCATCAGTGTTGAGGGCACAAAGGCATTTGGCGATGCCGTGGTCTGCAGGGTAAATAACGTCCCATCTAAGGACAGCGAGCTAGTGGTTGAGGGTGAAGAGCCATACCTAGAGACCTGTGAAGACATGCCAGCTGCTTTTGCCTATTGGGGCCTCTGGGTCAAAGAGTCACCTCAGGCCGATTGGGGTTACGCGATGGAGGGCATCTCCTCGCTGCAGCTGACCAAGGGACAATCGGTCGGCTTGGCATTTTCCATTGGCGGTCAGGCGCCTACTCCATAGTGTCTGGGGCTCTCGGGCGTATCAGGCTGGCGGCACTTCTCGCAACCGGCTTTATCGCTCTGAGGCTGGTTTACGCGTTTCTGTTCGCGGGCCTTGCTGGTAACCAGGTGCTGTTGAACCTTCCCGAAGTTTCGCTTGGGGGACCCTTTCGGCACATCACCCTCTTCGGGGACGTGAGCGCTGATGGCATTCTTAGAAACGTTGAGCTTGCTATGCCATTTGCCATATCGATCTTGGTTTTTGGATTCATCTCGGCCTTCATAACGCCGGCTAAGCTGCAAAGGGCCTCGGGCAAATTCAAGCCGCTACGAAACCTCCTAACAGCGCTTTCAATCGCTCTCGCTGCACTTCCTGGTGTGCTGGCTGCGACCAAAGAGGCGAACTGGGCCCGAAAGATTCGGGGTGAAAAACGGCTGTCGGTGCTAGTTCCAATTCTTGAGCGCATGGTGCAGCGGGCAACTGCGGTTGGACTCGAGTTGGCCAAGTCCAATCCCAAGCACCTACAGAGCGCAACTTTGCAGGTTAACGGCTTTGAGCTGCCAGGTTTGGGGCCGATCTTTTGTGAAGTCACCCCAGGCGAAGTTGTTTTGCTAAGTGGCGACACGGGGTCAGGTAAGTCAACTTTCCTTCAGGCGCTCTCAGGTGAGCTTTGGGAACACCACGGAAGAAAGAGCGTGGGAAGCATCTCGCTGGGTGAGATGGAGATCGATTCGCTTGCAGCATCCAGTTTTGTGGCGATGGTTCCCCAGCTGCCCCAGCAGAGCTTTATCGCCGAGACTGTGGCTGAGGAGCTGGGGCCCAAAGGCCTTGCCGGCAACCTCATGGGCGTAGCGGCCCTTGCCCAAAAGCCCGTGCACTCCCTCTCCCACGGTGAGGCATATCGGGTGGCAATAGCGCGAGCAGTCTCGAGAAATCCCGTCCTGCTGCTAATAGATGAGCCTTCGGCGGCTTTGGATTCCGCTGGCATCGAAGAGCTGAAAGCACTGGTTCTTTCACTGTCTTCCTCAGGCACCACCGTGATAATCGCCGACCATAGACCTGAGCTTCTTGGGGTTATAGGTGCAACCAGGTTGGAGATTTCGGGCGGTGCTTTAGGGGAGCCTGAGCCAAGGGTGATCAAGCAGCCTGCGCTTCGCAAGGTGGTTGTCGGCAGGGAGCAGGTAGCCAAGCTTTCAATTTCAAGCGTTGAAGCCGAGGCAGAGCTAATTCGGAATGTATCGCTGTCGCTAAACCAGGCGGACTGC
>JBMUBK010000149.1:0-1686 GCA_049457355.1 Aquiluna sp.
CGCACTCGGCAGCAATCTCCATGACTCCAAGAATAGGGCCAGTGCCCTTGAATATCTTCAAAATTGTCTAGATGCCCTTGACAGCAAATCCATGAAATAACTAGAAATTTGTTTCTAGAAATAAATTTCTATAATAAAGTCTTCAAGGGACTTTTAGGAGCTGGGCATGAGTCAGTGGGCATTTCTCTCACACCACGGTCACGTATTGCTCGCAATCAGCGAGGATCCGGACATCACCATTGATCAATTGGCTGCGGTTGTTGGCGTCACCACCCGCTCAATTGTCAATATCCTCAGAGACCTTGAGCAGGGTGGCTATGTCCGCAAAGAAAAAGCGGGACGTAAGAACCACTATGAGCTAAGTCTTGAGTCCCAATTGCGACACCAAACCAGCTCGAACCGAACAGTTGGCGAGCTCGTTACGGCAATTGGAAGGGTGGCCCAATCATGAGCGGGCTAGAGATTGCCCTTGCAAACCTGACGTCTGCGCCGGTGCTCGCTTTCGTACTGGGCATTTTGGCAACTGTTGTGAAGTCCGATCTCCGCCTTCCTGACGCCGTTTATCAAACCCTCTCTATTTATCTTTTGCTCGGCATTGGAATCAAGGGTGGCGTTGCGCTCAGCAACTCCAGCCCTGCCGAGGTCGCACTGCCACTTCTGGGAGCGCTCGTTCTGGGTGCGGTGATTCCTGCTGTTGCCTTTTTTGCACTTGGGTTTATGACCAAGCTTGATGCAATAAACCGCGGTGCTCTGGCTGCTCACTACGGCAGCACATCTCTGGTTACATTCACCGCCGGAGTTCTATTTCTGGAGTCACTGCAGCTCTATGTCGAGGGCTATGTAAATACCCTTCTTGCCGTTCTTGAAATACCGGGCATCATCGTCGGTCTCGCCCTTGCATCGAGGGGGCTAAAGCGAAAGGTTTCCTGGTCGGAATCGATGCGGGAGGTGCTAACCGGAAAGTCAATTTTGCTTCTGGTTGGTGGGGTCCTAATGGGACTGACAATGGGCGCCAGTGGCTACTCCCAAATTGAAGGGTTCTTTGGGGCACTTTTCCCAGGGGTACTGACACTGTTTTTGTTGGAGCTAGGAATTGTTGCCGGCAAACGAATCAGGGACATCAAAAAAGGTGGCATTGGCCTGGTGGTTTTTGCAGTCACCTTTCCACTCATAGCGGGAAGCTTTGGAGTGCTGACTGGGCACCTTGCTGGAATGAGTGTCGGAGGAAGTGCGGCACTTGGGATCATCGCAGCCAGCGCCTCGTACATCGCAGCGCCCGCTGCTGTGAGACTTGCCCTGCCCGAGGCCTCCCCGGGTATCTATCTGTCGGCCTCGCTAGGCATCACATTTCCTTTCAACCTAACCGTCGGAATTCCTGCAATGCTTGCAATTAGTCAGCTAATGGAAGGGGTCTTCTGATGATCATGAAGCAGCGAAAGTTGGTGACAGTGGTTATCGAGGCTGGTCTGGCGCGAAGGCTAGAGGGCGACCTGAGGGCTGCGGGTGCCAAAGGTTTCACTTCTACCCTCGCCCACGGGGCTGGCCCTAGAGACCAACGGGCCTCCGAGGTTGACGGCGGAAACGTGCGGGTAGAAAGTGTTGTGAGTAACGAGGTACTAGAAGTCATCCTGGAAAAACTAGAGAAGGACTACTTCCCGTTTTACGCAATCAGCTGTTGGGTCAGTC
>JBMUBK010000150.1:0-1668 GCA_049457355.1 Aquiluna sp.
TTGTGAGACTCCCATTGTGTCCTCCTTAGCTCGAGCTTACCGAGCGTTCGTATTGAATTTGAACCTGTGCCAAGACCGAGCCATCACCCCGCGCATCGGGGTCACCCTCATCGGTCTCGAACTGCACGAGCTTGGTATTGATTGCGTTGGTGCCGCGTGTGGGGTCAGTGTTGAGCGCCGCAATCAAGTCATCGATGAGATTGTTGAGCTTGGTGCTTCGGTCGCTCTGACTGTTGCCGCTGACGTGACCGATGACGCTGACGTTGAGCGTGCATCTGATGCGGTTGAAGGGCTGATACTCGACCTGCTCAGCTTGTGGTACATATCCAATAAAGGGACGCTCACCGGTCTTCACGTCAGCATAGCCGCGAGCGAGCGCTTGCACTTTAACCACCGTGGTCTTGTACCCATTGGCGACGGTGATGCTCTCGAAGGTCGTTTGAAGATTGCTCAAGATGAGCTTGCGAGCTGGTGTTGCCATTATTCGGCACCTTCCTCGATGGCGTCCTCAACCAGACCGTCAAAGATCTCATGAATCTCAGGCAATGCTGCCTTGACCGCTGCGCCGATGTAATACTTTGGAGGCATCCGAACGCTTCGACGCAAGAAGTAAGCAACCTGGCCCTTGTCGTCTTTGAGCGTGCCGGTCTTCTTGTCGAGCCATAACAGTCGATTCTTATCTGCTGGCAAGTCTCGAGGGCTTGGAAAGTCTCGATTGCTACCACCAAAAAAGTCAGTGTTGTCATGATTTGGGATTGCGAGGGCTTTGGCTCTGGTTGGCTTAATGACGCCGCCGCGATCGTGTATCAGTGCGTAGGGTAAACCACTGAAGACATCAACCGAAGCCTCATCAGAGTCAGCAAAGTAGACACCGCCAGCTTTCCAAGAGCCTCTCAAGCGACCGGTATGCGGTCCTTTCTCAAGCAATCGGCCAGTGCTGTCTTGGAGCTGGCGCACCATGACCTGAGACGATTCGATGAGAGCATTGGTGACGCCTTCACCGTACTTCTCAACGAAGCCACGAGCGAAAGCCTCAATGCTGCTCGTGTCCATCTTTGCCTCAAAGTCAGCCGCCATCTCAGTCCTCGTTGTTCTTGAACTGGTCGAGCCTAAATGGTGCCAGCGGTGCGTCTGAGTTGTTGCGGATTGACTCTTTACCAGCGATAGACCCACCACCAAAGAACACACCGGTTGAGCCTCGCGCCGCCTCTGCACGTAACTCTTTGAGTAGGGCTTGGTAGTGGGTCGTCTTTTGTGATCGTGGACCACCAAGCCCCAAGGCTTGCCGGTCGATCTCGCGTGCGAACTTGCCAAGGATTGCTTCGATGCAATCGATGGACGTGAGCACGACATCGTTTCGAATTGTTAGAAGGGCAGTGATCGTCTCATTAGAAAGCAAGACCTCTTCGCTGTCGGTGTCACCGATGCGAAGCCGTACTTTGTCGAGGTCGGTGCTCAGATTCTCATCAAACGAAAAACTCACCGCTTGCCACCCTTCGTTTTAGCTCGTCGCTTAATGCTCTGCGACAAGAGCTCATCAGGAACATCAACGAGGTCACCGCGCATCAACATGCGTTGAAACGCGGGCCACTCGTGTGCTTGTGGAAGGGGGGTCCACGCCGGGACCTCCCCACCATCAAGCCTCAACCTTTTGGCTGAGAATATCAC
>JBMUBK010000151.1:0-1654 GCA_049457355.1 Aquiluna sp.
GCGTCCTTCTTGGGGTCAATTAGCTCGAGCATTTGATTTGCTCCCATGCCAAATGGGAGTGGGAGCTGGACTATGTAGCCGGTGACCTCTGAGGCTGAGTTCAGGTCGCCAATTGCTGCCCTAACGTCTGCCTCGGTGGCCGAGGCGGGAAGGTCGATTCTTATCGACTCAATGCCAACTTCTGCGCAGTCTCGGTGTTTGCCGCCAACGTAAGAATGCGAACCCGGGTCATCTCCAACCAGCAGCGTGCCTAGGCCAGGAGTAATGCCCTGACCGCGAAGTTTCTCGACCTCAATTGACAGCTCGCGCTTTATTTGGGCTGCGGTAGCAAGACCATCGAGTGCGATTGCCGTCAAGGACTTACCAGTTCTCGAGGCCCTCGTAGAGGGGGAAGGCCTCAGTGAGTTTGTTGACTCTTGCTCTGAGGCTCGGTAGGTCCGCGCCAACCTTGAGAGCCGAGGCGATGATGTCTCCGACCTCGGTAAACTCTTCGACTCCAAAGCCACGAGTTGCCAAGGCGGCAGTACCAATGCGGATTCCGGAGGTGACCATTGGAGGCCTTGGATCGTTGGGCACGGAGTTCTTGTTTACTGTGACACCGGCCTCATGAAGGATGTTCTCAGCGCTCTGGCCATCGATGGCTGCGTCGCGGAGGTCGACCAGAACAAGGTGGACATCGGTGCCGCCCGTCAGAACTGTGACTCCCTCTGCCTTCATGTCTGGCTGTATTAGCCTGTCGGCGATGACCCTGGCGCCGTCAATAGTTCTCTGCTGCTGCTCCTGGAAAGCAGGGGACATGGCTGCCTTGTAGGCAACGGCCTTGCCGGCGATGACGTGCATCAGTGGTCCGCCCTGCTGTCCTGGGAAAACGCCTGAGTCAATCTTCTTTGCCCATTCCTGCTTGCACAGAATCATGCCCGACCTGGGGCCGGCGAGGGTCTTATGAACGGTTGACGAGACAACGTCTGCATAGGGCACCGGAGATGGGTGCACTTTGCCCGCGACCAAACCGGAGAAGTGAGCCATGTCAACCCAGAGCTTCGCGCCGACCTCATCGGCAATCGACCTAAAGGCCGCGAAGTCGAGATGGCGTGAGTATGCCGACCATCCAGCAATTAGCACCTCTGGCCTCGTCTCTAGAGCACGCTCGCGCACCATGTCCATGTCGATCAGATAAGTCTCCGGGTGCAGCTCATAGGCGTGAGCCTCATACATCTGGCCCGAGAAGTTGAGCTTCATACCGTGGGTTAGGTGACCACCGTGGGCAAGGCTCAGGCCGAGAATTCTGTCACCAGGCTTTGCAAGCGCCATCATCAGCGCAGCGTTTGCGGTAGCTCCCGAGTGCGGCTGAACGTTTGCGTGTTCCGCGCCATAGAGCTCCTTAGCCCGATCTCTCGCCAAATTCTCTGCTACATCCACTGCCTCGCAACCGCCGTAGTAGCGCTTACCTGGGTATCCTTCGGCGTACTTATTTGTCAGGACAGACCCTTGAGTCTGCAGAATTGCACGAGAGACAAAGTTCTCGCTGGCAATCATTTCTAGGGTGCCGCGCTGGCGGTCAAGCTCCTGCTGGAGCACCGCTGCGATCTCTGGGTCTACCTCGGAAAGAGGGGCATTGTGGTTTTCGGCTAGTGGCATCCCCCAAGTTTACAAG
>JBMUBK010000152.1:0-1645 GCA_049457355.1 Aquiluna sp.
GTTGCCGAGGGAGCTTTTCCTGGCAAAGATCAGAGCTTCTAGTCTTCGTCCCAGTCCTTCGCGTCTTCTTCGCGCAGCCGCCTCGCGCGTTCAAAAATTAGTTTTTCTGCGCTAGCGGCTTCCTCGTAAGTCTCAAATGGGCCAAGGCGATTTACAGCAAGGGACTTGGGTCCCTTCTCTACTTCACGAGTTTTTTGATTGAACCAATACTTCAACTCTTCGGCCATGTAACCAAAGATACCGCTAGTGAAAAATAAGATAAGCGCAATGCCCGTAAATGCCCAAGGTCACCTGGTTCCAGGAAAGCTCTCTCCTAAACGCGAGGTGCCAACCAGGATCAAAAAACCAGAGTATGTGGGCAAACCGGCCCCCGCTCCCCATACAACTGGCGACCGCTACGACCAGGCCACTGTTGGAAAGATTCGTGTAGCCTCCCAGCTCGCTGCAAGGGCCCTGGAGCTCACTCTTGGAAGCGCAAAGGCCGGCATGACAACCGATGACCTAGATCGAATTGGCCATGAGTTTCTAGTTGAAAATGGGGCCTATCCCTCAACCCTGGGTTATAGAGGTTTTCCCAAATCAATCTGCACATCCTTGAATGAGGTGGTCTGCCACGGAATTCCTGACGACACCCTCTTGCGAGACGGGGATATTCTCAATGTTGACATCACCGCCTACATTGACGGAGTGCACGGCGATACAAATGGCTCGGTGATCATTGGTGAGGGCTCCCAGGAAGCCATCGACCTGGTTGAGCGCACCAAAGAGGCTATGCACAGGGGAATCAGGGCTGCGCTTCCTGGACGCGAGGTAAGCGTAATTGGAAGGGCAATTGAGTCATACGCAAAGCGATTCGGTTACGGGGTAATTCGAGACTTCACAGGCCACGGGGTGGGAACGAGCTTTCACACCGGTCTCATCATCCCCCACTACGACGCCCCCGAGTATTCGACAATCATCGAGACGGGCATGGTCTTCACAATTGAGCCGATGATCACTCTCGGCAGCCACGAGTGGGATATGTGGGAAGACGGTTGGACGGTGACCACGAAGGACAAGTCGCTGACGGCCCAGTTTGAGCACACCATTCACATCACGGAGGATGGCCCAGAGATTCTTACGGAGGCTAAATGAGCAAGAAGGCAGTAGGGATAGACATCGGTGGCACCGGCATCAAGGGCGCTCTAGTGAGCACCAAGTCAGGCGAGCTTCGCTCTGAGCGGATCAAGCTCGGCACTCCAGAGGGCGGAGAACCCGAGGCAATAGCCGAGGTGGTGAGAGAGATTGCCGCTGCCGTGGACGACAAGCCAGAACGCTCCTTGGGTATTTGTTTCCCGGCTGTTGTGAAGCACGGAATAACTCAGTCGGCTGCAAACGTGAGTGATCGCTGGATCGGACTCGATGCTGATGAGCTGTTCTCGAACACGCTAAATCGACACGTCCACGTCATCAACGATGCCGACGCGGCGGGAGTCGCAGAAGTCAAATTTGGCGCGGGCAGAAAGCGTTCAGGACTCACCGTCATGACCACCCTCGGCACGGGAATCGGAAGTGCGCTGTTCTATAACGGAGTCCTAATCCCAAATGCAGAGCTCGGTCACCTTGAAATTGAGGGAGTCGACTACGAGACTCGTGCCTCTTTTGC
>JBMUBK010000153.1:0-1630 GCA_049457355.1 Aquiluna sp.
GCCATTAGCGTGTTTTCGCGCTCTTCTGTCCAGAAGCGCTGAGGACGCCACCATTCAAACAGGCCAAAATTGGACTTACTGGCATTGCAGGAAAGACAGGACGGGGCGAGGTTGAACTTGGCAAAGTGTGGTCCTCCCTTGCTCTTGGGCACAATATGATCCAAAGTTAGCTTCTCATTCCACTTGCCGCAATAGGCGCAAGCGCAATGCCCTAGCGGACCACGCAGGGGATAGTCTTCAAAGATGCTTTTACGAAACCGGCGTTTTGCTTCTGAAGGACGTAGTTCAGCAAGAGAATGGAGCAGATCATCGGGACCATTGCTTTTCCCCATCGCTGGCTATTGGTTTTCTCCAGCTTAATCCAGTCATTCTGCATGTTGCGTTTTCCTAGAATAGAAGCAACGCCATTAAGCAAAAGCGTGGACAACTGGCAAACAGCCCTAACTGGTATCGCTACGACCCTGACGGCCACGATGCTTCTTGCTTCTGGCAGCATGATGATCTCCATTGGTAATCAGCAATCGCGCATCACGGCACAAGTGGAATCACTCACACGCAATCTTGATAGCCTCACTGAAAACGTAAAGGAGCTGGAAGTCAGGCTCCGCACCCTTGAAATTCGTAAAGCGAACTAGGCTAGAATTAAGACAAATCGCTTGCACCTCCCATGGAAGCCATTGAATGGTTTGTGATTGGCGGCATCCTCATTGCTGCTCTTGATGAAATCATCGAGAAGACTCCCTATAAGAGCAACAACATGATCCAGCTTCTCCTGACTGGCCTGAAGGCTGTATTTCGCATTAAAGGCTGAGCCAGTGGCCGAAGTTGCCAATTCCTGGGAAGGTGTGAGCGCCCATGCAAAGCGTGTGGGCGCAAAGTTCCCTGAGCTTGTGGCAGCGCAATGGGCGTGTGAAAGTGGCTTCGGCAAGCATTTTTCAGGCAAATGGAACGTGTTTGGACTAAAAGGGAGTGGCACTACCACTTCCACAAAGGAGTTTTACGATGGGCAATGGGTGGAAATTAGGGCTGGTTTCATTGACTTTCCTAGCCTTGCTGCTTGCATTGAATACTTAGTCACTCGTTGGTACTTGGATTGGAAGAGCTATAAAGGCGTGAACAATGCGCCAAGGCGGGAAGCGGCGGCCAAGATGCTGCAAAAGGAAGGCTATGCCACTGACCCTGCCTATGCTGATAAGCTCATCCGTTTGATGAACCAATACGCTCCCCTCTCCATGGCCTCTTCTTCGCCCATCACGCTCGTCAATGCTGCCAAGTTCTACAAGGAGCTGGATCATCAGCGGGAAGCCTGGCAATGGCTGGAGCGTCAGCTAACGCCTGCTCAGCTTCAGGAATTTGCTCGCCTGTATCGCCGTTCCCCATCGCCCTCCTTCCAGAATCCCCTGCAAGTGCCCTATTTCTCGCAAAGGGACAATGCCTCGGGGCAAGGCGGCAGAGAGTGCTTCAGTAGCTCCTGCGCCATGATCGCAGCGTTCTATGACAAGGTGGATGGCGATGATGAATACAACAAGATCCGCGCTCGTTTTGGCGACACCACTAGCTCCACGGCGCAAGTAAGAACACTGGAGCACCTTGGGCTAAAGGCTACGTTCCGGCAGGATATGGTGATTGC
>JBMUBK010000154.1:0-1603 GCA_049457355.1 Aquiluna sp.
GAGCTCAGCACGTCCATCGACTGAGCCCTAGAAATTCTTGGTACCGCGTCCATGGCAAGCGCAGTTACGCCCTGCTTGGCAAGAGCCTTCAAAAGGTTGGGGTTTAGAGCCGGGCTGAGAATGCCAACGAGGATTGCGCCCTTCTTGAGCCTCTTGATTTCGGTTGGGGTGGGGGCATTGACCTTTAGGACAATGTCTGCCTTCCAGGCAGCCGCAGCAGTAGCGGTCTTGGCTCCAGCTGCCACATAAGCACTGTCGGGAAAAGCGGCCTTTGCGCCGGCTCCCTTTTCAACTAAGACTTGATAACCGAGTGCGCGGATGGCTTTCACAGTTTCCGGGGTAGCGGCAACCCTGGACTCCGCCTGCGACTCTAAAACAACACCGATAGACGACACGATTCTCCTTAGGCAATCTCAGTTATCAACTGGATTTCTAGCTTGAGGCTTCCAAGAAAAGGTATCGCTATTTACCCGTTAGTTTTTCTCGTCCTTATTTTTCCTATTGAAGATCGACTTCAATTTCACGACAATTCGCTCCAAACCCTGCATGCCCTGCTGGTTGAGCTCCCTTGCCCACTTGATCTCAAGGGCAAGGATTGACAGGCCAAAGAAAACAAATAGAAGTCCAGGTCCTGGGGTGACCATCATGACAAGCCCCATGCCCAAAAGAACAAAACCCAAAACCATGACCACTGCCCAGCGCACCGGGTGAGGCAGGTTTGAAAGGATTTTCTTAAGCTTTTCCATCTTCGCTCTTAGGACCGTTGAAGCTAAATTATGGCAGTCCTAGCTGATACCAAGCTGAAAAGTCACAACTGTTCAATCGCTGTTCAATACCTCTAGGTGCTTGCAATCGCTGGGATTATCGCGCCTGAGAAAACCTGCCATGCCAGCACGGACTTAGCGACCAAGCTGAGCGTGATGTAGGTTGCCTCGCCATAGAGGTAGTTCTTCCAGGGACCGATCTTCTTGTACTGGAAGGCCTGGTTGAAGGCGAAGGTATTGAAGAACAAGAACAGTGCCACGATGATGCCGTAGACAAAGCCTGGAATCTCAGCGGCGTTCTCGCTACCTGGCTGGATTGTGTAGACGATCAAGATAAGCCAAGGCACGATACCCGTGATCGAACCCATGATGAAGGGAAGGCCCTGGCCGTTGCCTGGCTCCTCATACTTCTCCTGCAGTGCTCCAAAGAAGATCATCGACGCGTTTACAGCGAAGATTCCGGTCAATGCTGCGAAGCCCGATACACCCGTCAGCTGCGCAATCAACCAGATCATCACCGAGGAGGAGAGCGAATACTCAACCCAACGGAAGTAGTTGCGGTTCTGCTTCAAACCGCCCTTGTAGCGGGAGAAGAACCAAGGAGATGAGATCAGGAAGTGGAAGAACGCCGATAGCAATAAAAAGCCGATAACTCCGGCACCAATGTTGATGTCAAAAAGCTCCACGCGCTCTGGAGGTAGTGGGACTCCAGGAGGGCCTGTCGGGTATTCAATGGTTACCGGGAAAAGAATCTGGTTGTCCAGTAGCGTCAGGACAAAGCTGAGACCAGCTGCCTGAGCGAGGTGCAGGAATCCAGCTACAACGTTGTAGGACCTGAG
>JBMUBK010000155.1:0-1578 GCA_049457355.1 Aquiluna sp.
TCTCGATCGCATCTGGAGCCGTGTTACTGGCCGGCTGGTCAATTTTTCTGTTGAACCAAGTCTAGCTGATCCGCCCACCATTGAATCAGCTCTCGCCTCTCCTGAATGTACTCTGCCCGGTTGTAGGCTGCACGGACCTTGTTTTTTTGGACATGAGCCAACTGGCGCTCGATCGCATCGCTGCTCCACAGTCCAGATTCGTTGGCAGCCGTACTGAATGTGCTGCGGAAGCCATGAGGTACCATCCTGTCCAACCACCCCATCCGCTTAATTGCCCGGTTAAAGGTCATGTTGGAGATTCCTCTCTTGCCGGGCTGTTCATTTGGCAGCAATAACCCTGTGGGCCCACTGAGTTGCCTGAGCTCCCTCAGCAACTCCAGAGCCTGAGAGGAGAGTGGGACCAAGTGATCCCGGCGCATCTTCATCCGCTCTGCAGGGATCAGCCACTCCCTCCGATCCAGATCAAAGTCCCCCCAGCGCGCCTCGAAGAGCTCCTTGCTGCGACAAACAAAGAGTATCAGCAGTTTAAGCCCGAGCCTGGTCAGGCGTCCTCGCTTTCCACCATAATTGTCCAGCGCTCTCAAGAAGGGACCGAGGGCCTCCAGCCTCAAGAATCTGTGGTGATCGCCAACATGCGGAGTAAACACCTGCGTGTGTTTAAGGTTGAGCGCGGGGTTATGGTCGCAGAGCTCCAACGCTTGGGCGTAGGCAAAGATCTTCTCACAACGGCCCCTGACCCTGCGGAGCATATCCAGAGATCCTCGATCTTCAATGCGCTGCAGGGCTTTGACCAGCATGCGCATTGAGATCTGATCGACTCGGTGATGGCCAATCTCTGGAAAAATATCGGCCTTCAGCGAATTTAGGGTTCTCCTGTACTGACCTGTGCTCAGCCGTGGAGACTGTTTCTCGAGCCACTCCAGCGCCACGGTATCAAAGCGCCCTTGAAGGGCTAGCTCCACTTGCTCCTGCTCACGCTGAAGGAGCTGGTCTGCTTCCTTACTCTCTCGGAGGGCCTGCTTTTTCTTCTGAACCGCGCTTATTTGTAGCTCAGACGGGTCATCTCCTGCCTGAAGGGCAACTCTTGCCTCCTCGTGCAGTTGACGCGCTTCGGCGAGCTTGACCTGAGGGAACATCCCCAGCGAGAGTTTCTTCTGTCTACCCTGCCAGCGGTAGACATATCTCCAGCGCTTGGAGCCATTCGGGAAGACATCCAGGAAGAGCCCAAAACCATCACCAAGGCTGAATAGTTTTTCAGCTGCTTTTGCGCTCTCACACTCCTTGTTGCTCAGCTTTCTCTTCCCCGCAAACCCAGACTGCATTTGAATCTCCTGAATTTTTGTTGCCCTTTTCTATATTAGAATCTAATTTCTGGAAAAAGGCAACAAAAAGGGCAACAATCTTCAACGGATTTGAGCGGAATAGAGCGGACGAAGGCGGAGTGAGTAAAAGCTAAAATCAGGCTTAACTACTGTATCTGCTGGTTATTTTTTGATTTTGACGGAGGAGTATGGAAGCGAGGATGGTGGCCAGAGCGGGAATCGAACCTGCGACACACGGATTTTCAGTCCGTTGCTC
>JBMUBK010000156.1:0-1573 GCA_049457355.1 Aquiluna sp.
GGGTTAGACGGTTCCAGACGTCGAGGTCTACAGAGTCCTCAATCTTGTTCCAGTTGACCGGACGGCTTATTAGCTTTGTCTTTTCCATAGTGTCTTCCCTTTTGCCTAGAGCATGCAGCTGACGCAGTTTTCAACCTCGGTGCCCTCGAGGGCTGCCTGGCGAATTCTGATGTAGTAAATGGTCTTGATGCCCTTGCGCCAAGCATTGATCTGAGCGCGGTTGACATCACGGGTTGTTGCGGTGTCCTTGAAGAACAGGGTTAGTGACAGACCCTGGTCTACGTGCTGAGTGGCAGCAGCGTAGGTGTCAATGATCTTGTCTGGCCCGATCTCGTAGGCATCCTCGTAGTACTCCCAGGTCTCCTCGCTGAGGTATGGGGCTGGGTAGTAAACACGCCCCAGCTTGCCTTCCTTGCGAACCTCGATGCGAGATGCGATTGGGTGAATCGAGCTCGTGGAGTTATTGATGTAGGAGATTGATCCTGTTGGTGGCACAGCCTGCAGGTTCTGGTTGTAAATACCGTGCTTCATTACAGACTTCTTGAGCTCCGCCCAGTCTTCTTGGGTTGGGATTGCAACTCCGGCCTTCTTGAATAGCTCCTTGACCTTAGGTGTTGCTGGTGCCCAGGTCTGCTCGGTGTACTTGTCGAAGTACTCACCGGTTGCGTACTTGGAGTTCTCGAAGTTATCGAAGGTCTGCTTACGCTCTTTGGCGATCTTGTTTGATGCCGAGATGGCGTGGTAGTTCACGGTGTAGAAGTACATGTTCGTGAAGTCCAGTCCCTCTTCGGAGCCGTAGTGGATCTGCTCCCTGGCAAGGTAGCCGTGGAGGTTCATCTGGCCTAGGCCAATAGCGTGGCTCTTGTGGTTACCGTCCGAAATTGAGCGAACACTCTCAATGTTGGACTGGTCACTGACTGCAGTGAGGGCCCTGATGGAGGCCTCGATGGTCTTACCGAAGTCTGGACCGTCCATAGCCTTGGCGATGTTTAGGGAGCCAAGGTTGCAGGAGATGTCCTTACCAATCTGGTCGTAGCTGAGGTCTGCGTTGTAGGTGGTTGGGGTGTTCACCTGCAGAATCTCGGAGCAGAGGTTTGACATGTTGATGCGGCCCTGGATTGGGTTTGCATTGTTGACCGTGTCCTCATACATCACGTATGGGTAGCCGGACTCAAACTGCAGCTCCGCAATCTTCTGAAGCAAATCACGAGCCTTGATCTTGGACTTGCGGATTCTTGGCTCATCCACCATCTCGTAGTACTTCTCGGTTACCGAGATGTCGCCGAATGGCACGCCGTAGACCTTCTCAACGTCGTATGGGGAGAACAGGTACATGTCCTCGTTGTCCTTGGCGAGCATCATGGTGATGTCCGGCAGCACAACTCCGATGGAGAGGGTCTTGATTCTGATCTTCTCGTCTGCGTTCTCGCGCTTGGTGTCTAGGAATCGCATGATGTCTGGGTGGTGAGCGTTTAGGTAGACGGCTCCAGCTCCCTGACGAGCTCCTAGCTGGTTTGCATAGGAGAAGCTGTCCTCCAAAAGCTTCATCACAGGGATGATGCCTGAAGACTGG
>JBMUBK010000157.1:0-1569 GCA_049457355.1 Aquiluna sp.
ATTGCTTAGACAGCCAGGAGGTTGGCTTAGAAGCAGCCACCCTTGAAAGAGTGCGTAACAGCTCACTGGTCGAGTGATTTTGCGCGGACAATGTAACGGGGCTCAAGTCCTGAGCCGAAGCTATGGATTGCATCGACGTTCGCGTTGGTGCAGTGGTAGAGGAGCGTTGATGGAGTGCCGAAGCGACGAGGTAACTCGGCGTGGAGTTCCATCAAGTGAGAATGTAGGTATGAGTAGCGAGAGAGGGGTGAGAAACCCCTCCGCCGATAGCCCAAGGTTTCCTGGGGAAGGCTAATCCTCCCAGGGTAAGTCGGGAGCTAAGGAGAGGCCGTGAGGCGTATCCGATGCACAACTGGTTGATATTCCAGTACCGCCGTGTACACGTCAAGCCCAATTTCAATAAAGCAGAGGCTGCCTTCGGGCGAATCTGCGTAGTTGGATGCGGGTAACTAAAGCGGGACACAGCAGGATAGGTGATCCGGATTAATGGATTTCCGGGTAAGCGCGTAGGTGGGTCACGATGAGAGTCGAGGCCGTAACACTGAGACGCAATACCGACCTCGTTTGAGGGAAGTCACTGATTCCACACTGTCGAGAAAAGCGCAGTAGTGAGTTGACACGGCGCCCGTACCCCAAACCGACACAGGTGGGCACGTAGAGAATACGAAGGCGATCGGGAGAACTGTGGTTAAGGAACTCGGCAAATTACCTCCGTAACTTCGGGATAAGGAGGACCCATGGCGGTCAGAGACTTCGCGTCTCAAAGCTGTTGTGGGTGTCACAAACTAGGGAGCAGCGACTGTTTAACAAAAACACAGCAGCGTGCCAAGCCGCAAGGCGATGTATACGCTGTGACGCCTGCCCAATGCTGGAAGGTCACGAGGATGAGTTAGCCGCAAGGCAAAGCTTTGAATCTAAGCCCCAGTGAATGGCGGCCGTAACTATAACGGTCCTAAGGTAGCGAAATTCCTTGTCGGGTAAGTTCCGACCTGCACGAATGGCGTAACGACTGCTCCGCTGTCTCAACCACAGACCCGGCGAAATTGAAGTACGAGTAAAGATGCTCGTTAGATGTAGAAAGACGGAAAGACCCCGTGCACCTTTACTATAACTTGGTGTTGGGCTTCGACCTTAACTGTGTAGCTTAGGTGGGAGACGTTGAAGCGCGAGCGCTAGTTCGCGTGGAGTCATTAGTGAAATACCACCCTGTTCAGTTTGGAGCTCTAACCTCGATCCATTATCTGGATCAGGAACAGTGCCAGGCGGGTAGTTTGACTGGGGCGGTCGCCTCCTAAATTGTAACGGAGGCGCTCAAAGGTTCCCTCAGACTGGTTGGTAATCAGTCGGCGAGTGTAATGACACAAGGGAGCTTTACTGCGAGACCTACAAGTCAAGCAGTTGCGAAAGCAGGACATAGTGACCCGGCCTTTGCTTGTGGAAGCGAGGTCGCTCAACGGATAAAAGGTACGCCGGGGATAACAGGCTAATCTTGCCCAAGAGTCCATATCGACGGCAAGGTTTGGCACCTCGATGTCGGCTCATCGCATCCTGGGGCTGAAGCAGGTCCCA
>JBMUBK010000158.1:0-1533 GCA_049457355.1 Aquiluna sp.
CCCTCATGAACGTTCTCTACGGCCTCTACGACGCCGACGAGGGCGAGGTCTTGCTAGATGACAAACCCCAAAGCTTTGATGGACCCGGCGATGCTATGGAAGCCGGCATCGGAATGGTTCACCAGCACTTCATGCTTATCCCCGTCTTTACCGTTGCGGAAAATGTTGCTCTGGGTCAGGAGCCAACTAAGGCTCTAGGTGCTCTCGACATAGCTGAGGCAAGAAAACGCGTTGTGGACATTTCCGAGCGCTTTGGGTTCAACGTTGACCCCGATGCCCTCGTTGAAGATCTTCCTGTAGGCGTGCAGCAGCGGGTGGAAATCATTAAGGCACTCTCTAGGGATGCCAGGGTTTTGGTTCTCGACGAGCCGACTGCAGTTTTGACCCCGCAGGAAACCGATGAGCTCATGGAAATCATGCGGCAATTGGCTTCGAGTGGGACATCAATCGTCTTCATCACTCACAAGCTTCGTGAGGTGAAGGCTGTGGCCGACAGGATCACTGTGATTCGTTTGGGCAAGGTTGTGGGTAGCGCAAAGCCAGATGCCTCAACCTCTGAACTTGCATCCATGATGGTTGGTCGTGAGGTCGGGCTTACAGTGGAGAAAAGCTCAAAGCAGGCGGGGGATGTTGTTCTCAGCGTTGAGAACCTTGCTGTCTTGGACGATAGGGGTCAACGCGCTGTTGACGGAGTGAGCTTTGAAGTGAGGTCAGGCGAGATCCTTGCGATCGCAGGCGTGCAGGGTAATGGTCAGACGGAACTTGCAGAGGCCATCATGGGCCTAAGGTCTGCATTGACGGGCTTTGGGAAGATCAGCTTCAAGGGCGAGGAGATCACCGATGATTCGGTGCGAGGTGTTCTCGAGCATGGCGTGGGCTACATCCCCGAGGACCGGACTACTGACGGGCTAGTAGCCGCCTTCACAATCGCAGAGAACATGATGATCAACTCCTCCTACAAATCAAGATTTACAAAGGGCATAAACATCAACTTTCAAGCGCGCAGGGAAATAGCAGATCAGCTGGTCAAGGAGTTTGATGTTAGGACTCCCTCGGCCGAAACTCCGGCCGGCAAACTTTCCGGCGGTAACCAGCAGAAGGTTGTTGTTGCAAGAGAGCTCTCAAGAGACGTCGACCTTCTTGTCGCGTCGCAGCCCACTAGGGGGGTTGATGTTGGCTCAATCGAGTTCATCCACGAGCGCATCGTGGCCGAGCGCGATAAGGGCAAGGCCGTTGTCTTGGTCTCCACCGAACTAGATGAGGTGCTGGCTTTGGCAGACAGAATTGCTGTCATGTATCGAGGCAAGATTGTTGACATTGTCAGTCCCGACACCTCGAGAGAGCAGTTAGGGAAGCTAATGGCGGGAGTAACAGCATGAGTGAATCACCAGATCGCTTCTCGCAAGCACTGAAAGAGATTCTCTCGGGCGGCTTCACCCGGACAGTGCTCTCTATCATCCTTGGGTTCTTGGTTGGAGCCCTTTTCATGATCGGTTCTGACAAGGCATTCATCGAGTCTTTGGGATACTTCTT
>JBMUBK010000159.1:0-1528 GCA_049457355.1 Aquiluna sp.
ATGAAAATCGCGGTGGTCTCTTCTGACATAGGGGATATCTTTGCACTTATTGGTAAACGAGCAAGAAACAGTTAATTTATTGAACTACCTGTGGGATCTAGTCGGTAACCAACGTTGCGCACGGTGCCGATGAGCCCCTCGTGCTCGCCCAGTTTTGCCCTCAGGCGCCGGATGTGAACATCAACTGTTCTGGTGCCACCAAAGTAGTCGTATCCCCATACCTCGCTCAGCAGCTGCTCCCGCGAGAAAACCTGGGCGGGGTTGTCGTTGAGATACCTCAAAAGCTCAAACTCTTTGAAGGTTAGATCCAGCGCTCGCCCGTTTATTTTGGCGGTGTAGGTACCGAGGTCGATCACCAGTCCCGAGGAGTTGTCAACGGCCTGAGGCTTTGGCTTGCTGTCTAGCAACATCCGGATTCTTGCGTCCACCTCGGCCAGCGAGGCACCATCGAGAATGAAATCAGCTGCCTGCCACTCAGCACTTACTGCGGGGAGCCCGGATTCTGTCACCACCATGAGCATGGGCTTTTGCCAACCGGCGGCCCCAATGATTCTGGTTACCGCCCTGGCCGCCACCAGGTTGACTCGGCAGTCAAGTACTGCAATGTCATGCCTAGGTGCGGTTGCCAAAGACTGCGGCTCAAAGTCGGAAAGGTGAATGGTGTGGCCTAGGACCTCGAGCGGCGGCAGGGGGTTCTCGGGCGTGGGGGAGATGCAGAGAATGTTTGCCATAAAGATGCCTCCCGCCTTAGCAAATGATACCCAGCTTTACCCGCCTGTTGGCTAGAGTGCTTGGTGTGAGCAGGCAGTGGTTTCAGATAGTTGCTATCTGGGTATTGGTCTTTGTTGGTGCCTCGGTCTCGATGGTTTTTCTATCGGGCGATGCTCGCTACACGGCTTTCGGAGCTATCGCCGCCGCTTCAATTGCCTTGGTCAGCCTCGAACACCTAATTTCTTCAAAGAGCAAGGACACCGTTAGGCAACAGGTCTATGTTTCAGCTGGCACCCTGATGATTCTCGGGCTTTTCACCATCGCCACCTTGGCCAGTTAGAATTGGGCCATGCTTCTCGCCATTGAACTCGTATTTACCGGACTTCTGATCTTGGCCGCCATTGCGATTGCTGGAATTTCCGCGCTGGTCCTATACAAGCTTTTCAAGGGGCAGAACTAGGTTGTTTGTCCTTCCGGAGGACCTCCCGATTGAGCTAACGCCCTTTGCCTTTCTCATTGGCTCTTGGAAAGGTTCGGGAGTGGTCTCCTATCCCGTTGGCGAGGCCGTGCCAACCGAAATTGAGTTCTTTCAGGAGCTCTCTTTTGCCCCGCTTCCCACGGGCAAACTCGAGTACTCGTCGGTGGTGAGGGACGCTAAGGGTAAAGAGGTATCATCCGAGCGGGGCTATTGGATGATCTCCAGACCACTAAACGAATCCGATGCTGGCCCAGGCCTGCTGCCGGCAACCGGTGAGAGTGCGATAACCGTTCGCGAAGACCTTGAGCTCTGGAGAAACAAGGCAGGTGGCTTTGACAT
>JBMUBK010000160.1:0-1482 GCA_049457355.1 Aquiluna sp.
TCATCATGTGATCCTTCAGTTTTCCTATTCGGTGATCTACGGCGGATCCCGAGCGAAGGTCGGGATCCTCACGAATCAGTGCCAGTTGGCGAAAGAGATCGTCTGGGAGATCAACGTCTGGGTTGTCGTCTCGCCACTTGCGAAGATAGGCCGAAGCACGCATGCCTGACCCAGGGAGAACGCGAATCTTGCCTTCGTCGAGCGCCTTGAATAGGTTGACGAGTGAGAATTCCATTCTTCCGTAAGCGAAGAGGTTTTTCAGTTCGTGAATGTCCACCAGCAGATCGGGGTTGTATATCGTGCGAAGGTAGACGATCAGGTTGCTGCATCTTCCGCAAATGGGGCAGCATGCGGTTGCGTTCGCATATGCCTCCCGAGGAATGATGCAGCGAGAGAAATCGTGCGCCGAGGAAGCGCATGATTCACAGACATTGACGGGATAGAGGTGCGATGGGGATTCATACTTGATGATGAAGAGGAGACCAGGCATAATGCCTCCGGCAGGACTCGAACCTGCAACCAACGGATTAAAAGTCCACTGCGCTACCATTGCGCTACGGAGGCGAGAAAAAGAACTCGGTGCCGTGGGAATAATGGGTAGACATAATCGACCCACAGCACCGAATTCGTCAGACGGAGAAGTCTACCAGATCTCCGCGAAGTGTCAAGCCTCGACGCCGAGGATCCGATCCACAGCAGCCTCCGCATCCGCATCCTCAGCGGGCGAGACCGTGACCGGCGCATCGGGAACGTAGTTCACCGATGCCGTCGAGGCGTCCACATCGGACTTGGTGAAGTCCGGCGTGGGATAAACCCCTCCCGTCCTACCGCGGCGAAACTCCACAGAAGTACCGAACTTCTGTTCCATCATCTTCCGCATCGTAGGAATTGAGACGCCATACTTCTCGGCGTAATCTGCAAGGCGAACCCGACCGTCCTTGGTGAGAGCCGCGGAAATCTCAGACCACTTGACCTGAGCCATCAGAGTCGCAACCTTGTTGTAAGCCATTTCTCGTACTTGCCTTTCGTAATACGAATTTCACACGAATCGGGAGGGAGGCGGCACCGCGCCGCCTCCCCATCCATTCCACTACTCTCAGCCAGTCACGACGAGCGACTTGCTGCGGCCGGTGACGTTCCGGGTCATGCGAACCGGGAACTTACCCTTCTCGCGGACGATGAAGTTGGACTGAGCGCGTCCATCCTTCGCGAGATCGGCGTTGCGCCACGAATTGCGGCGGCGAGCCTTGTAGGTGGTGGGAGTCTCAATGACCGACACCTTGTCGGTCGGGTTGTAGGTGCGAGCCACCGGCGCACCAGTCGATCGGCGGAAGATGATCACGACATGCGAGGGATCCCGATAACGGGTGCTGTAGTGATGAACATTCTCCACGAACACATTCTTCTCTCCCGCCATGATCAGTTCATCACCAACCATCACGCTAGAGGCGTTCACCTGCGACCGACGACCATTCTTGTTCA
>JBMUBK010000161.1:0-1447 GCA_049457355.1 Aquiluna sp.
TTGTAGTTACCAGTGCCAACGTGGCAGTAGCGCCTGAGCTGATCACCCTCTTGACGGATTACCAGCGAGAGCTTGCAGTGAGTCTTTAGCCCAACTAGCCCGTAGACCACGTGGACTCCGGCACTTTCTAGCTTCCTAGCCCAGCCAATGTTGTTTTGCTCGTCAAACCTCGCCTTGATCTCAACAAGAGCCAGAACCTGCTTGCCTGCTGCCGCAGCATCGATGAGCGCATCGACAATCGGAGAGTCACCCGAGGTGCGGTAGAGGGTTTGCTTTATTGCCAACACCTGGGGGTCATCAGCAGCCTGCTCTAAGAAAGCCTGCACGCTGGTTGCAAAAGACTCATAGGGGTGATGCACCAGCACCTCTCGCTCGCGGAGGGAGGCAAAGATGTCTGCAGCCTCATCCTCATCCGCCTCGAGGTAGCGGTTGGTAGTTATCTGGTGCTTCTCAAAGTGCAATTCAGGAATTGGCAAGAAGGCAAATGCGCTCAGGCTCGTGAGGTCAAGAGGCTCGGGGAGTGGGAAGACATCCTGCTCATTCATGTCAAGCTCGCGCTGCAACAAAGAGAGAACCTGCGGGTCAATGTCCTCTGCAACCTCGAGCCTGACAGGGGGTCCAAACCTTCTTCTTAGGAGCTCTTTCTCGAGCTGGACAAGAAGATTCTCACCCTCATCCTCATCGACCTCGAGGTCTTCATTTCTCGTGACGCGGAAGGTGTGGTGCTTGAGCACCTCCATGCCAGGAAAGAGCTCTCCAATGAATTCACCCATGACATCTTCCAAAGGCACATACCTAGATGTTGAGCCAGGGACGATGACGAATCTTGGCAGCAGCGGAGGGACCTTGACCCTAGCGAAGTGCTCCGCTTGGGTCTTGGGGTTTCTCAGCACAACTGCGAGGTTGAGCGAGAGTCCTGAGATATAGGGAAAAGGGTGAGCTGGGTCAACGGCAAGCGGGGTCAGTACTGGGAAAACCTGGGATGAGAAATATGAGTGGAGCTCCTGCTTTTCCTCCTCGGTCAAAGTTGACCAGTGCACCACTTGGATGTCTCTCTCAGCTAGTTCTTTTGAAACCTTGGTTGCAAAGAGCTCAGCATGACGGCTCTGGAGCTCGCGCGTGCGATCGGCAATCTGCTGCAATACCTCTTGGGGACTTAGCCCAGAGGGCGATGGCACCGCAATACCCGTTGCAATCCTTCGCTTTAGCGAGGCAACTCGGACCATAAAGAATTCGTCCAGGTTCGAGGCAAAGATTGAGAGGTAGTTGACTCTCTCGAGAAGCGGGATGGTCTCATCCTCGGCAAGTTCAAGAACCCTTTGGTTGAAATCTAGCCAGCTGAGCTCACGTTCCAAAAAACGATCTGCGGGAAGTTCATGCTCGCTAGGCGGGATGAAAATCGCGGTGGTCTCTTCTGACATAGGGGATATCTTTGCACTTATTGGTA
>JBMUBK010000162.1:0-1436 GCA_049457355.1 Aquiluna sp.
GGCAAAACGACTTTGAAGATTTCCTAGAGCACTACGACATCCCATACACGTTTCGCGCTTCACCGTTGCCTGAATACATGCTCCACCTGCCAGGTGGTGACACAAAAATCCTGTGCCGTAGCTTTGAAAACTGGTCACGCATCATCGGTCTGAACCTTGCCTGGGTACTGGCAGACGAGATCGACACCGTGACACCTGCCATCGCTAACAAAGCGTTTCCCAAAATCCTCGGTCGCTTGCGCTCTGGAAACGTCCGTCAATTCGGCGCCGCATCAACACCTGAAGGCTTCCGCTGGATGTGGACCACCTTCGGCAGTGAAGACGCACAAACAAGGCAGGATCGCAAGCTAATCAAAATGCGGTCCGTTGATAACCCGCACCTGCCGCCAGACTTCATCGAGCGCCTTGAAGCGAACTACGATCCAACACTGCTCAAGGCTTACCTAGACGGTGAGTTCGTTAACCTCACCACCGGCACGGTCTACGACAGGTTCGACCGCACCAAGCACGTCATCAGCAAACTGCCAGACACTGAGCGTGAACCGCTACGCATTGGCGTTGACTTCAACGTCGGCAACATGTCCGCTGTTATCGGCGTCAAGCTAAACAACACGCTGCTCGTGATCGACGAGGTAAGCGGTGCTCACGACACTGACAGCCTGGCGCAGCAGATCAAAGCGCGTTACCCCAACCGGCAGATCTACGTCTACCCCGATGCTTCCGGTGGCAACCGCAGTACCAACGCCAGCCAAACCGACATCCAGATCCTTGAGTCGTACGGCATGGCAAACCAGTCACCACGCGCTAACCCACCAGTCAGGGACAGGGTTTCTGCTGTGCAGGCGCTACTGGAAAATGGCAAGGGACAGGTCAGGCTGCAGATCAGCGCAACCTGTAAGCGGATGATCGAATGCCTAGAACTGCAGTGCTACACCGAGAAGGGCGACCCTGACAAGGATTCTGGGCATGACCACATGAACGATGCCTTGGGCTACCTGATCTGGCGTGAGTTCAATCCGCTACACATGGGAGCTGGCAGGTCTACTGGCATCCGCCTGTATTAGTGCTATCTTTACCGGGTCCGCTTTACCCCTACTCATGCTCAAGGGTTCCGAACTACTCGCCAAGGTCAAAGAGCTTAAAGATCTCAACAAATCAGATCTTGTCCGCGAGTGTGGCTACACCGACAAAAACGGCAAGCTCTGCTACACCGCCTTCTACGAAGCACTGCTCGAAGCCAAGGGCTTTGAAATGAAGTCCAACAGCAAGCGTGGTCGTGCCTTGACCTACAAGACCAAGGTGCAGTTCAACGGCAAGCTGCAGATCGGTGAAGGCTACGTTCAGGAGATGGGCTTCAAGCCTGGTGACGAGTTTGAGATCAAGATTGGTCGCAAGTCCGTCACGCTGCAGGCTGCCTCTGCTGATGTCGCTGTAGC
>JBMUBK010000163.1:0-1424 GCA_049457355.1 Aquiluna sp.
GCTATGGTATGCACACAACTTTTTGTGATTGTCCGTTGACAGAGACCTTGGATTTTGTGAACTTACTGACTTTTTCTGGAGTGGCCTGATGTCTCTGTCTTTTCTACCGACCCTCGAGTTCAACCTACCCGACGCACGCCTAAAAAAAGTGCCTCTGCACTCTGTGAGCGGATCCAATCCCAACAGAGCCTTTGTCTGCGTCAATTGGGAGCCAACCGAGCTGGCGAAGTTCGCTTCGGCAGACTCTTGAAGAACCCACGAGTGCCTGCCCAGGGTCTAGCCGAAGGCTTCTACCAGGGACTCTCCGAGATACACGCTGCCCATGTCTTGCTGCTACAGGACAGCAGCACCTTCACCCTCTCCAAGTACTCCAGCAAGCACGCCGACTTTGGCCGCACCAGCGCTGGCCAGAAAGGACGGGGCTTTCACCTACACCCCACCCTGGCGGTGGATGCCGAGCAGGAAGATCTCTATGGACTGGCCCACCTGCACTGGTGGACTCGCTCTACTCGGCAACCCAGCCAGAAGGAAGACCCGATTGAACAGAAAGAGAGTTACCGTTGGTTGGCCTCTCCGCTCCGGGCTCGTCAGCGCATCCCCGCCAGCGTCAAAACCACGATGGTGGCCGACCGGGAGTCTGATATCTATGAACTCTTCGAGCGCTTGCCACCCCAGGGCGTGGAAGTTCTCCTGCGGGCAGCCCAGGACCGCAAGCTGGCCTTTGCCCAGGGAGAGCGGCTATTCCACTGGATCAGCGAGCAACCCCTGCAGGGGCAAGTCGATTTGATTTTGCCGGCCATCCCTGGGAAGCGACAGGCTCGCCAGGCCAAGTTGCAACTACGCTTTGGTCGACTGAGCATCCTGCCTCCGGGCCGTCTGCAGCCACAGAGTCAACCGATTGACCTCTACTTTGTCGAAGCCCTGGAGTCTGCTGAGAGCGTGCCTGCCAAAGAGCAGCCCGTCCACTGGCGTTTACTGACCACCCACTGTGTGCAGGACCTCCAGCAAGCCCAAGTTTGCCTACGCTGGTATCGTCAGCGCTGGCAGATCGAACAACTGTTCCGGACCCTCAAAAAGCAGGGGCTGCGTCTGGAGAGTTCCCAGTTGGAGAGTCGGGAGAGTTTTGAGAAGCTGACAGTCCTTGCCGTAGGGGTCAGTGTGCGCACACTGCAGTTGGTCCAGGCTCGTGAGGGTAGTCAACTCAGGGTGGGACAAGTCTTCTCGGTGAAAGAGGTCGAAGTCCTCAGAGTACTCTCGACAACGTTAGAGGGCAGGACCAAGCAGCAGCAGAACCCTCATCAGGGGAGTTCGCTGGCTTGGGCAGCCTGGATCATTGCTCGACTCGGTGGTTGGAAGGGACATGCCCGGGAGCGCAAGGCTGGGCCGATCACGATGTTCCATGGCTTGCAACGCTTTGAGCAACT
>JBMUBK010000164.1:0-1423 GCA_049457355.1 Aquiluna sp.
CGGTGGTGACAGATTTGGTGGTCACCCTCGCATCAAGTGCCGTATTTCTCGGGGTTGCGGCGTTTGCGTCCAGATTTGTGCTTGAGAAGGTTTTGGACTGGATCTCGAAGAGCCCCGAGCTCACCTTGCTGTTTGGTGTTGCGTGGGCGATTGTCTTGGCGGCAATCAGCACCCTGATCGGACTCAGCATGGAGATCGGTGCTTTCGTTGCTGGAGTATCGCTGGCATCAACTGCCTACCGAGAAAGCCTGGGAGCCCGCATGGTCTCGCTGCGCGATGTCATGCTGCTGTTTTTCTTTATTGAGCTTGGCGCTTCCTTGACCTTTGCCGATGCTCTCGGACAGCTTTGGCCAGCAATCGTGCTTTCAGTTTTTGTCCTTGTTGGAAAGCCGCTAATAGTTTTTGCGATTATGGGCTGGATGGGTTACCGGTCGATAACCTCCTTCCGAACGGGCGTTGCGCTTGCCCAGATTTCGGAGTTTTCGTTGATTCTGATTGCCCTGGGCTTCTCGCTCGGGCAGGTGGATTCGGCGGTGCTAAGTCTGGTCACGCTTGTGGCGGTATTTACGATTACCGTTTCCAGCTACTTCATTCTCTACACCGACAAGCTCTACTCGATGATGCAGGGATTTATGCACCTGTTCGAGCGCGGTAAGGCCGAGGCTGTAGACGAGGAAAGCCAGTCACTAAGTTTTGACGCGATTGTCGTTGGCTCAGGGAGGTTTGGCACCGAAGTCATCTCAGGACTTATTTCATCCGGATCTTCCGTGCTTGCAGTTGATCTTGATCCAGATGCCCTGGCAAGGGCCAGGGAACTCGGAGCCGAAACCCTATTTGGTGACGTTGGAGACCCAGATTTTGCCAAGATGCTGCCGATGCACCAAAGCGACACCTTGATCTGCACGGCTCCCGACCGATCGACCAACACACTCCTACTCGGCAGCATCAAGTCACTTGGCTACGAGGGCAAAATCTACTTGACCGCGCTTGATAACCAGACCGCTGAAATGTTTGCCAAGGACCCACAGGTCACGACAATTAGGCCACTGAAGATGGCAGCAAACCGCATCGTTAAACAGCTAAAGGGCGAATAGTTGGAAGAGCTAGCTACCTTCATTGCCTATTTGTTTGCCGCACTTGGGGTCATATCGGTTATCAACATAGTTTTTGCGGTGCTTGCTCGAAGGAAGAAGGTCCGGCTTTGGGTAGGCCACGTTTCCAACACAATTACCGGACTGATTGCGATTTGGTGCATTTCGGTGGCTTGGGCGCTGGCGCTATTTCCAATAATCTCGGTAGCCGTAGCGTCGATTGTGCTTACCTTTCCAAGAAAGGCTCAGTAGCGCTCGTCCCGAACTACCTCTACCTGACTGACCCAACAGCTGATTGCGTAAAACGGGAAGTAGTCCTTCTCTAGTTTTTC
>JBMUBK010000165.1:0-1422 GCA_049457355.1 Aquiluna sp.
GCACAACTCAGGTGACCATTCTGGGAGGACGCATTAGGCCTGCAACACTCTCCGCGGTAGGAGCAAAGACAGTTGCCGACCTACTTGACTTCAACGCAGTGGTTAGCTTTCTCGGTGTCAATGGCATCGGACTTGAAGGTGGCATGACCGCTTACGACACCGACGAGGCTCTAGTAAAGAAGACCATGATGTCCCGCTCTGTAGAGCGCATCCTGCTAGCTGACAGCAGCAAGTTTGGTCCAACCTACCCCGCTCGTTTTGCAGATTTTGAGCAGTTTGACCGCGTGGTCACAAATGTTGACGCTGACCCGACTTACGTCGAGGCGTTCAGTAAGGCAGGTGTTGAAGTTGCACTTGCCAATTAGATTTCCTCGGTTCATTGCCGAAACCGTTGGAAAAAGGGAGATGTCACTGCTAGGGCGGGCCTCAAACCAAGCCACAGCAGCGACACCGCCCAATGAATACAACCCCCTAAAGGAAGGTAGTACCCATGGCTAATTTTATACCCGCGGGTGACGGCGGCCACACTGGCTGGCGTGCAGCGGCTCAAAAAATAGGTGGAAACCTAGCTGGAATGGTGATCCCGAACATCGGTGCGTTTATCGCATGGGGTCTTCTGACAGCACTGTTCATTCCAACTGGCTGGCTACCAAACGAGGAACTCTCTTCGATGGTCGGCCCAATGATCGTTAACTTGCTTCCAATCCTCATTGGTTACACCGGTGGTCGCATGGTTCATGGTCAGCGCGGTGCCGTTATTGGTTCTATTGCAACCGTAGGTGTGATTGTCGGCGCTTCAATTCCAATGTTCCTAGGTGCCATGCTTATTGGTCCTCTAGCTGCATGGATCTTGAAGAAGATTGATGCCGTTCTAGACCCAGTCACCCCTCCAGGATTCGAAATGCTCATCGGAAACTTCTCTCTGGGTATCTCGGGTCTCCTAATGGCCATCCTTGGCTTCGTAGGCATCGGACCGGTCGTTAATGCCTTCTCCGACACTCTCGGCGCCGGTGTGAAGGTTCTGGTTGACACAGGACTGCTGCCACTGGCATCAATCCTGATTGAGCCTGCAAAGATTCTGTTCCTCAACAACGCCATAAATTACGGTGTGCTCGCTCCACTTGGAGTCGCTCAGGTTGAAGAAGCTGGCAAGTCCATCATGTTCATGCTCGAGAGCAATCCAGGTCCAGGACTGGGAATCCTTGTTGCCGTCTGGCTAGCAGCAGGAAGCAAGGTTCTGCGCGGAAGTGCTCCAGGCGCGATCGTAATTCACTTCTTGGGTGGAATCCACGAGATCTACTTCCCATACGTCCTAATGAAGCCGATTTTGGTTTTGGCTGCCATTGCAGGTGGTGCAACTGGTGTTGCAACCTTCCTAGTAACTGGCGTTGGCGTGGTGGCAACACCAGCCCCAGGCTCAAT
>JBMUBK010000166.1:0-1421 GCA_049457355.1 Aquiluna sp.
ACGTGGTCGGCGAAGCGCTCGAAGTAGCGAGAAGCTAAAGTCACATCGACCGTGAACATTGCATTCTCTGACCAGTCGGGGGCCAAAACGGTGTCAAAGACTCTGCGGTGAAGAAGATCTACAGCCTCGTCCTGAGCCTGAATTTCTCGGGCTAGATCCAGGTCTGTATTCTTCAAAAGCTCGACGGCCTTGTCGGCCAGCTCAACATCTAGCTTGCTCATTTCCTCAAATGTTCCGCGGAGCGCATCTGGGATAGCTGTGCCGGGGTAGCGGTAGCGGGCAATTGCGGCGATGTGAGAGGCGAGGGAGCCCATGCGCTCCAAGCTTGCGCTCATTCGCAGTGCCGAGACCACAATTCTTAGGTCCTTGGCTACGGGGGACTGGGTGGCGAGAATCTTGATTACTAGCTCATCGAGATCGAGGGCTTTTTCCTCGTGGCTATCGGCAAGCGCGAGAGCCTCGTCGGCCATGGAAACGTCTGAGTTTAGAAAGGCGCCCGAGGCCTTCTGCATGATGGTTCTTGCGCCACCTGCGAGCTCTACCAGCCTGGACTGAACCTCTGAAAGCTCCTGTTGAAAAACTACGCGCATCGCTCTACTCTCCTCGCCGTGTGGCGCTAAGCCTTTCAGCACCAAAGAAACATTGGCTTAATTTCAGCTAAACCAGCAGAAAACTGAGTCGGCTTCTTACCAATTTACTCCTAACCTTGTAACAACTACTTGTTTACCTAGTGAACTGCGGCAAAAAGGAGCACCTTTGGGCTTTTTAGCTTCCAAGCGCGCTGAGCGCAGCGCGGAGACTGAGTTCGACGCGTTTGAAGTTGTTGCCGCCCAGGTTGTGGACGTCATCGCCACAGCCGGTGTCGTGCTTGACCAGCAGAACCAGGTGGTTAGGGCATCTCCCGGTGCCGTGCAATTTGGTTTGGTGCAAAATCGCAGGCTGATTCATGCTGCCCTTGTGCAGCTGGCGGAGGATGCCAAGAAAGCCTCGGGTGCAGTCTCGGTTGATATCGAGCTTGAAACCGGCCTTAGAAGGGACACCGTTTGGGTCCACGCCAGAGCCGCAAAGTTTGGCGAGCGCTACGTCATGCTCTTGGTTGACGACCGCACCGACTCTCGGAAGCTCGAGGAGACCAGGCGCGACTTTGTCGCAAACGTCTCGCACGAGCTGAAGACTCCAATCGGTGCGATAAGCCTTCTCACCGAGGCCATCTCTGGAGCAACTGACGACCCGGAGACCATTCAGAAGTTCGCGGAGTCGCTGCAGCGCGAATCTCAGCGGCTTGCAAACATCGTTCAGGAGCTGATTGAGCTTTCAAGGGTTCAGGGAGCCAAGTTGTCTGAGACCAGTGGCGATCTCGATCTTGCAACCGTCATTGCCGATGCCGTTGATAGAAACATGGTGCTAGCCGAGCAGCACTC
>JBMUBK010000167.1:0-1417 GCA_049457355.1 Aquiluna sp.
AACGATTGGGAGTGACGGATCGAGAGACGGTGGAGCTGATCACGGAATCACCCTATCTGCAATTTTTCATTGGCTTGAGCGGTTACCAGCCCGTGCCGCCGTTTGACGCATCCATGATGGTGCACTTTCGCAAGCGCATTGGCCCTGAACTGATCAAGGTCTGCAATGCCATGACCAAAGCCAACGGGATCGCGATGATTCAGGAGCTGTTGGCGACGTGTGAGCAGGAGGACGGCACGGCTGCGGTGGATGACAAGAAGCTTGCGGCGATTGAGGAGGAGCTTGGCGTGAAGCCAGCATCGCTGGATCCTGGCAGCAACTGGGGCACTCTGATCCTTGATGCAACCTGCGTGCCTGATGACATCCCCTACCCAGTGGACTTGAGGTTGCTTGCTGAATCCCGGGAAACAACGGAGAAGGTCATTGACGAGTTGTTCAAGAAGTACCAGGGCAAGATTCCCCGTAAGCCACGTTGCAATAGTGTTAAAGCTCACAACCTATTCCTGGTCATCATCAAAAAGAAAAAGCCAAGCCGTGAGGAGATCCGGGACGCGAAGCGCTTCCAGCTCAACGAGATCAGCCGCAACCTAAGGGCAATTGACGGCATGATCCATTGCGGCGCAGAGCTTTCAGCGCTTGGTTCACAGCTCTACCGCAAGCTGCTGATCGCCAGTGAAGTCACCCGCCAGCAGCAAGAGATGTACGACGCTGACAGCCGGCGCATCGATGACAGGATCGTCAATCTGTCGAAACCCCATGTACGACCGATCGTGCGAGGGAAGGCGGGCAAGAAAACTGAGTTTGGAGCAAAGATTTCAATTTCTGATGACAATGGCTTTGTCGATGTGGATCGGATCAGCTGGGACAACTACAATGAAGCCAACGACCTGATCGCACGAGCCAAGCAATACAAGGAAGAGAGAGGATACTATCCAGCCCGAATCTGTGCCGATTCCATCTATATGACATCAGCCAATAAGAAGTTCTGTGCAGCCAATAACATCAGGCTCAGTGGCCGCCCACGCAAGAAACAGGTTGAAGCCGAGGTGCAGACAGCAGAGCAGCAAGAGCTGTTCAAATCAGACCTGAGGAAGCGTTCCGTGATTGAAGGAAGAATCGGAACGGGCAAGAGGAAATACGGGCTGGATCGGATCCTGACCAAGCTGGTTGAAACATCAAGGACAGTGATCACGATGGCGTTCTTTGTGATGAATGCCGAGAAGATCATGAGGCTGCTGCGCCTCTTATTGTCTATTCTTGTCTCTGTATATGTTCTGATGCTTTATTTATGCGCTTACAGGCGCAGTCCGGCGCTTCTTTTGGCTGCTTAGTCAGCTTCTAGGAGTAAAACTGTGGTCACGACTGGCCGGGTGTGCGGGCCGAGAGATCCGCCCTTGGCGCGCCCGAAAACCCCGCA
>JBMUBK010000168.1:0-1405 GCA_049457355.1 Aquiluna sp.
AACACTGTAGGGGGCGGTCAGTGCCGCCGGTTCCCTCCAGTCCATTCGGTGATGGATTCTTACAGTCTAGCACAGACACTAAGCGGCACATTAGACACAACACGTCTAGTGTGACTATGATGTATGTGTACTCACATCATAGCCGTATGGATAACAAAAAAGTTCCCCTCCGGGTACTGGTTCCACCAGACTTCAAACGTAAGCTTAAGGCGCTTGCAGCGGTCCAGGAGACCACAATTGGGGCAATATTGCGTCATTTGATCGGCGACAAGCTAGATAAGGAATACGAGGAGAATGTCAAGTGAAACAACTGAACTTGTACCCTTCTCTCGAAAAACGGAGTGTCGCCGTAGGCAAGAGTATTCGCACCCTAGGCAAGCATGAGTTGCTCAACTCAATACTAGGCAGAGAGGCCGGTATCATGCCGCTCCTGGTCCAAAGAGACGGATTCCTGTCGTACCCGTGGATCGTCGTCGATCTGTGCGCAGGTGACGGTGTACCCACTGAAGAGAGTGGCACTTGCAGTCCCGCTTTGATTTGCAAACATGCTCAGTACCCAAAGCTGGAGTCTGTTCGAGTGCTGTTTGTGGAACGCGGGATCAACCAGTACGACTCCCTAGCACAAAGCGACTACGCTAGGGCGTTTGAGTGTTACCACGGCGCCAATACCGACGACTACGTTCTAAACTTCATCCGAAAACACGCGACATCTCGATCGGCAGTGTTTCTGCACAACGACCCAAACCACGTTGAGGACTGGAACCTGTCGCCGGAAATGATCAACTTTTTCCACTGGTCGGACCTGCGGCTAACAACGTTGTCCACACTTGGATGCAACGTAGGCGGGATCAAGCGAATGGACCGAGACCACCGCCAACAGTGGTACGACCGCATGGATGCACTTTGCCGCGCTATCCCACGATGGCACGATGCCCAAATTGTGGTACTGAACCGAGATGCAGCACAGTGGGCTTACTTACTAACCGGTCCTGCTAAATGGATACGCGATGGTAAGTATACCAACGACGCGAGGCGAGCCTTTGCCTACTGGAGCAAGGGACTGACGATCGCAACCCGCAGTAATACCCGCGAGTGGGATCGGGTTGTAGACGGACTGTTTTTGACTAAGGAGGAGCTTGGTAATGGATGAGAACGTGGCCAAACACCAAGAGTACATGGAAGCGCTACTGGCCAAGGCGATTGACGCTTACGGGCTGTCTGGAGTGCATCCCGCCGCCAACCTGTTCCCGTTTGTGGACAAGGAGGACTTTGATTTTCTGGTCAAGGACGTTCAGGAGAAGGGCTTTCTGAACCCAGGCAAGGTGACCAATGACGGCCTGCTGCTTGACGGACGTAACCGGATCTGCGCATCCATAGAGGTTGGGGTCGACCTTCGGCTGATGAC
>JBMUBK010000169.1:0-1393 GCA_049457355.1 Aquiluna sp.
ATAGCCACCGATTGAGAAGCCATTCAGCTCACCCGATTGAACGCGGCTCCAGAGCTCAGGGGTCAGCTTCACGCCGAGCACCCACGAGCCAGAGCGCACGACATCTTCACCGAATGCTTGAGCATAGGCTTTGTGAGGCTTGCCCTCGATGGCTGCTTTGTAGTCCTCCGGTGATGGGTAAGGCTGAATCCAAGACTCTACAACCTTCGCACCATCGGCTGCGCCATTGTGGTCGAGACCTACCACCCTCGACTCGCTCAAGAAGTCGTGCGCGGTCTCCTCGATGACTGCCGGGCTCAGATAGTCGTCATGTGCATCGATGATATAGGGGTCCAAGACCACACCGTACACGATGCGCTTGGATTCATCGGCTTTGTAGATGCCGACTCGCTTGCTGGCTTTCTCGCGCTCACGCTCGCGCTCATAGCGCTCGTTGATGGTGTTGGCCCACTGCTGGCCAGAGTCGCCACCCCAAAGAAGCCAAGCAATGCGACCAGCTCCCGGATACCCTGGTGCGCTGCGGTCTCGATTCTTTGGCACCGTCATGTCTTTCTGATGCCTCACGAAGTAATTGACCATCCGCTTAATCGTGCTGATAGAGACCCGCCGACCGTTGGCCAGGTCACGAGCTCGAGCAACACCGACGGCAGTGCCGCCCCTGCGGTGCTCACGTCTTAGCTCGAGACCTCGCCGGGCTGCCTCTTGTACGCCCTTGGGTGGCAAGAAGCTGGTCTCAACCTTTTCAATCAGCTCATCGAGGTCACTGATGCGACGCTCAAGAGCCTCAGCGTGCTGCGCTTTCCTGATGGCTGCCGGGTGAGGCAATGATAGGTCTGCCGCTTTGCCCAAGACCTCGCGGGCTGCGGTACCTAGCGCGATGACTGCCAAAGGCTCATCGTCTTGATGGTCACTCAACTCACCAAGATCAATCACGTCAACTTGCTCACGCTTAAGCCCTACGGGCTCGAGGTAGCTCTTGGCGAAGCGTTCACCGCTTGGGCCACACAAGTGCTTGCCTCGGGCGACATCGAGCCCTGAAGGCGTGCTCACGACGAAGAGCAAGCGCTTCTCAATCTCTCTCTTGCCGACTCGAGCGGTTGCAGTCGCGGCAGCCAATTCGCTGTCACCAGTCTGCTCAAGTATCGCATTAAAAATCTCGTCCCACTTCTTCGAGTGCTTGCCTGGCCCTGGCTTCTCAATCACCTCGGGCTCTGGCTCTGCCTCAGTCTCGGGCTCTTGGTGCTCTTCAATCACCTCAAACTCGTACTCAGCTGAAGCGCCCTCGTGCGGTGTATAGTCACCGACCATCAGAGCAGGACCGCCAGCGGTATCCATCCAGTGATACCCTTCCGGTGCCTCAATCTTAATCGTTGCCATCGTCTCCCCCTTGCCC
>JBMUBK010000170.1:0-1388 GCA_049457355.1 Aquiluna sp.
GGAGCCCTTCGGGGTGACTGCGTACCTTTTGTATAATGGGTCAGCGACTTACATTCAGTAGCAAGCTTAACCGATAGGGGAGGCGTAGCGAAAGCGAGTCCTAATAGGGCGATTTAGTTACTGGGTGTAGACCCGAAACCAAGTGATCTATCCATGGCCAGGATGAAGGTGCGGTAACACGTACTGGAGGTCCGAACCCACAAATGTTGAAAAATTTGGGGATGAGCTGTGGATAGGGGTGAAAGGCTAAACAAACTTGGAGATAGCTGGTTCTCTCCGAAAACTATTTAGGTAGTGCCTCGTGTATAACTGCTGGGGGTAGAGCACTGTTATGGCTAGGGGGCTCATAAGAGCTTACCAAACCATTGCAAACTCCGAATACCGGCAAGTTCAATCACGGGAGACAGACATCGGGTGCTAACGTCCGGTGTCGAAAGGGAAACAACCCAGACCACCAGCTAAGGTCCCTAATGATGTGCTAAGTGGTAAACGAAGTGAGAAGGCACAGACAGCCAGGAGGTTGGCTTAGAAGCAGCCACCCTTTAAAGAAAGCGTAATAGCTCACTGGTCGAGTCGTCTCGCGCGGAAGATGTAACGGGGCTAAGCACATAACCGAAGCTGTGGATGCATATTTATATGCATGGTAGGAGAGCGTTCTGTAGGCCTGCGAAGGTGTTCTGTGAGGAATGCTGGAGGTATCAGAAGTGCGAATGCTGACATGAGTAGCGATAAAGAGTGTGAAAGGCACTCTCGCCGAAAGCCCAAGGTTTCCTGTGCAACGCTAATCGGCGCAGGGTGAGTCGGCCCCTAAGGTGAGGCAGAAATGCGTAGCCGATGGGAAACAGATTAATATTTCTGTACTTCAATTTAATGCGATGTGGGGACGGAGAAGGTTAGGTCAGCCTAGTGACGGATATCTAGGTTTAAGCGTGTAGGTAGATTCTTTAGGCAAATCCGGAGAGTCAATACCAAGGCGTGATGACGAGTGAACTTTTGTTCATGAAGTGATTGATACCATGCTTCCAAGAAAAGCCACTAAGCTTCAGTTAAATTGAAACCGTACCGCAAACCAACACAGGTGGGCAGGATGAGAATTCTAAGGCGCTTGAGAGAACTCTGGAGAAGGAACTCGGCAAATTTGTACCGTAACTTCGGGATAAGGTACGCCCTTGTAGGTTGAAGCATTTTACATGTGGAGGCCGAAAGGGTTGCAGTGAATAGGTGGCTGCGACTGTTTAATAAAAACACAGCACTGTGCAAACACGTAAGTGGACGTATACGGTGTGACGCCTGCCCGGTGCCGGAAGGTTAAATGATGGGGTGCAAGCTCTTGATTGAAGCCCCGGTAAACGGCGGCCGTAACTATAACGGTCCTAAGGTAGCGAAAT
>JBMUBK010000171.1:0-1387 GCA_049457355.1 Aquiluna sp.
AGTGACCCCAACGGGATTCGAACCCGTGCTACCGCCGTGAAAGGGCGGCGTCCTAGGCCGCTAAACGATGGGGCCAGAAGCTGGCAACTTCAAAGCACCGACGGTAAAGACTACTTGTGTTTCGGCAAGTTGCGCAACACATAGGGAACTCTCAGGCGATACTTGAAGCTTTGGCTTAGATTTTTGGCAGGGAGGTGGAAATGGCACTGCGCAAAAACGCGATTATTGCTGCCCTTTCCGGCATCGGCCTGGTCGCCGGAACGCTGCTACTGACCCCCGCCTACGCAAACCCTGATTACCCAACTGCCGCAGAGGTTGCCGCAGCCAAACGAGATGTTCAGGAAAAGGAAAAGCTCATTGAGCGCATCGAGGGAATCCTTGTCACCCTCGAGGAAGAGGCGAGAGCTCTCGAGACCATTGCGCTAAAGAAGAACGAGGAATACAACCAGGCCATCGATGCCAAGAACGAGATGGCTGCGAAGGTTGAATCGCTCCAGGCCAGAGTTGAGCAGTCCTCCACCGAGGCCGAGGAGGCTCGGTTGCAGCTGGGGAGAATAGTCGCCCAGATGTTCCGCGATCGCAGCGCAACCGACACCACTTTGGAACTTCTTTTCAACCCAGACAATGCCGAGAATCTGCTTTTTCAGATGAGCATGGAGGAGCTAATTGCCCAGCGCACCGAGGCTATCTACCAGGCCGCACTGGACAAGCAGGCCCAAGCCGAGGCCCTGGCGCTTGAGCTTGAACAATCCCGTATCGAGCTCGAAGACATAGAGGCCGAGGCAGAGCAGCTCTATCAAGAGGCCCAGGATGCCGCGGATGCGGTCATTGCAAAGGTTGCCCAGTCGGAGCGTGAGCGCGCCACGATGATGGAGCAGCTCGCAGAGCTCAAAGACACCGCTGAGGAAATCGAGCGCCAAAGGCAAGAGGGTCTTGAGTGGGAGAGAAGGCAGGCGGCTATTAGGGCTGCTCCCACCGCTCCCGAGCTCTACTCGGTCGGAGAGCCAGACTGGGCTCAGGTTGAAACCGCAATCGCCTTCGCAAGTGAGCAGCTTGGCGAAAGATATGTGCTTGGGGGAGCTGGACCAAATGTTTGGGACTGCAGCGGCATCACGATGAAGAGCTATGCGGCAGCAGGTGTTTATATCGGTTGGCACTCAGCCACAGCCCAATACAACGTCCTCGCCGGACAGAAGAAGCTGGTGCCATTCCAGAATGCGCAGCGTGGAGATTTGATCTGGTGGTCAACCGAGAGTGCGTTCTCGGGAGATAAGTACCACGTGGCAATTTACCTAGGCGATGGAATGATGCTCGAGGCACCAAACCCAGCGAGAACGGTGAGGATTGTTCCGGTTCGCTATGGCGAGCTTTGGCCCTATGCCGGCAG
>JBMUBK010000172.1:0-1382 GCA_049457355.1 Aquiluna sp.
GCGTTGTTGAAAGTCAGAGAACCGTATCGATTACTGCGATCCACGACGTTGCCAGGCTTTTCGATACAGGGATCGGTCACCCAGATCATTCCAGATCACACCGCGTTCTGCAGGGATGCTCACGGCTCCATGCAATATCAAAACCAAGAGCGATGTCTGCGCGCATTCTGACCGTCGATCTGGACGACTCAATCCGCGAAGAACTACCGAGTCGGTTGATCAGACTTGGGCACAGCGTCCTTGCAGCCGATCATGTCGCTGATGCTTTACGCCTGTTGCGCCTCACCTGCCCTCATCTGATCATCCTGGATGGTGAGATGTGGCTCTATAGCCTGATGGCAGTACGCCAGCACTCCAATACACCACTCATCCTTCTTAAATCCAATGACGAGGTCAGAGAACGCGTGACAGCACTTCAGCTTGGCGCTGATGACGTTGTGATCAAGCCCTTCAGCGTCAGGGAGCTGGAGGCACGGATCAGGGCGGTCCTAAGGCGAATCAACCGCCACTCAGACGTCGTACTTGATCAGGATGAAGAGCGTGCGCCCCAGGGTTTAATCCTTGGAGATTTGCATCTCGACTTCCAGCGTCGTCAAGCATTCCGCGGTCAGCAACGCATCAGGCTGACGGACTTGGAGATGAAGTTACTGGAGGTACTGATCAGTCACGCCGGTGAAACGCTCACTCGTCGAGAACTTGTGCAAACCGTCTGGGGGTATGACTCCGAATTCATCTCAATGCGCAGATTGGTTGATTCAGCTGTTTCACGCCTCAGAGCCAAGCTTGAGGTGGATCCAGACGATCCGGAATTAATCCTGACCATCCGAGGTGTGGGCTACATGTTTCGTCGACTTCACCATGATTCAGACGACAGCAATGAAAACGAAGTTGATGGCGTCGCGGATCTGGAAGCCTGGCGAGCACGTCAATGGGGGCTTCCACCTCCGTAAGACTGCTGTTGCATCGACGACCATGCGCTGTGTTTTCAACGTACGCATGGCGCTACCAACAGCAATCCCACACAGTGCAGGCCTTGCGCAGTGCGCCCATTGATGGCTCTGCCAATGTGGCTTGATGGAGCGGACTGACCTCTTGATCGCTGCCTTGGCATGCGGGGCAGCCGTGTCCACCTTGTTGGCCTGGATGTTTGCCGCCCTCAGCCAGTCACGTCAGTAGCAAGGACCCAGAGGCCTGCTTCTTTTTGGACTGACAGCCTGAGACCATCGCGACCACGAGATGACTTGTGGCATCAATAATCCGGTATGTCCGTCCGTCTGAGCAGGAACGGACCTGTGCTTCTTGATACGCCCAGTACTCCTGAGCAGTGCGGCCTTTCTGCCGCCATCCATCTGGATGAAGACATTCAATGATGAACATCGTCA
>JBMUBK010000173.1:0-1356 GCA_049457355.1 Aquiluna sp.
CTCGGGTCCACCTCGCGCAATTCAATCTCTCCATTTACTGGGACCAGGGGAGAGTCGACAATGTCGCCTCCAAGCAATCTTGCTGTCGCCAGACCACAGTCGTAACTGAGAGTGGGCATGGCAGCTGCAAGATGCAGGCCGTGAGAAATGCCTATGGAGCTTTCAAGGGCAGAGCTAACAACAATCTCGAGCCCGCTCTCGCTGGCTATCGCTAAGGCTCTGCGAATACCTCCCAAGGGCTGGACCTTAATCACCGCAATGTCCGCAGCCTGCTCTCTAGCAACTAAGAGCGGATCGGTTGACTTTCTAATCGACTCGTCGACTGCGACCTTGAGCGGTATTTGCTCCTCTGCCAACCAGTTCCTGAGTTCTTTGAGCTCAGCGATGGTTTTTACCGGCTGCTCAATATATTCCAGTTCAAGGCTCTTGAGCTCCCTTGCGATCTGCATGGTTTGCTCGGTGGTGTAGCCGGCATTGGCATCCAGTCGGATCTTTGCATCAGGATAAAGATCTCTTACTCTTCTTGCTCGGGCAATGTCATCTTTTAGATCCTGTCCCGTCTCGGCGACCTTGATCTTTACCGAGCTAAAGCGGCCAAAGGGTGAAAGTACATCTGCCACCTCATCCACACCGACCGCAGGCAGGGTGGCATTCACGGGTATTGACTGCCTAAAGGAGCTAGGAAGCGGGTCATTGGCCCAACTCACTGCCCCAGCAAGCCACTGCGCAGCCTCATCGTCCTCGTATTCGATGAAGGGGCTGAATTCGCTCCAGCGTTGGCTGCCACGGAAGATAAGAGCCTCGCGCACCACAATGCCGCGGAACTTAGTCCTCAGCGGGAGGGCCACAACCGCTACATCGGTTATCTCGTCGGCTGCCATTTGATTAGTCTAGGCATATGAAATTTTCTCCAGGAGCCCCGTTTGACCCCACCCAATGGGTCGATGTTGCTGGCTTTGAGGACCTGGAGGACATCAGCTATCACCGGCACAACTCCCTTGGAGTAGTGAGGGTCGGCTTCTCGCGGCCTGAGGTTCGAAACGCCTTTAGACCGCAAACGGTAGATGAGCTCTATAGAGCTTTGGATCATGCGCGCATGCTCTCCGATGTTGGGGTCGTGCTGCTCACCGGCAACGGTCCCTCACCCAAGGATGGCGTCTGGGCTTTTTGCTCCGGTGGTGACCAGAGAGTCAGGGGAGACAGTGGCTATGAGTACTCTCCTGGCGGAGCGGGCAGGCTTCACATCCTTGAGGTCCAAAGACTTATTCGCTTCATGCCAAAGGTCGTTGTTGCCTTGGTCTCAGGCTGGACAGCAGGTGGTGGCCACTCACTAAATGTGGTCTGTGATCTCTCGAT
>JBMUBK010000174.1:0-1343 GCA_049457355.1 Aquiluna sp.
ATTCAATCAGGAATTCAAGAATTGCTTGGCTGGAGATGAATTTCGTTGGTAGGCGGCAGGCGCAACAGACTGGCCATCAGCAGCATGGCTCCCAGCATCAGGCCGGTCATCACATAGAGAAAAGGATCTGCCCCCTGCGCATAGAGCAACCCTCCGAGACTCGGCCCAAGCGCCGCAATCACCGCTCGGGGCGCAATCATCATTCCCTTGGCACGACCGTAAACCGCAGCCCGAAAGTAAAGATTCGTCACAAAACCATAAGTCACTGTCAATACACCTTGTCCCATCCCGAACAGAATCATCGCCAAGACCGCCACCTCGACCGCATCACTGTGAATCATCGTCAGCGCCAGGGGCATCAGCAAGGTCGCCACCACTCCGGAGAGCCGCGCATCAAAACGATGTCCAAACTTCATCTCGATCCATCGCCCCACCACCTGAAAGGGTCCATATAAACTCGCCAAGACCACCGCTAGCGCAGGATCAGCAAATTTCTCAGAAAAGAGATTGATCCAGAACATGCTGGTGGCCGTAAAAGTCAAATAGCCCAGAGTACTGATCGACCCCATTGTCACCAAAGCCCACTTTTCGGTCTGGGTCAAAATCGACCAGCGGAAGGGCTCCAGGGCTAGCGAGGAATGAAGCGCTTCTTGTTGATAATGCCGACCCAGCACCCAAAATCGCCATGCTCCCATCAGCATCAAAAACGCCAAGCCGAGACAGGTCAGCTGGAGACCAAAAAACTCAAGCATCGGGGCAACACTCAACCAGGTGACCGTGGAGGCTACTCCGCCGTAGAAAGTGATGATTGAGATATTGCGACGGGCTTTGGGCTCATCGAGCTGCACGGCTGAACCAAAAGCCACCTCGTAGGTGCACATCGCATAGGAAACGCCAATCAACCCAAGACAGGCACAAATCCAGACGAATGAAGGATAGAGACTGAGTAGCCCGAGGCCCAGCGCTCCGATGAGGAAGCCTCCCTGCATGATGCGCAAGCCCCCAAAGCGATCAATCCACCGGCCGATCACCAACGCCAGCATTCCTTGAATTACCAAGGCTCCACTGACCGCAGCCAGGATCGTGGTTTCGCTCACACCTGCGCTCTGAGCCAACGGCGCTTTGAGTTGGGCGAATGCGTAGAACAACAGGCCAAAGCTGACAATCTGGCTGATGCCCAGGGAGTGGACCGGAACTCGACGATGCTGCATGAAGGGACAGGATGAAAGAGGATGGGATGGGGGTGCCTCAAAAATTGGAGCAAGATCAATACTCACTCAGCGTAAGTCTCATATCCCACGCCCATTTACAAATAAAATTGGATTCAATGAGACTTCAAGAAC
>JBMUBK010000175.1:0-1340 GCA_049457355.1 Aquiluna sp.
CCCACCTGGACACGCAACTCTCCATACAGTTGCCGCTCCTGCCGACTGCCATCGGAGAGCGTCACGGTCACCCTGCGTGTAGGAGGCAGCCCCAGCTGTTCGATGATCGACAAAGGCAGCCCTACCGCTCGGGCTCCCGTATCAACAATCAACTCCTGCTCCTGTTGACGCACCTGGTCCACGACGATTCGACCATCTGCCAGCCTAGTCAGATCTTGGTTATTGCTCAGCAACGCCTTGGTCACTACCTTGCCCATGCTTCCTCCTTGTTGGTGAGTGTAGGCCTCCACAGCTACTCAGTGCTTCCACCATTCCTACAAAATTCCACCACGTTGTTCAAGGAATTGGAGTTTCTCCGGTCTTGGTCAACAAATTCCAACAATCCCCTCATCCGGCCTAACGGCCACCTGCTCCCAACAGAGAAAATAAAGAATTTAGCCGATTTTTCTGAAAACCCTCGCCCATTTTTTGGGAGAGGGGGGACCACGTTAGTGGTGGGTGAGCGCCACAACACAGGCTGCTCCGTTCACTGGAAAGCCCAGCTTGACTGATCCAGACTTTCCACTCAAAGTATACACCACTAATATACATTACACGGAGAAAACCATGGTACGCACACAAATTTACCTGACCGAACAAGAACAATCTGCGCTTCGGCAACTGTCTCGACAGTTCAAACAAAGCCAGAGCGAACTGATCCGGCAGGCGATTGATCGCTTCATTGAGGAATCCCAAGAACAAAACCGAACATCGATTCTGAGAGCTGCCGCTGGATTGTGGTCTGACAGCAAGCCTGCTAAAGATATCAATTTCCAAGCGTTGCGAGCCGAAGCCGACCGGATGAATCCAGAGTTTCGAGAGTGACGAAGCGCCTGCTGTTGGATACGGATGTGCTCATTGACTTCCTACGGGGACAACCGCAAGCAGTCCAGCTCCTGGAAGACACGGATTGTGAATTCTATCTTTCCGCAGTGAGTGTCGCGGAGCTCTACGTGGGAGTGCGGGATGGGCGGGAACGGGAGGTACTCGATCAGCTGATGGGACTGCTGCGAACCATCGAGATCAGCACCGAGATCGCTCAACAAGCTGGCCTGTGGCGCAGAGAGTACGGCAAAAGTCACGGCACTGGCATCATCGATGCCCTGATCGCAGCCTGTGCGGATGCCTCGCAGATCCCCCTGGCCACGCTCAACGTCAAGCACTTCCCGATGCTGCCTCGCGTCTCTGCGCCTTATCGCAAGTAAACCACTTCAAAACCAACCACTACTCAAAAAACCATACCAAACCAGAATCCCCTCATCCGGCCTAACGGCCACCTTCTCCCGCATGGAGAAGGAAAA
>JBMUBK010000176.1:0-1253 GCA_049457355.1 Aquiluna sp.
GCGAGGGCTGCGCTGAGGCGAGCGGCGACAGGAAAGCACGACCTGGTGAGTGCGGCAGATGTAGCGGTTGCCCGTGCGGAGGTTTGGTCATGAATCTCGCTATCTCACGTATCGACGCGCTGACCCTAAACGAAACACACACCTGGCTCATTGAAGAACTGTGGCTCGAGAGAGCATGTGGCCTCTTGGGTGGCCAACCCAAGTGCTGCAAAACCTGGCTTGGGCTGGAAATGATGCTCTCTGTCGCCAGTGGGCGCCCCTGCCTCGGACGTTTTCCTGTACCGCAGCCTGGCCCTGTCCTTCTTTACCTGGCTGAAGATCACCCCTCGCAAACGTTCAAACGCCTCTCTGGGCTTGCTGTGCAAAAGGGCATCAAACTGCAAGATCTCCCGATCTTCATCATCCTTGAGCCAACACTTCAGCTCGACAATTCAGCAGATCGCCAGCGTCTGTCAGATGCAATACAGAACCACAAGCCCCGTGCAGTCTTGCTTGACCCATTGGTGCGCTTGCATGCGCTAGATGAAAACAGTTCCCGGGATATGGCGGGACTGCTTGGGTATTTTAGGCACCTTGAACGAGCGCATGAGACAGCTGTCATCCTCACCCATCACATGACCAAGAGGTCAAGCAAACGGCCCGGCCAAGGCTTGCGGGGCTCAGGTGACTTCCACGCGTTCGGTGACAGCAATCTTTACCTCTCTCGGAACAAGGACACAGTGAACTGCACAATTGAGCACCGCCATGCCCGTTCATTGCCCGACTTCACCTTCCGTTTGAAGGAGGGAGAAACGCCTGGGCTCGAGCTGCTCGATGCTGAGCGGCCGGCCGACAATGCGCTCGGCGATCTCACCAAGCGCATCCTTCAAAGCTTGACCCAGGCTCCGGCAGGGCTGACACGTTCTGAGTTGCGCACACAACTTGCCGTCAACAACCAGAAGCTTGGTATCGCACTCCGGCAGCTCATCACCACGGAGCGCCTCAAATGTTCACAGGGCCTGTACCTCCAGACAGGCCCCACACTCCAGTCGGGGCAAGGTTAACCCTTGCCCTTGCTCAACCCAGGCCATCCTCCCATGGGCCCTGTCAAGGGTCTGGTGCCCTTGACAGGGCTCATGAGGGGATGGTTCCAGAACGCCTAAACACTGCACGCACAAAATTCCAGAATCATGAAAACTGCCGCGAGCTGCCCTTGGAATCGATGTGTCAGTTTAGGTGAAACGCCCCGTGTCATTTAGTGTGGAACGCAACAC
>JBMUBK010000177.1:0-1249 GCA_049457355.1 Aquiluna sp.
TTAGGTTCGCATCGAGCTTGTAGTGAAGTGGGATTCCAGTCGGGATATTGAGCTCTGCAATTTCGTCATCTCCGATGTCATCAAGATGCTTCACGAGTGCCCTCAGGGAATTTCCGTGTGCGGTAATCAGGACTGTCTTTTCTTCCCTCAGTTCTTGAGAGATTTCGCTGTGCCAGTAGGGCAGCATACGAACAAGCACGTCCTTTAGGCACTCGGTCCTTGGCAGCGCATTGCCTAGCCCCGCATAACGCTCATCGTGAGCCTGCGAATACTCGGCATCATCGGCAATCTCGGGAGGCGGAGTGTCGTAGCTGCGCCTCCAGATTTGAAATTGCTCTGGTCCAAACTTCTCCAGGGTCTCTGCCTTATCAAGGCCTTGCAAGGCTCCATAGTGTCGCTCGTTTAGTCGCCAAGAACGTTTTGTGTCGATCCAGTTGCGGTCAATCTGGTCGAGCGCGATGTGAGCTGTGTTGATTGCCCGCTTAAGAACCGAGGTAAAGAGAACATCCGGCATCAGCCCAGATGATCCGAGCAGCTCTCCGGCTCTCTTGGCCTCTTCCCGGCCCTGATCGCTCAGGTCAACATCGACCCAGCCTGTGAAGAGGTTCTTTTGGTTCCAAAGGGAGTTACCGTGGCGCAGAAGTACGAGATTGAACATGCCTGAGAGCTTACTTGCCCGAGAGTTTGAAGGCCGATGGCCTGGGAAGGTTTGCAGCTTTTCCAGCATCTGCTGGCACTAGCACCTGCTGAGAGGCGTGGTTCACGCTCTCTCCCGAGTGAACAGCGAGATCTAGATAAGGGGTATTTCGATTCACTAACACCAGAGCAATAGAGCCCAGCTCAAAGTGCAGAGCACCTGCGAGCACCGTGCCGACCTTCTTGTCTTGGTAAAAGACCTCTTCACCCTTTGCGCACAGCGCATCGCCCTGCTCGAGATGCAAAATCGCTAAACGCCTGGGAGGGTGTCCAAGATTGTGAACCTTTGCAACGCTCTCCTGGCCTCGGTAGCAGCCTTTTGTCAGGTGCACTGCCGAGGAAAGCCAGTCAAACTCGTGAGGCAGTGAACGCTCATCAATGTCAGAAATCTCAGGCCTACCTGCAGCGATCCTCAGTGCCTGATAGGCCATCAGACCAGCTCGCTCTAGCTCTGGTGGTGCATCGGCAACTAGCTCGCGGTAGGAAAACTGCGCTCGCTCACTCGCATAGCTAACCGAAGCCTTTGGAACTAGCGAGAACCCATCTACCCAGC
>JBMUBK010000178.1:0-1241 GCA_049457355.1 Aquiluna sp.
ATCATCTCCGAAAACATCCGCACTGAGATGAAAGCCGGCAAGCCGCAAAAGCAGGCGGTTGCTATCGCGCTGGCGAAGGCTGGCAAGACCCGCAAACCTCGCAAGAAGAAGTGATGGCACGCAAGAAGCCTGGCCTTTATGCCAACATCCACGCCAAGCGGAAACGGATTGAAGCCGGCAGCAAGGAACGCATGGCCCGCAAAGGTGAGAAAGGCCGGCCTACTGCTGCTGCATTTAAGGCCGCTGCCAAGAAACGGAAATGAGCATCACCTATCGGGGTGAGCAGTTCGAGGGTTACAACAAACCCAAGCGCACACCAAACCACCCCAAGAAGTCACATGCAGTGCTCGCCAAGGATGGTGATACCATCCGGCTGATACGCTTCGGCCAGCAGGGTGTATCCGGCAGCCCGGCACGTGAAGGTGAATCAGCAGCAGACAAAGCTAGGCGTGCATCATTCAAAGCGCGCCATGCCAAAAACATCGCCAAGGGCAAGATGTCAGCGGCATATTGGGCAGACCGTGTAAAGTGGTGACGTAATCTATCCCTGCGGGATAAATGTCTGATGACAACACACAGCAGCCTGCGGCTGTTGATACCGACGCGATGCAACGCAGCATTGAAGCGTTGGAACGCAAGAATCAAGAACTGATCGCTGAGCTACGTGCTGCGAAGTCCAAGTCCAAGGTGCCGGATGGGATCAATGTTGATGAGCTGCTGGAGTTCAAGCGCAACTACGAGCAGCAGCAACTCGAATCCCAGGGCAAGTACCAAGAAGCGCGACAGGCTATGGAGCAGCAGTTCCGTGAGGCGACGGCGGAAAAGGACCAGCGCATTAGCCAGCTCGAAGCCCGCGTCCGCGAACTGGAGCTGGTCACGCCAGCCGTGACCGCATTGGCCGACGTGGTGCATGATCCAGACATGGTGCTGAAGGCCAAGCTGAGCGCCGATCGGCTCGAACGCGAAGCAGACGGCACCGTCGTGGTCGTTGATGGCTACCAGCGCACACCGGTGCAGGAATGGGCTAAGACGCTGCCGGCATGGATGCAGAAGCAACCCAGGCCGCAGGGCAGTGGCGCACCATCAGCCACCAGCAGCGCACCGCTCACCGGCATCAAGAACCCCTTCGCTAAGGAATCGTTCAACCTGACCGAACAGGCCAGGCTGTATCGCGCAGATCCTGAGCTGTACCAACGCCTGAAAGAAGCTGCTAAGGTGTAGGCAACCGGCTGCGCTGGATA
>JBMUBK010000179.1:0-1237 GCA_049457355.1 Aquiluna sp.
CGCACTCTTTCAAGGGTGGCTGCTTCTAAGCCAACCTCCTGGCTGTCTAAGCAATCCCACATCGTTTTCCACTTAGTTCAGAATTTGGGGCCTTAGCTGATGGTCTGGGCTGTTTCCCTTTCGTCCAACGAAGCTCATCCCCCGTGGACTCACTGCCGTGCTCTGGAGTACCGGTATTCGGAGTTTGACTGGGTTCGGTAAGCTTGTAGGCCCCCTAGCCCAATCAGTGCTCTACCTCCGGCACTGAACACACGACGCTGCACCTAGATGCATTTCGAGGAGAACCAGCTATCGCCAAGTTTGATTAGCCTTTCACCCCTATACACAGCTCATCCCCGCCATTTTCAACTGACGTGGGTTCGGTCCTCCACGGAGTCTTACCTCCGCTTCAACCTGGCCATGCATAGATCACTTGGCTTCGGGTCTACAGCATGCGACTCAACGCCCTATTCAGACTCGCTTTCGCTTCGGCTACCCATCACTGGTTAACCTTGCCACATACCGTAACTCGCAGGCTCATTCTTCAAAAGGCACGCTATCGAGGCCACCCGAAGGTGACGACTCTCTAACTGCTTGTAAACCAACGGTTTCAGGTACTATTTCACTCCCCTCCCGGGGTACTTTTCACCTTTCCCTCACGGTACTTGTCCGCTATCGGTCACCAGGGAGTACTTAGCCTTGGAGGGTGGTCCCCCCAAATTCAGACCACGTTTCACGGGTGTGGTCCTACTCAGGGACGCCATCGACAGGCCGGCGGTTTTCGTCTACGGGACGATTGCCCTCTGTGGTGCGAGGTTCCACTCGCTTCGACTAACCATCGGCTTGGTAACTGTCGCCGGATCGGACACGATCCGTTCAGGCGCCCTATGACCCCGGGCAGGCAACGCGTGTCCGCTTGAACCTGTCCGGTTTGGGCTGTTCCCTTTTCGCTCGCCACTACTCAGGGAATCTCGGTTGATTTCTTTTCCTCGAGCTACTTAGATGTTTCAGTTCGCTCGCTTGCATTCCTGCGCCTATGTATTCAGCGCAGGATGACACCGCATTACCGGTGCCGGGTTTCCCCATTCGGAAATCCGCGGGTCAAAAGCTGTTCAGCGCCTCGCCGCGGCTTATCGCAGCCGTCCACGTCCTTCATCTGCTCCTGGTGCCAAGGCATCCACCGTACGCCCTTCTTATCTTGACGGTGAGTAGTTGACCCGGATCGAAGACCCGGGTCGCCTTGTTACTTCTTTCAATA
>JBMUBK010000180.1:0-1227 GCA_049457355.1 Aquiluna sp.
TTAGGTGCCACTTTCATCTCATTCAGGAGGAAACCTTGAAGCTAAAGAATGCATCAGCAGCATTCGCTCTTCTGGGCGCATCCGCTCTTGTTCTCTCGGGCTGCGCTGCAGCACCAGAGGAAGAGCCGGCCGCGACCAGCACTGCAACTGCAACCGAAGAACCAGCTGCCGAAACTATTGATTACCTAGCCTGCGCCGTCTCTGACGAGGGTAGCTGGAACGACAAGTCATTCAACGAGTCCGTTTACGACGGCCTAGTAATGGCAGAGACCCAGTTGGGCACACAGATTGCCGAGGCAGAGTCGAACTCCGCTGAGGACTTCCAGCCAAACCTTCAGGCAATGGTTGATCAGGATTGCGATATCACATTCGCCGTTGGATTCAACCTGGTTGCCGACGTTAACGCAATTGCCGCAGCAAACCCGGACATGAGCTTTGTGACCATCGATGGTTGGTCAGAGGGCAACGCAAACCTGAAGCCAGTTGTCTACAACATGGCTGAGTCCAGCTACCTAGCTGGCTACGCATCCGCTGCCTACTCAACAACCAAGGTTGTTGGTACTTACGGTGGAGTTCAGATTCCTGCCGTTACCGACTTTATGGACGGCTTCTACTACGGAGCAATGGCATGGGGTAAGGACAACGGCGTTGAGGTAACTGTTGTCGGCTGGGACCCAGTCGCAATGACAGGTGACTTCATCGGTGACTTCGTTCCAAACTCCGGAACCTCCAAGGCAATCGCCGCAGCCCAGATCAACGCTGGTGCTGACGTCGTATTCCCAGTTGGTGGTGACCAGTTCGGTGCAGTCTCCGAGGCAATCAAGGAGGCCGGCATTGCTGGTGTCATGGTTGGTGTTGACAAGGACGTGGCACTTACCAGCCCAGAGTATGCAGACCTAGTGCTGACCTCAGCTGAAAAGCGCATGACCAACGCTGTCTACGACATCGTTGCTGAGCTTTCCGCTGGTGGCGCATTCAACGGTGACGCATACGTTGGAACCCTGGCAAACGGTGGAACCGGTCTAAGCCCGTTCTACGAGTTTGACGCAATGATTGATGACGCCACCAAGGCTCGTCTAGCTGAGCTAGAGGCCGGCATCATCGCAGGTGAGGTAGACCCTAAGGCCTAAATCACCTGGCAAATTAAGCGAAGGGGGCCGCAGGTAAAACTGCGGCCCTTTTCTTTGCCAAAATAGAGTGTTCGCACAAAGGAGTGCTCAATTGAAA
>JBMUBK010000181.1:0-1215 GCA_049457355.1 Aquiluna sp.
GAATTCAGCCTCATGGCCGGACTTTGGGATGAAATTGCTTAGATTCATGAACATTTCGTTCCTCCTCAGTTGATTGCGGATATCTTTTACCTCTTCGTATGGGGCTGCAAGACTTCTGGGGAGTTGTTAACAAAATGTTTACTCAAAGCGAGGTCTTAACCTGATGGCCTGGGAGGCGCAGGAGAGCAAGATGTTCCCCCAGATGTTCCCCCACCTGAGCACTATTCGCTGATGTTCGCCTGTGTTCGTAGGTGTTCGCACCCTCGAAAACACTAGAAAAACGAACACCAGCGAACAGCTACGAACAACCTGCACTTAACTGGGGGACAAGGGGTCGTGGGTTCAAATCCCGCCAGCCCGACTGTGGCAGCGTCACTCTTGTTTAGTTCAGCTGGAGCTAGGTAATGAATCTGCCCAACCACCTGAGAATTCAAAACCCTCTACCGGTTCGTTGCCTTCAACCCAGGCATCGTGACCTGGGAGGATCATGTAGGCATCGCCCGCTCCATAGGTGGCCTCGGTTCCATCGTCATGAAGTACCCGAACAGTACCGGAGGTGATCACGCCCAAGTGAGGGACCTGGCAGGACTCGGTCCCCATCATTTCTTTCATGTGAGTGGACCAGCGCCAACCAGGCAGGATCCGCATTCTAGATATCTTTGTCTGCCCATCCTGGAAATTAAGGACCTGGGCTTCACCCAGATTGTCTGGCAGGACACCATGGTGGTCTGGATTTGTAAAGCTCTTTATTTCTACATTCTTCATAGGCGTATTCCTTTCATCCTCAAGGCTCGAGAGAACGCACTCCAGCCCTCATTCATCGAGCTAATTGGAGCCTGAGCCGGCAGTTTTGAATTGTGAAACTTTCGCCATGCTCGCTATCTCGCTCATCTCACTAGCTGATATCAATTCAATTGTTGCGACACTCACTGTGCCTGCAGAACCGGCGACCATGGGGGCCACGAGAGCGGCCTTGCGACTAGGGATGTCAGCGACTATTACGAAGTCGTATTCGCCCATGCAAAACCCCATAGAGACAAGCTGACCCCCGTGGGCCTCCAGAAGATCAGAGACAGCCGTGACCCGAGATTCAAAACCGTCTCGCATGGCTCCCTCCAGTCCCAGGGCGGTGTAGTTACCCAAATAGACAAAGGTTGGCATTGCTAGTCCTTTAGCCTTCTAACTTCTCGACAGTGCCTCTCCCACCAGCTATCA
>JBMUBK010000182.1:0-1205 GCA_049457355.1 Aquiluna sp.
TTGAGAACTATTTGACCGACTCTCTTGCCACTGAGCTCGCCTTTGCGAACTTTGTGACCGCAGCCGACGTATTCGCAGTCGCCCCCTATGTCTTGGGCCTCGGTGCTATTCTCGCTGTCCTAGCCTCGGGTATTTCTACCTTCAGGCATCTAAGGACCTAGGAGACACTCATGCCACGCGAGCGTGGTCAGAAGCTCATTGCCAACAACAAGCGAGCTCGCTACGACTACTTCATAGACGATGTCTATGAGGCCGGCATCGTGCTATCCGGGACAGAGGTAAAGGCCCTTAGGCAGGGCAAGGCGTCGCTGACCGACTCATACGCTGCTGTTGATGGAGGAGAGCTTTGGCTCGAGAATGCCTACATTCCCGAATTCACGCAAGGTTCGTGGACAAACCATGCCCCGCGCAGAAAGCGCAAGCTGCTTCTTGCTAAAAAGGACATTGCGAAGCTGGCGGGAAAGTCAAAGGAAACCGGCTTCACCCTTATCCCTATCAGCCTCTATTTCAAGGACGGCTATGCCAAGGTCGAAATCGGTTTGGCTCGGGGTAAGAAGGATTATGACAAGCGCGAGACCCTGAAAGAGAAGGACGCCAAGCGGGAAATGAACAAGGCGATCAGGGAGCAGAAAACGCGAGAAAATTAGTTTGGTCACAAATTAGTAAAAAACCTGCGGAATTTTAAGTTGCGTAGCATAATTCTCCTCCTTTAGTATTGAGGTTTGCTTCCCTAACCCTGCCCGGCGATAAATAGCGGTTGTCTGGCGCGATGCAAATTGTGGCTCGTCACGGTTTAGGTATGCGAATTTCCGCCCAAACCTAACAACTTCCCTAGGGGTATTCACTTTGGCTGCTGCGAAAAACGCTAAAACCACCAAGTCCGCAAACACATCAAGAACCGCTCAGAGGCCTTCATTTGCAAAGCACTCTGACCCGGTAGAGATTCCAGACCTACTATCTCTTCAGACCGAGAGCTTCGATTGGCTCGTTGGCGCTCCCGCCTGGCGAGCAATCGCTGGTAAGGCTGCCAAAACTGGTCTCGACGAGGTCTTCGAGGAGATTAGTCCTATCGAGGACAGCAGCAACGCTGCCCAGGATGCGAAGATGGGACTTTCGTTCTCTGACCCAGAACTATTTGACCCTCCTTACACTCCTGACGAGTGCAAGGAGAAGGGCAAGAGCTACACCCAGCCGCTCTACATCAA
>JBMUBK010000183.1:0-1203 GCA_049457355.1 Aquiluna sp.
TCGAACTCAGTGGACTTGCCGGCGAGAATGTTCAAGCTAGGATCCGTGCGGTCACGCTTATGGCAATCTCTAATTCCGAGGGCAGACTCCTTCTAACAACAGGCAACAAGAGCGAAATAGCGGTTGGATACTCAACAATGTATGGAGATTCCGCAGGCGGTTTCGCCCCTATCAAAGACGTTCTCAAGACCGATGTCTGGCGTCTTGCCAGGTGGTTGAATGCAAGCAGAGGCAAGGAACTGATTCCTATTTCATCGATAGAGAAGCCTCCATCGGCAGAGCTCAGACCCGGACAACTTGATTCTGATTCGCTACCCGACTATGAGCTCCTCGATGATATTCTTCGGCTACTGATTGAGAAGACGGCAACTGTTGATGAGGTAGTCGCCCTAGGGTTTGAGCGGGAACTTGTTAGCGAAGTAGATGGCAAGGTGCGGGCGGCGGAATGGAAACGCTCACAAGGCGCAATCGGGACCAAGACAACAGCCGTAGCATTCGGTTCAGGGCGTAGAGTTCCAATAACAACTCGTTTTGGGAAACTATGAAGATCCGAACATCAACACTCTTGGAGCTCAAGCGCAGCGGGAAAAAGTTCAGCTGCCTGACAAGCTACGACCAACAGACAGCTGAAATCTTTGATGCAGTGGGCATTGAGGTTTTACTAGTTGGTGACAGTGCGAGCAATACTGTGCTGGCAAACGATGACACCATCTCAGTGACGCTCGACGAAATGATTCCGTTTGGCAAGGCTGTAGCAAGATCGGCCAAGAGTTCCCTTGTCGTATTTGACCTTCCATTTGGCTCCTACGAGGAATCTCCCGAGCAGGCGCTAAGAAACTCAATCAGGGTTATGAAGGAGACTGGTGCTCACGCCGTCAAGCTAGAAGGGCCGAAGTCAGAGCAAATTAGACACCTGGTCGATAGCGGTATCCCTGTCATGGGTCATGCCGGCTTCACGCCCCAGTCCGTGCACGCTTTAGGCGGCTACAAGATTCAAGGTAAGAACGACGAGGCAGCGAGGCGACTGCGTGAGGACTGCCTGGCCATTGAAGCTGCCGGTGCATTTGCCGTAGTGCTGGAGATGGTCCCAGCTGATCTTGCGTCTGAGATAACCAGTGAGCTGACTATTCCCACAATCGGAATCGGCGCAGGTGCCGGAACCGACGGACAGGTATTAGTTTGGACCGACTTTGCAGGCCTCTC
>JBMUBK010000184.1:0-1200 GCA_049457355.1 Aquiluna sp.
GAGCAAAGCAGACAGTTCGCAATCTAATTTTTTCAATGGTCGCGACTTTGGGCCTAGTTATTTTGTTGGTGCTTGGCGTTCCCCGAGACGATTCCAATCGCATCACCGAGGTTGACTATAGGCAGATTGCCGCAGAGGCAGAGGCTTCGCTTGGCTTTGAGGTGATAACTCCAGAGGTTCCGTCTGACTGGTGGTCAAATGCCGCCAGGCTAGAGACCGACCTAGGCGTGCAGAGCTGGTATGTCGGCTTTGTGACAGAGGACAACCAATTCATTGCCCTTCTTCACGGTTTCGAAGTCAATCCAAGCTGGACCGCCTTGACTCTGCAGGGGAACTGGCTGGAGGACGAGGTCGTGATCTCGGGGAGAACCTGGGAGATATGGCCCTCACTAACGCCAACTAACCCCCCGGGAACCAAGGACTACGCAATGATTCACAGCTTCGCTAACTCCGCGGTTGTAATCTATGGAACAGCCGACGAAGCTGACTTTAGAGAGCTTGCGGGTCTTATTTCTCAGGAGCTGGAGGGGATGCTTGCGACCAACTAACGCAAGTGAGGCATGGGCCGCTCTAGTCCGTGGCAACGAAAACTTTGTCGCGGGCACTCCTCTGCACCCAAGGCAGGATGCTGAACTCAGGAAGTCTGTTGCCGCTGCCCAGCAGCCCTTTGCAGCTCTATTCGGCTGTTCCGACTCAAGGCTTGGGGCGGAGATGATCTTTGACGTTGGGCTCGGTGATCTTTTCGTGGTTCGAAACGTCGGGCAAGTGATCGCCAGGACGATTGTGGGTTCGCTTGAATTTGCATTCGAGGTGCTGAAGGTGCCGTTGATTCTTGTGCTTGGCCATGACAGCTGCGGTGCAGTCAAAGCTTCGATGGATGCCGTCGATGGCAACTTGGAGGTCAAGGGCGAGTTCATCGAGAATCTGGTCAGTCGAATTTCTCAAACAGTGATTACCTCCCGCTCAAATGGCGTTGCGGACATCGACCACATCAATCGCAATCACATCAGTGACACCATCGATGAGCTTCTTGAAATGTCAAGTCTCATCCGAGAAGGCGTCGAAAGTGGCAAACTAGCAGTGGTTGGAGCGCAGTATCGCCTCGCTGAGGGTCGGGTAGAGCTCACCACTTCAAGAGGGCTAGGGAGTTAGAGGAAACATGGAATACCGCATCGAAAAAGACACGATGGGTGAGGTTCG
>JBMUBK010000185.1:0-1183 GCA_049457355.1 Aquiluna sp.
AGAGGATTCGAACCCCTGACCCTTTGATCCGAAGTCAAATGCTCCATCACTGGTTCTAGTCTACAGGAACTGAGGTAGGTCTACTGGAGGTTCGGTGCCTGTCCAAGGAAACGGATTGTCAGTTTCGTCTTGGCGGAATGCTTACGTTTGTTTCCTTTCCGCGTGGGCGTTGCTCAGCCCATGAAGTCCGCGAGGATGCGGTTGAACTTGGTCGGGTTCTCCACAAACATGAAGTGCTGGCCGCCTTCTGCCTCCTCAAAGATCTCCAGTCTAGCCTCCGGAGTGGCAGAGGCCGACCAGGCCACGCCTTTCCACGGTACCAAGCTTACCCGACCACCGATATACAGTGTGGGTACGTTAATACGCGGCATGACATCGCGCCAGTCCTGGTGGCAGTGGTTGTAGATCAGTGCTGCTGAATACGCGCGCGGGAACTTCAGGTTGCAGTCGATCATCCACTCGAGCTGTTCCTTGGGCATGGCCGAGGTCACCATGCCACCCACGAAGCCCCTGGAGGTGGCCACACCATCTGGGCTGGCCAGCGCATTGGCGGTGCCCGTCACCGCTTCGGGGCTGAAGATCGCGCCCGCTTCTGCGAGTTCCTGTTCGCTCCATGCGGGATTGGTGGTCAGGAACGGGGGCTCATCGCAGAACACGAACTTGGCGATGCGTTCAGCAGCGAAGAGGTCAAAGTAGCACCATAGCACTGAGCAACCCATGCTGTGCCCGAGGATCGTCACGTCATTCAGGTTCATGGCACGCAGGGCGTCCCAGAGATCCTTGGCCAGGCGCTGAATACGGTACCCATGCGCGGGCTTGTCGGAGTCGCCGTGGCCGCGCATGTCGATCGCAATGACGCGATATCGGTCAGACAGGCCTTCGATCTGGAACTTGAACTGCTCGGCTGTCTGCGACCAGCCAGGGATCAGAACAAGGGGCTTGCCGCTGCCGGCCTCAAGCACGTTGAGCCCGACACCGTCGCTGGTGGTGATGCGATGTTGCTTCATGCAACTTCTCCTCAAAAATCAAGGTTGGAAGTTTGTTATCGGTTACCCGCGCCAAGAGAAGTCGGGGTCAGTGAGATAGGGAAACCCTAGTCAGTCGAGTAGCTTGGTTTTGCCGTACAATGTATCGCTTTGGGATCTTAAGGCGTTTGTAAGATTGATGATCTTAAGTTTCAAGA
>JBMUBK010000186.1:0-1181 GCA_049457355.1 Aquiluna sp.
GCCTACTACGACATCTGTCAGCGCTATCGCCGCGAGGCAAGAGCAAGACAAGTGACAGGCTTGAACGAAAGGCCAGATATTGTTCTTCGAAGAACCCGGACCTTCCTCACCTCAGACAGCGCCTACCAGGGCGTTGTCGTGCTGCAGATTTCAGGTGTGCTGAGGGCGGTTTCGATTCGTGCGGAGCTCATCTATGAGCGCTACCGCATCACCGACATCGTTCTTATCTAGTTCTTGAAGAAGGACGAACCCGCGCCACCTGTCTTTGGTGGCTGAGGTGGTGGGGTTGGCCTAGTCTGCTTTGGAGCCTGCTGCCCATTTTGATTCTTGACCTGAACTCCGCCCTGCTCACTCGGTGCTGAGTAGGTGAGCTGTTGCGGTTGCTGTTGGGCAATGTCCGGGACGGACTTCTTGATCTCTACGTTGAATAGGAACTGAACCGCCTCCTCGCGAATGCCGGCCATCATGTCCTGGAACATGACATATCCCTCGCGCTGATACTCGACCAGCGGGTCACGTTGGGCCATGGCCCTCAGGCCGATGCCCTCCTTGAGGTAATCCATCTCGTATAGGTGGTCACGCCACTTGCGGTCAATAACCGACAGCATTACTCGGCGTTCGAGCTCACGCATTAGTTGCTCGCCAATCTCGTCCGTGCGCTTTTGGTAGGCGAGCCTTGCGTCACTAAGAATCTCTTCAATTAGCCATTCGGTCTTTACCTTGGCCCTTGAACCAGCCTCCTCAAGTACCTCTGAGACCTCGAGCCCAATTGGGTAGATTGTCTTGAGCTGGGTCCACAGTCCCTCCAAGTCCCAATCCGCGCTGTTCTCATCGGACAGGTAGGTCCTAACATTCGCTGCAATCACCTCGTCTAGGAATGCCGCAAACGTGCCAGAGATGTCCTCACCCTCGAGAATCTGAAGCCTGTCGGCGTAGATTGCCTCGCGCTGGCGATTCATGACATCGTCGTATTTGAGGATGTTCTTGCGAATCTCGGCGTTTCGACCCTCAACCTGAGACTGAGCCGATGCAATGGCCCTAGACACAACCTTGGATTCAATCGCCTGGTCATCGGGAACCGATGCCCTGTTCATCAAACTTGCTGCTGCCTGAGAGTTAAACAGGCGCATCAGGTCGTCTGTCAGGGATAGGTAGAAGCGGGATTCACCAGGGTCTCCCTG
>JBMUBK010000187.1:0-1180 GCA_049457355.1 Aquiluna sp.
TCCAGATGTACCGGAGGCACAATAACGGTCAGATCTCAATCAAGGAGTTCCACCTGCCATTTGGCGGCACACTTGATCCCGAGAATCGCTGGGTTCAACTGGAGGGGCTGATGCCATGGGATGAGCTGGAACAAGCCTATGCCCCTCAATTCAACGCCACAATTGGCGCTCCAGCCAAATCAGTGCGGATGGCCTTTGGTGCTCTCTACATCAAACAGAAGTTGGGGTTAACCGACGAAGAGACTGTCCATCAGATCAGAGAGAACGCCTATATGCAGTTCTTTCTCGGCTTTGCGGGCTACACAGCCAAGGCACCGTTTGATGCCTCGATGATGGTGCACTTTCGCAAACGCTTTTCTGACGAGGATCTGCGCCGTATCAATGAGCTGGTGGTGCAGCGCGGCAAAGAGATCCTTCTGGAAGCACTTGCTCAGGTAGCAGACGATGACGACCATGATGATCCTGATTCCAGAGGAGGAGGCGCTCAGCTGGAACTTGATGCGTTGATCAAGCCTGCTGACTGGCCAGAAGGAAAGAATTGGGGCACTCTCACGATTGATGCCAGTTGCACTCCTGCCGACATCACCTATCCCAGAGACCTCAAGCTCCTCAACGAGGCTCGCACAACGACCGAGCGAGTCATTGATGATCTGTGCAGTCAGTCATCGGGATTCAGGAGACATCGACCTCGCTACGACCGTGGCCTTGCTCGTGCTCATTTCCTGAGAGTGGCGAAGCAAAAACGGCCACGCCGCCGAAAAGTGAAGGCTGCCATTAAACATCAGCTTGGATATGTGCGGCAGAATCTCAAAGCCATTGATGCTCTGATCGGCTGTGGGGCAAGGCTTTCTGAGCTCAAGAGGCATTGGTGGCAGAAGTTGTTGGCCTGCAGCGAGTTGGAGCGGCAGCAGGGCCTTCTGCTCGCCTCTCAGACCAACAGCATTCCAGACCGCCTGGTGAATCTTGTGCAGACCCATATCCGCCCAATGGTGCGAGGCAAAGCACGTGCTGCGGTGGAGTTTGGTGCCAAAATCAGTGTTTCGGTTCAAAACGGCTTTCCGTTCTTGCACCGCATCAGCTGGAACCCCTACAACGAAGGAGAAGACCTGATCGCTCAGGCGGAAAAATACAAGCTGGATACAGGATCTTACCCAGAGCGCATCTGCGCCGACCGGATTTA
>JBMUBK010000188.1:0-1153 GCA_049457355.1 Aquiluna sp.
TCGTAAAAACTCGTCATGCGTTCTTGGTATGTTCCACAGGCACAATGGCTGCCGCCCTCCCCAGTCACCCCACAGCGGCGACTGCCTGGCGGACCTGGATGCCAACACCCCCCCTCGACGCGAATGCCGCACGCGCGCGCGCACGTACGCAGTCAGCGTCGCTCAACCATGATCATGCCCACGTGGCGCGAGAAAGTCGCCGCGTCCGTAGCCTTCGTTAGAATGTCAGCATGATTGAGAGAGGTGTGCACCTTGTGAACGATCACACGCCCATGCTCTTGTGCGTCACGAATGTAATGGTATCTCACTGCAATGTGCTTGGTCCGGCGGTGATGGACAGGGTTGTTCACCAAGTCTATCGTGCCCTGGTTGTCTTCAAAGATCTCCGTGGGACCACCTTCAGGTTTGTGCAAGAAAGCCACGATGCTCCGCAGGTAATCCACCTCGCGGCAGCACTCGCTCAAAGCCACGTACTCAGCCTCGCAGCTGCTAAGCGATATCGTGCTCTGCAATCCACTGTGCCACGACACCGGCGCGCTGTTGTAGAAGACGATGTAGCCAGTCGTCGACTTGCGCTGATCGGGATCGTTGGCCCAGTCGGAGTCTGCATAGGCAGTCAAAGTCTGTGCACTGCCAGCGCCTCCATACTTGAAAAGTAGACCGCGCCGCGCCGAGCCCCGCAGGTACATCAGCGCGCGCCTCGCCGCCCTCATATCGATCTCTCTCGGCGCCGACATGCGCCGCGCCAGCATGTTCACAGCATGTGCAAGATCTGGTCGGCAGGTAACCATGGCGAACATCAAGCCTCCTGTCATGGCCTGGTACGTCTGCTTCGCCTCCTCTGCCAACAGAGTCTCGTCGTCCTCTGACGATGCGAGTGAGCGCGCGTCTGCTTCCGGCGTCTTGGCGGAGCGGCCAGACGACATGTCAAAGCGCTCGAGCAACCCAAGGATAAACGGCTCCACGTGCATGTAGAGCCCGTCTGACCACTGCTCGAAAATCGCTCCGAGAAACTTGTCCAAGCGGTCGGAGAGAATGATCTCGTAGTGCTGCTTCAGGTCTGCAGCCAGCTCCTCGATTGCCCGCGGATTGCGCGTCAGGTTGAGGAAAATCAGGTCGTCAACGAATCCTCCGGCGATAACGCTCTCGCCAG
>JBMUBK010000189.1:0-1145 GCA_049457355.1 Aquiluna sp.
CCTGGGCAGGCACACTACTCACTGATTCTGGATTAACCATTGTCCCTGCACATTCTTCTGCCAGCATCGGTAGTTCAGTGATTCGATTTCAACCAACGCTGTATTCCCAGCCGAACCTTCGGAACCCGACTCGCCGCGCGAGGCAGCGGGAAGCTTGATTCTGCCACGACGTGCTGTAGAAGGCGGTGGCACCGCTAGCAATGACCTCCGTTGCCCAAGCCACTACTACGTCAGAGCCTCGGCCTTGGCGCCGGAATCCGACACTGGTTTCGACGCCAGCTACATGGGCTGTCTCAGTGATACGAACGCTGGCGCAAATGGAAACCGCCTTTCCTGAGTCTAGGGAGACAAACATAGGCTGTTGGTGAGGAATATCGGGAATCCAGGGCGAGAGCTGAGTGCCTTCGAGCAGACTTTGATCACGGCTGGACACCGGTCGACTGTCGCGCGAAGAGCGTGTCGGAGAAAGTGGCATCCAATAGGTCGGGCCTGCCTTAGCACCATGAGCGGGAAACAGACGACGGTACTCAGAGTCCTTAGCAGGAAATTCAGCTTCTCGATCCTCGAACGATTCCTTCAGAAGCAAGGCTTCTGTTTGCTCTCTTACATTCGGCGGGACGTCTTTATGAAATCGCCATATGGTGCCTCCGGAAGTGAAGCCCACCCAAAGCGCCGGCGCCGCACTCTTGATCCAGTCGTTGACGCACACGATGTCCGAGTCTTGATTGACAACGTAGCAGGCATCGAAGTGCGCCAGCATGAGAGATAAGTCTTCCGTCGAATCACTCTTTTGAGGTGGCCTTGGGCTCATCGAAGCCTATCGGTGCAGCCTATTATTGGTTTCCAGTGGACGGATGGCACGTTCCTGCGCCAAGTCAACGGCACAGCCAGCAGCAGCAGTGTTGTAGTCGCAATGGCAGATTTACGGATCATCTTGGCCTCTTCAGGGAAAGCAGTGCATTTTGCCGTCTGTGTACCAGCGATAACTGTAAAATTCAAAAGATGAATTGGTGTGCAGGGCTGGGGACAGAAATGCAGTCGGAGTCCCAATGTTAAGAGGCGGGGGCCAGTTTGCTTCCCCGGGGGTAGGGGGTGGGGGTCGAAAATAAGGGATTCCTTACTGGATTAGTTCGAGCAGCCCAGGT
>JBMUBK010000190.1:0-1144 GCA_049457355.1 Aquiluna sp.
ACGGTAAACACGGGAAGCGTGACAACCGTGAGGTTTGGAGCGCTGGTTATTCGCCACTCACCATCCTCCTGCGCTAGCTGAAAGCGCAGGCTCACCTGATCGGGAACAAGGTCTTGATAACTTCCGTTCTCGTCCACCCTCGCACCGACTGTGATGTCGACCACCTGCAGGTTCTCACCTGCTGACTGGTAGATCGGAACACCAACCCTGATCAGTGTCTGGGAGTCTGGCTTCCAGCGAGTTGCAAAAGCCTCTGAAAGGTACTCTCTTGCCACCGAGTAGTCGTTCTGCGGACCAGTCCCAGCCGCCAAAAATCCCGAAACAATCTCCTGGGGCGAGGCGCCCTCTTCAGGCGAGGCGGGCGAGTAGTAAGCAAACTCCTGCTGCTCGAGCGGAATCAGCTCGGGACCAGACTGAACATCAATCTCCGTGGGAAGACTTGCACACCCGGCCAGGGTCAGCGTCATAAACAAAGCAAACAGTCTTCGCATCATGCCTCCATCGACCTTGGCGGCAGTGGGAGTGGCGAGTTAGCAATTACTGAGTCTCGCTGCTTTGGAAGCGTAAGACGAAAACTGGTACCGCGCTTTGGTTTAGACCAAACCTGGAGCCAACCGCGGTGAAGGGAGGAGTCCTCCCTCGCAATCGCAAGGCCAAGTCCCGTTCCGCCAACAGACCTCTGACGGGCTGGGTCGGCTCTCCAAAACCGATCAAAGACTCGTTCCAGCTGAGCCCTGGACATTCCAACCCCACTGTCAGAAACACACACCGCTACCGCCTGATTATTCTCACCGACCTGAACGTGAATCGGTTTGGATTCACCGTGCTCAATGGCGTTCGAAAGCAGGTTGCGAAGAAGTCTCTCTATGCGCTTGGCATCAAGCTCAGCCATCGCAGGCTTGCCCGGCAGCTCGACATTGATCTCACAACCCTTGCTCTTGGCGAGCGGCTCAATGGACTCAATGGCAGCTCCCACAACCGCATTGAGGTCGTGTGACTCGAAGTCTGCGACAACAGCCCCGGCGTCATAGCGAGAGATTTCTAGCAGGTCGCCCAGAAGTTTTTCAAAGCGGTCAATCTGGTCCTGCAATAGCTCCGCAGAGCGAGTGAGTGCCGGATCGAGCTTCGCGCGATTTCCAAAGAT
>JBMUBK010000191.1:0-1143 GCA_049457355.1 Aquiluna sp.
GCCATACCTAAATATGTTTCGGGGAGAACCAGCTATCGCCACGTTTGATTAGCCTTTCACCCCTACCCACAGCTCATCCGAGCCTTTTTCAACAGGCACCGGTTCGGTCCTCCAGGAAGTTTTACCTCCCCTTCAACCTGGCCATGGGTAGATCACGTGGCTTCGGGTCTATTCCCTGCAACTCAGTCGCCTTATTCAGACTCGGTTTCCCTACGGCTCCAGTGCTTGTGCACCTTAGCCTCGCTGCAGAAAATAACTCGCGGACTCATTATGCAAAAGGTACGCTGTCACACCTCAAGGGTGCTCCAACTGCTTGTAGGCATGCGATTTCAGGATCTATTTCACTCCCCTCACCGGGGTTCTTTTCACCTTTCCCTCACGGTACTGGTTCACTATCGGTCATCGAGGAATATTTAGCCTTGGCAGATGGTCCTGCCGGATTCACACCGGGTTTCACGTGCCCTGTGCTACTCGGGATTCGCGCTCAGAACGATTGGTTTCGCTTACGAGTCTTTCACTCTCTGTGGACAGGCCTTCCAGCCCATTCAGCTACCGTTCGCTTCCTAAATGCACGTCCCACAACCCCAGCCCTCTTGCGAAGACTGGTTTGGGCTGTTCCAATTTCGCTCGCCGCTACTTTCGGAATCACTGTTTTGTTTTCTTTTCCTTCGGGTACTAAGATGGTTCAATTCCCCGAGTTCGCTCGCAGAAGGCTATGTATTCACCTTCCCGTACTCCAAAAGGAGTGGGTTGCCCCATTCAGACATCCCCGGATCAAAGCTTACTTGGCAGCTCCCCGAGGCTTTTCGCAGCCTGTCACGTCTTTCGTCGCTTCTCGATACCTAGGCATCCGTCGCATGCCCTTACTGCGCTTGATGATTCCCACTGGGAAACACCTTTGCGTTTTATTTTCCGGCCCACTCAGCGATGAGAGATGAAGCTCGAGTATTACTTGCGTAACACCTGGGCACACGGCGTTGAGACTGTGTGCGCTTCATCAGAAGCCGGCTCTTCTTCGGTTGAACCCACAAGCAAGGGGTTCGCATCAGAGCTTTGGTGTTCTCCACACAAAGATGATGGTCAGTAAACCGAGAAGTCTTTTAATCAGTAAGAACTTTCTCACTTATGAACTTTTCAAAGAAC
>JBMUBK010000192.1:0-1140 GCA_049457355.1 Aquiluna sp.
ATCCAAAGATAAGAAGCCTGCGCGGGTTCTGGTTACCGGTGCCACAGGATATGTCGGCGGCAGACTGGTTAGGGAACTTGTTTCCCACAATTACCGAGTCCGGGTCTTAGTTCGCGATGCTCACAAACTTCAGGACTATCCGTGGCGCGATCAGGTGGAGATCGTTGAGGGTGATGCCCTAGACCCAGAGGCCCTGAATATTGCCCTTCAGGGCATAGACCTCGCCTACTACATGCTCCATGCGCTCATGGTTTCAAAGAACTTCGAGCAGATGGAGGAGGATCTCGCCCGAAACTTTGGAAAACTAGCAAAGCAAAACGGCGTGAGGCGAATCGTCTATCTGGGCGGCATCACCTCTTCCGATGACTCCCTCTCCCCCCACATGTCAGCCCGGGCAAAGACTGGAGAGATTCTTAGGTCTAGCGGAGTGCCGACAATCGAGCTTCGAGCTGGTGTCGTGATTGGCTCCGGCTCGGCCTCATTCGAGATGCTCCGCCACCTAACCGAGAGACTGCCGATCATGGTGACTCCAAAGTGGCTCAAGAACAGAATCCAGCCGATAGCGGTTCGAGATGTCCTTAGGTACCTAATTGGGTCAGCCACCATCGACAAGAAGATCAACGATGTCTTCGACATCGGCGGACCCGATGTCTTTACCTACATGGAGATGATGCAGATCTATGCCGAGGTCGCAGGTCTGAGAAGGCGCATTATCCTGCCGCTTCCCGTGCTAACTCCCAGGCTTGCCTCGGGCTGGATTGGCCTTGTGACCCCTGTTCCGGTGACGCTGGCAAAAAGACTGGTGGCATCATTGAAGCATGAGGTGGTCGCCAAGGATGACCGAATCAGAGAGTTGGTTCCTGACCACAAAGACGGCTTGACCGACTTTCGCAAGGCCGTCTCCCTAGCACTCACAAGAATTAAGCAGCTCGATGTTGAGACCAGGTGGTCAAACGCGCTGACCCCGGGAACTCACTCCCAACCGCTTCCCACCGACCCGGATTGGGCTGGAGGGTCGCTGTATGTGGACAAGCGTCAGTACGAGTCAGATGATACTCAGGCAGATATCTGGAAGCGGATTGAATCCATCGGAGGCCAAAACGGCTACTCCACCGCAACCTGGGCCTGGGAGCTTAGAGG
>JBMUBK010000193.1:0-1132 GCA_049457355.1 Aquiluna sp.
CTGTCTCAACCATAGACCCGGCGAAATTGAAGTACGAGTAAAGATGCTCGTTAGCTGCGGAAGGACGAAAAGACCCCGTGAACCTTTACTATAACTTGGTGTTGAGTCTTGAATTGCGTTGTGTAGGATAGGTGGGAGACTTGGAAGCATTGGCGCCAGCCAGTGTGGAGTCAACGTTGAAATACCACCCTGCGTCATTTGGGACCCTAACCTCGGTCCGTTATCCGGATCAGGAACAGCGCCAGGCGGGTAGTTTGACTGGGGCGGTCGCCTCCTAAAATGTAACGGAGGCGCCCAAAGGTTCCCTCAGGCTGGTTGGCAATCAGCCGTCGAGTGCAATGACACAAGGGAGCTTGACTGCGAGACCTACAAGTCAAGCAGGTACGAAAGTAGGGCATAGTGACCCGGCCATCACGTGTGGAAGTGTGGTCGCTCAACGGATAAAAGGTACCCCGGGGATAACAGGCTAATCTTTCCCAAGAGTCCATATCGACGGAAAGGTTTGGCACCTCGATGTCGGCTCATCGCATCCTGGGGCTGAAGCAGGTCCCAAGGGTTGGGCTGTTCGCCCATTAAAGCGGTACGTGAGCTGGGTTCAGAACGTCGTGAGACAGTTCGGTCCCTATCCTCCGCAGCCGAAGGAGTGTTGAGGAATGCTGTCCCTAGTACGAGAGGACCGGGACGGACGTAGCTCTGGTGTGTCTGTTGTCCTGCCAAGGGCACGGCAGATTAGCCACCTACGGGCGGGATAACCGCTGAAAGCATCTAAGCGGGAAGCCTTTTCCAAGATGAGCACTCCCATGCGGTCAACGCAGTAAGGCCCGTGACGAGACCATCACGTTGATAGGCCGGAGGTGGAAGCGTGGTAACACGTGTAGCCGACCGGTACTAATCGGCCGAGGGCTTGGTTGAAACTCAGCTCGTGCTTGCTCTGGAGTTGTCAGGGATCCTGACGACACAAGATTTCCGGTGGCCATAGCGGCGGAGATACACCCGTTCCCATTCCGAACACGGCAGTTAAGCCCGCCAGCGCCGATGGTACTTGGGGGTAGACCCCCTGGGAGAGTAGGTCGCTGCCGGAATTAGTCGATGAAACAACCCGATCGCTTGTGCGGTCGGGTTGTTTCGCGTT
>JBMUBK010000194.1:0-1121 GCA_049457355.1 Aquiluna sp.
AAGTGCGTCCAGTTAGAAATCCTTTGCTTCTTACCATCTTGGATGAAGTAGAGAATTCCTCTTGAGTCTCTGATGAACTGCCCAACAGCACGCGATGACAACTCCAGGGCACTGCAGGTTGAGTTATCCAGCGGGTAGGCGGTGCCTGGGAAGTGACTAGCTGCCTCTGCTGAAATCGGGTAGAGCACGCCTCCATCGAGCAGGTAGGTCTCCGCATTGCACTGAACCTTGATTGAGCTAAAGCCGGTTCTGGTCTCCAGCTTGTCGAGCTCGCTCTTGGTGAAGGTGAAGGTCTTGGAGTCGGAGACGCTCCTTGCCTGAGAGGAGGACGCGAGTTGAATCTTGTTGGTAAGGCCGTCCACAAGATAGAGGGTGGAGCTGCCAGCAGCCTTGACTATCGAGCCCGGAGCCATTGCGAGGCCAACGCTTTCAACGGTGTTGATTGCAGATTGCGGAAGGATAACGGTGCTTGGCTGGTCAATGAGACCCAAGAACCTGTTCGTCATGTCGGCGGTGGTGGAGATTCTGCGCTCTGCAGAGTCCACGAAGTAGGCAAGCTTGTTACCCTCCGACGTCACAACAGCTGGTGTCGCAAGCTCGGCCTCAACTGTTGGGAAGGCGTCAATCAAACTCTGCGGCAGCGGGACCACGTAGTCAGTCCATTCGGCAGGATCAGTAACCCTCAGCTTGCCTTCGGCAGTGATCACGTAGGTATCGCCGGCAGGACTGGAGACAAAGCCGCGAATAGTCTCTGGGTGCATGGTCGAGGCAACCGCCTGCAACTCCATGGTCACACCGGTCTGGGTAAACCAACGTGAGAGGTTAGTAGCTCCCAGCAGGCTGGCTACAAACCGATAGGTTTTACCGCCCGAGGCGATGAGCATGTCATTTGTTCCAGTTAGGCCAAACATCACCAGTTCAGACGCAAGGGCGCTTCCTGGCTGTACAGAGGTGATTTGCTCGATAGTCATCGAGACCGTTGGTGAGTTCTCTGCTCCGACGGTGCTCAGTGCCAGTGGGTCGACGACCACTCGCGAGCTTGCGTTTTCAATCCAATACCTTGTTCCGTCTGGCTGCTCGATGAGCCTGGATAGCACTCCGCCGTCCTGGAACTGGGTGAG
>JBMUBK010000195.1:0-1121 GCA_049457355.1 Aquiluna sp.
GGACATCCCTTGCGGGACAAGGCGTGAGCGGTTTCGACGCGGATGGCGATCTCCCAGGGGGCTGCCTCAGCCATGTGAGAAGGTCTGTGAGAAGGTCGGCCCTACAGCCTGGCACGGCCTGTCAGGAGCAGTCAGCCGCTGGCAGCCTTAAAGCCAGTGCCAGACTGGCTTTTTGGGGATTTCTCAGTCCTGGACTAGTGTTCCGTCCCAGAGATACCAGAGCAAAGTCGTTGAATCTTTTCCAAGATTGAATCCGCTGTGGCCGTCCAGATGAATGGAGCTGTATTCTTGTTATATGCCGCAACGAACTGCTCAATCCTGGCGATCAGCTGCTTGACACTGGAAAAACTCCCACGGCGAATGGCTCGTTCTGTGATGAGAGCGAACCAACGCTCCACCTGGTTCAGCCATGAAGCATAAGTTGGGGTGAAGTGAATATGAAAACGGGGACGCTGGGCCAGCCAGGCTTTGACCTTGGGATGTTTGTGCGTGGCATAGTTATCGACAATCAAATGCAGGTCAAGCTCAGTAGGCACTGATTTCTCAATCTCCCGAAGAAAGGCGAGGAATTCTTGATGTCGATGGCGAGGCTTGCACTGAGTGACGACCTTGCCAGTTGCTACATCAAGAGCAGCAAATAAGGTGGTCGTACCGTGTCGGATATAGTCGTGGGTGACTCCTTCCACGTATCCCAAGCCCATCGGCAGCACTGGCTGAGTGCGATCAAGAGCCTGCACCTGGGTTTTCTCGTCCACGCACAGCACCACTGCGTTGTCGGGGGGATTCAGGTAGAGGCCGACGATATCCCTGACCTTCTCGACAAAGAAAGGATCAGTCGAGATCTTGAAGTTCTTCTGCCGATGGGGCTGGAGGGCAAATATCTTCAGCCAGCGGTGGACTGTGCTCTTTGAGATTCCTGTCTCAGCTGCAAGCGAGCGTGCACTCCAGTGAGTACTGCCATCGCTGGGTTTCGTTTGCAGTGCACGATTGATGACTTCGGCTACCTTGTCGTCCCCATAGGTACGAGGGCGGCCTGGACGAAGTTCATCGTGAAGGCCCTCGATGCCGAGCTCTCGATAGCGCTTTCTCCATTTCCCGACCGTCATCCCCGTCAGACCCAT
>JBMUBK010000196.1:0-1118 GCA_049457355.1 Aquiluna sp.
TCCACCTCAGGCCGGCTCTCCAGCCAGGTTCACCTTCACCTTCAGTTCAGGTGCAGGTTCACTTTCACCTTCAGTTCAGGTGCACCTTCACTTCCAGTTCAGGTGCCCCTTCACTTCCTGTTCTTGGTGTCTCGGTCTTAGAGAGTTGTTCCTTCAGCGAGTCTGGCGCTGAGGTCTGGCTGAGTGCAGGAGCTCTGCACCCGTGTGGGTGGCAGGAGCTGCAGTGAGTGCGGTGCATCACATGGTGCCGTTGCCTGCGTCTTCGGACGTGGTGCGGTGGCCAGAGTGGCCACGCGCAGCAGGTCGCCTTTGTGCGATCCTGCGGTCTGGGGGAGTCTTTCTGCATAAGGGAGAAGTTCTCCAGATGGGGAAGCGCAGCAGTGAAGAGGCATTCGCTGCGCCCTTTGGAAAAACGATGTGGAGCACTCACGCTTTCAGCTTTCTTTTCTCTCTGGTCTCCTCACTTGGTCTTGTGGGGTTTGGAGTGGTTGCCTTGCGCATTGTCCTAGAGTTTGCTCACAGCCTTCTGGGCTGGAGTGGCGGCTCAACATGGATATTGGTCTTTCTCGCGCACACTGTTTCTCGCCGCACGTCGCGGCTCAATGGCACCCTCCTTTTCGTACTTTTGATGGCATTACCAACCCAAGCGGTGGATTCGGCCGCGCTGCAGGCCATCGCCTGGAAGGCAACAGAGGGTCCGGAGCGCTTACCGACATGGATCGCGGACTTGGCGCTGACGCTTGCCATGGCCGGGCTAATACTCTTCGAAAACTTGCGCCTCGGTCCGGAGCACGAGCTTCTCGGCTTTCCAGAACGAGATGACAGTACGCCTACCACGTCTACAGAAGACGATCCCTCGGTACACTCCCAGGCCCTTTCGTACGACGAGCAGCTCCGCAGAGCTCGACTTGCGGTCAAGTACACCCTCCGTCTGAACAATGCGGCAGCCCAGATTTACAGCAAAGGCGCGGACATGCGCGCAGGCTTAGAGGCCCTCTGCCGAAAGTATGGCGCCATCATTCCTACGGCCAAACAGCAGGCACGCCAGCAGTTACGCGTCCTTCGTGACAGTCTCGACCAACACCTGCCGCGCCTTCGGCATGTGTGGATTGATATTG
>JBMUBK010000197.1:0-1104 GCA_049457355.1 Aquiluna sp.
TGGTGGAGATGCCGGGAATCGAACCCGGGTCCACTGCAGCGTTCATGACTCTTCTACGGGTGTAGCCTCCAAAGGCGTTCTACTCGGCTGCGGAATTTGTCGGAGGCAACTACGCCGACCAGCCCAGTCAAAGTAAAAAGTCCCGATTAGGCCTTTGACGCACCCAATCAGCGAGATTTCTAAATGACGTTTGGAACTAGGTCGAAATCAAACCTAGGCAAACGGACTTCGGGGCTAGCTTAAGCAGCTAGGGCGAAGTCGGCGCGCTTTGTATTGGCACCTATAGTTTTGCACAGAGCGTTTACGAGATAACTGTGCATCCTCGACCCGCTTCTTTCACTCATCATTACAGTGTCGAAACCGATCATCCCCATGTTTAGTTTTTTAGCTACGAGCCCTTGCGAGCAGCAGAAAAGGATAACACCCAATGGTGTCATCTTGCTGAGAATTGCTAGTGAGCGTGTGCGAAGCGGTCGTATTCGAATACGAAGCCAACAACCGCTACCACCGCAAATGGGACGGCGATGAAGAAGAGCCACCAACCCACGGCCAGTGCAGCAAATGCTAGTCCACTTGACGCACCTAGGAACAGTGGCCACCAGCTCCACGGTGAGAAGAAACCGACCTCGCCGGCACCCTCCTCAATCTCGCCATCCAAGTTGTCTTCGGGCAATGTCGCACTGCGACGCATGCCTGAGAAGAGGTAGAACGCAATGAAGATCGAGAGGACAACCAGTAGGCCTATCGCCGCAGTGCCAATCGGCTCCACGGCACCAGTGTCGATGTAGGTCCAAATCGCATAGGCAATGTCAGCAACTGTAAAGTAGGCCGCCATCACCAGGAGGATGACAATGTTGGAACGCATTAGATGCGTCCCTCCTTGGCATAAGCTTCCTTCGCCTCAGGTGCTGCGTACTCTGGGTAGTTCATGTCGAAAGCAGGCGACTCTGAGCGGATCCTTGGGATGGAGTGGAAGTTGTGTCTCGGGATTGGCGACTCGGTTGCCCATTCGAGTGAGCGTCCATAGCCCCATGGGTCCTTGAGCTCGACCTTTACGCCATTGCGATAGGTGATCCAGACATTCCACAGGAACGGAACCATAGA
>JBMUBK010000198.1:0-1081 GCA_049457355.1 Aquiluna sp.
CTGATCATTGCCCACTACTCAAAGGCAAGAGTCATCATTCAGCCGCCAACCAAACCAACTGGCAAGAAGCACCTAATCTCTCTTGGCTCGATTGGAAGGTTCATTCAGTCGAGCGCCGTGGTGGTTGGAACCGGCATCTCAACAGACGATGTTCAACTAAGCCGCAAAGCAAACTATGTCTCGGTCAGAGGGCCGCTAACCGCAAAAGCCCTTAAGGCCTCCAAGGGTCCGGAAGTGAAATCATTTGGTGACCCTGGGATAGTCATTTCCAAGATCTATCGCGTCAAGCGCGGCAAGACAAATGGCAGGGGTGTTCTTGTGAGGCACTTCTCCCATAGCTCTGCAAACCTCAAGCTCCCGAGCAAGATCGATGAGCTCTCGGTGATGATGTCTAGACCTAAGGACATCAAAGAGTTTGTGACCAAGCTGAACGAGTATGACTATGTGATCACCTCAGCAATGCATGTGATGATCACCTGCCACTCCTATGGCATCCCATGTGCTCTGGTGACCTTCGAAGGCTACGAGGAAAACGTCCACGGCAGCGGCATAAAGTACGAGGACTACGCACTGGGCGCAGGCGTCGAGGTAATGAACCCGATTGTGCTGCCAACAGACCTCTCAAAGACAAACCTCAAAAAACTCACCAAGACCATCAAGGTGTCAAGCAAAAAGATCTCCGAGGTCGAGGGGCATATCAAGGCGGCAATTGCGATGGTCCTCAAATGAAACGCATGACATCGCTGCTATGGAAGTCATCCAGGCAACTTGTGCCCAAGGGCAAGTACCGCTGGCAACTAATTCTGCTGGTTTTGATAGCTGCGGCCATTCCGGTGACCGAGTTGCTGGTGGCAAAGCTATTTACCGACCTGGTGGTCTCCGGTGCCGGCATGCCGGTGGCGGAGATCGTCATCTCGGTCATCCTCTTCGCACTTCTTTTTGCCACCACCCGAATTGCCAACTACCTCCAGAAGACCTACAGGGTCAAGTTTTTTGACAAGGCCTTTGGAGCAGACGAGCGCCAGAAAACCGCAAACACGGAAAGCTGGGAGTGGGCGATGGCTTTGGAGCTGGTGAACGT
>JBMUBK010000199.1:0-1041 GCA_049457355.1 Aquiluna sp.
GGAATGATGATGCGGCAACGCTCATAAGCCACGTCATCGCCAGGAAGGTAGCGAAAAGTGGCATCAGGAAAGCGCCTTGTCATTCTGTCCATCGCCTGTGCAATCTGCTTGCCATCAGGGTTGTATTGCATGAGCACCACTTCCCATTGCTGAAGCACATTGGCGATGCCCACGCCAGCACGAGGCAGAAGCTCAGGATATTGCCGCATGGTCACCTCTAGGCCTTCCGCTTTCCATTCAGGCGGTACGCTCTTTTGCCCCACCACATACACTGCTGGAATGGCTTGGCCATTAGGCAAAATGTAATTGCCAATCAAATTGGGCGAGGCCGTTAAAAGCTCAACAATGGTCTCACGAAGCTGTGCAATGTTCACAATAAAAAGCCTCCCCGTAAGGAGAGGCTAGCAAGAAACAATGGGGAAGAGTTATCAGCTATTGGGAGCAGTCGGGATGATGCTGCCAGTGTTCTCAGCATTCTGGTGGATGCCAATAGGCCCACGGCTGATGAGATCGAAGGTCACTTCCACGAGGTTATCAGCGGGATAGCTCTCGTTGTAGTTCATCACACGGCTCACGAAAGCCACGCGATCGTAGTAGTAGGTGGTGCCGCTGGCACCCAGTTGCTTGTTGATCTCAACGTAGACTTCCGAATTTTTGTCATAGCGTGAGGCTGTGATGATCTGGAAGGCTTCGTCAAAGCTATTCGGAATGAACACTGTACCATCTACGTCCTTCTGGAAGTAGGAGGTGATGGAAGCAGTGGCCTGAGAGGTGACGATCACGCTGTCAGAGAAGCCGCCGCCGCCGAGCAGGTAGAACTCAGTGTTGCCGTCGTTGAAGGCCACAGAAGCCGTTGTAGCGGCCTGCAGGGTGAAGAGGCTAGGAGCACCGCTCACGGTGAATGTAGCGCCGCTCTGGGTGATTACAGGGCGACCAGAGGGCACAGCGCCAACACGCACAATAACGTCTTGGCTCTTAACCAGTTCAGTCGGATGGTAGAGCATTTGAAAGTCCTCAATGGGAGAGAATGGTTAAACGTCA
>JBMUBK010000200.1:0-1038 GCA_049457355.1 Aquiluna sp.
TCTTCAATGCTGAGCTGAGTTGCTTCCTGGCACTCCTGCGGTCCCGCCGGTTCTGGCTCCGAGGTGTTTTCCTCCTCAGCCTCCTGTTGAGGCACTGATTCTTCCTGAGGCGCTTCGCTCTCGACCTGAGCTGGGGTGGAGATGGCCGGCTGGTCACCTGAGGCCTGACACCCTGTGAGTGCCAAGACAGTGAGAAAAACCAGCGCTCTAGTAAGTTTCACTCTTTTGCCTGCTTGTTAGTCGCCTAATTAGCTTTAGTGATTCGCAAGACCAAAGCGCCCAAAGAACCAGCAGCGGCTGGAAGAAGAGCCTGGTGAATCGGGCCTCATCAGTGCCTAGACCAAACGCGTCAATGCCCTCCACATATTGGTTGATGTTGCCGGGAAATATGGCGATGAAAAACAGCGCGGTGACAAGACCTGCCCACGGCACAACCCAGCCCACGGTTAGTAGGGATAGTCCCAGGAGAATCTCGACGATGCCGGATGCAACCACAACAAAGTCAGGATCCAGCGGCAGCCATACCGGAACCTGGGCCTGAAACTCCTGGCGAGCATCAGTCAGATGGCCAACTCCTGCCATCATGAGCGCTCCACCCAGCAAAACCCTCGCGAGTGTCCTGATTACCTTCATCATTGCTAGACAAACCCATTCATTGAACGCTTTGTTCCGCCCATCTCTGGAAGCAACTTGCCACATAACTGGTTTGCAAGTGAGTGCAGAGTAAAGGCAAGACCCTCATCGGTGTCTATAAAGCCGATGGTGGCTTGGTCGGAGAAGTGAGTTATTTTCTTGGTCACCTGGTAGGGGTCAAGGAATGCAGTTTGTGCGACATAACCCACTCCCCCATCATGAAAAAGAAGGCCTTCAAAGAGTTCGAGAAAAGGCTTGAAGCGGGCAGGGGCATCAAGATCAGGCTTGTTCACATGAATGAACGAACAGAAGCCGAGCTCGCCGCCTCAAAAGGAAGGGAGCCGTGCGTCTTGCTTCAATACGAAGACGGCTCGATCTCGATGTTTTTGGATTATGAGGAGCTCA
>JBMUBK010000201.1:0-1013 GCA_049457355.1 Aquiluna sp.
GAAATCCTTGCTGATGTCCGCGATAATATTTTGCGCGGCATCAGCTTCGGTTATTCCATCGACAAGATGGAAGAACGAGGCGGTGATTTCGTGGCAACCAGATGGTCGCCTTACGAAGTCAGCGTGGTCTCTATACCTGCTGATCCTACGATTGGAATTGGCAGGTCTCTAAATGATGAGACCGATGTTCAAGCGGCCACTGCCGCATCACCAACACCTGAACCCGAAATGGAAAACACTCCAGATCTGGAGGTGATCCGGTCCAAGGCCGCAGAGGCCGAGCGTACCCGTATCGCCGCTATCAATGCACTGGGCGAAAAGCACCAGATGCAAGACCTGGCTCGTGAGCTTGTCGAAGGTGGTCGCACCCTCGACGAGGCTCGCGCTGCCGTCCTCGAAAAACTCGGCTCTCAACCCATGGAAGAACCCATCCGTTCTGCCGACATCACTTCTAATGATGTCGGCCTCTCCGATAAGGAGACTCGCTCTTTCAGCTTTGCTCGTGCGCTGAACTATCTGGCTAACCCCAGTGATGCTTCTGCTCGTCGCGCTGCTGAGTTTGAAATCGAAGTCGGCAAAGCTGCTGCTCAGAAATATGAGCGTGCCAGCAACGGCATCGTGATCCCGAACGAAGTGCTGCGTCGTGATCTGGTGGTGGGCACCCCCACTGCTGGCGGCAACCTCGTTGCTGATGAGCTGCTGGCTGGTTCGTTCATCGACCTGCTGCGCAATCGTCTTGCACTGGCTCAAGCTGGCGTGACCATGCTGACCGGCCTGCAGGGCAACATCAGCATCCCCCGTCAGACCTCTGCTGCTACTGCCTACTGGGTGGGTGAGAACAGCAGCCCGACCGAAAGCCAGCAGGCAATCGATCAGGTCAACATGACCCCCAAGACTGTGGGTGCTTATGTCGACTACAGCCGTCGTCTGCTGCTTCAGTCCTCGATTGATGTTGAGGGCATGATCCGTAACGATCTGGCTCGCGTGATTGCTCTTGAGCTTGACCGCGCTGC
>JBMUBK010000202.1:0-1008 GCA_049457355.1 Aquiluna sp.
AGCTCCGCTATCGCTACAGCGGTAAACTGACCGCGTGAGCGGCACGGTGCACTGGTTTGATGCGAGGCCCGCTCCGCTTGTGCTGGTGGTTGGGCCAGAAAACTACCTGGCCTCAAAGGCAATTCGACAAATAAGGGAAAGCCTTCGCGGCGAGTATGTCGAACTTGAAGTTTCTGAGATTCCAGAGGGTAGTTATTCCGCCGGGAGCCTGTTCGACTATGCCTCGCCGTCTTTGTTTGCAGAGCCACGACTTGTGATTATTCATGGTGCAGGAGAGGGGTTATTAGAGGACCTCAAGCAGTTAGTAGAAAACCCAGTTGATAGCTGCACCGTCGTTGTGAGGCTCCCAAACATGGTTGGACACAGCGGCAAGATACGCAAGGAGCTTGCTAAGCAGGCTCTGAGCGTGAACTGTGATGAGCTCAAAAAGGATGCTGAGCGCATCGATTTTGTGAAGCGCGAGTTTTCTGCACGTGGCGTGCCGATCGAGCAGCCGGCCATTAGGGCACTCGTGGGAGCCTTTGCCTCTGACCTGGGAGAGCTTGGGGCTGCCTGCTCCCAGTTGAGCTCCACCCACGCCAAAGTTAGCTTGCAGGATGTCGAGCTTGCTTTTGGGGGTCGGGTTGAGACAAATGCCTTCAAAATCGCTGACGCGGCTCTCTCAGGAAATGCTGCAGAGGCCATTCGCCTGTTCAGGCACGGATTTGCAACCGGTATTGACTCAGTCGCCTTGGTTGCCGCTTTGAGCATGAGAATTCGTCAACTCGCAAGGCTTTTCAACGACAGAAATGCGGCTCCGGCAACTCTTGGCATGCAACCCTGGCAAATTGATAAGGCTAGAAAAGAACTCAGCGGTTGGCAGGAAGAAGATCTCGCGGGCCTTGTGCGCCTGGCGGCCCAGACCGATGCCGATGTCAAGGGAGCTTCCCGCGACCCTGAGTATTCAGTCGAGAAGCTTCTTCTTGCGATGGCCAGGGCAAACTAAAAGGGCCAAGACTTTCGTCTTAG
>JBMUBK010000203.1:0-1008 GCA_049457355.1 Aquiluna sp.
TTGGTGTGCAGGGTAGCTACTGAGGTGGGATTTGTCATTGCTCCATTGTGTCACGGAACTGAGGGGACGATGTGGCTAGGCTGAAAGCATAAGAGAAGGGTAGTTATGACTATTGCAATTGCCATTTCTGGCCTGGTAAAGACCTATGGCAAGCAAAATGCCGTGGACAACTTGACGGCCAACATTGCCAAAGGGCGCATCACGGGTTTCTTAGGACCTAACGGTGCTGGGAAGTCGACAGCACTGCGCTGCCTGGTCGGGCTTGCGGCCCCCACCAGCGGCAGCGCAACGATATTTGACAAGCGTTATCGCGATCTCGATAACCCACTCAGCAAGGTGGGGACAGTATTAGATAGCCGAGGATTTCATCCTGCCCTCACTGGCAAGCAAAACCTTAGGGTCGTTGCCGCGGCAGCCGGAATACCCGATTCCAGAGTCGATGGGGTCTTGGAGATGGTTGAGCTCACAGACGCTGCAAATAAGAAAATGAAGAACTACTCACTCGGGATGAAGCAGCGCCTTGCTTTGGCGGGCGCGATTCTTGGAGATCCAGAAATTCTTATCCTGGATGAGCCTGCCAATGGCCTTGACCCGGCAGGCATTGCCTGGCTGAGAAAGTTTTTGAGAAAACTGGCAGAGGGTGGGAGGACCATTCTGGTCTCCTCGCATCAGCTAGCAGAGATGCAGAACACCGTCGATGACGTAATCATCATCAACAAGGGCAAGCTCATTGCCTCAGGCTCGATGAAGGAAGTCATTGGCGATGGCAGCCTGGAAGACGCCTTCTTGGCTTTGACTGGAGGTGAGCTCTAATGGGAGCCCTACTCAAATCAGAATGGCGCAAGCTTATCTACGCTCGCGCGCACTGGGGCCTACTTATTGCCGGAATCCTCTTGTCAGGACTCGGCACAGCGGTATCACCAGTGATCCTGGACAACCCCGCCACTAGCTTCGGTCTGTCGCTTGACCAGACTCAGGCAGTGGATGCGGTTTATGCAAATGCGATTT